>JBIIGJ010000004.1:0-71807 GCA_044236455.1 Pirellulales bacterium
GCGGCCGCCGTCGGGCTGCCCGCGACGATCGCGCCGTCTTCGATCCGCCACGTGTTTTTTGTGTCGCCGTTCCAGCCGGCGAAGGTCGTGCCGTCGAAGAGCCATTCCACCGGTGCGGCCGGCGGCTGCTCGGCCGCGGCCACCCATGGGCAGGCGACGGAGAAGAGGGCGGCCACGAGGGGCAGGGCTAGAGCGACGGGGGCACGCATGGGGAGGGGGTCCAAAAGGTGGTGGGCAAGAAAGTGGGCAGGCGAATTCCGGGATCCGCCAGCATTGTAATACCAATGGCTAGAGCGGGGATTTTGTCATCCGGCCCGGCCGGTCACTTCGGCGGCGGGACGAGCGATTCCAGGTGCGCCCGGAGCGTGGCGGCGAGGTCGGTGCTCAGCCCCTCCGTATGCCGCAGCCGCGAGGAGAGCGGGGCTGTCTTCACGTCGCGTCGGACGTCGGTGAGATAATCCTGCAGGAGCCGACGACGCTGGGGCGTGGTGTTGAGCAGCCAGTGCGTCCAGCACCAGGCCTCGGCGTAGTGGTCCTGCGACAGTTCGCCGGCCGAGGCAAGAGCCTCCATCCTGTCGATGTCGGGCCGCCACGTGCCCTCGAGCAGCCGGCCGGAGAGATGGGCGACATGCGCAGCGTGCACGCCCTGCTCGCTCCGCGGAAGCTCGAAGAACTCGGCGACGCCCTCGTCGAGCCAGAGCGGAATCGTCGGCACGACGGCATGCACGTAGCCGTGCGTCGTCTCGTGCCGCAGGTCCTCGGCGATCCGGTCCTGCCAGACCGCGAAGACGGAGAGGGTCGTGTCGGTCTCGACGAAAAAGGCCCGCCGCGACGGAAAGCCGGGAAACTGCCGGGCCGCGAAGGCGTCGTAGCGATCCTTGTTTTCAAAGAGATAGAGATGCACAGGTTCGTCCGAGATCGGCAGGCCGAGCTGCTGGCTGACATCCGCCCGGAGACTCTCCAACTCCCGGACGATGCGGTGCTGCTCGGCCAGCGGAAAGTCGGTGTGGATCACGAGCTGCCCAGCGACGATCTCCGAGCGGGACGGCAGACCGTCCGCGGCCGACCACGGCAACGGCGCTACCTTCTGCATCGTGGCTGTAGTCCAGCCCGGGGCGGCCGCCAGATGAGCACAGCCGGCGACCGCACCGCCTGCGATCAAAAAGATGACCGCGGTCGCCACCAGGGGTGACGACGGGCTCGGCGGCGGGATGGGGAGGTGACGGTTCAAGGCGGGGATGCTAGCGGCCGCCGGCAGCCCGGCCAAGGCCGGCATGACTGGGTTTTCCAAGCCGTTTTTGCAGGAGTGTGCCCGCTAAAGCCTCCAGCGACACCGGCCGGCCCAGTACGGCGGCGGCCCCGGCCCGCATCGCCGCCAGCACGCTGTCGCCCCGGGGGAAACTGTCGAGGATCACGATGAACAGGCCCGGCCGGTTGGCCGCCAACAGCCGCAGCCACTCCAGGTCGGGGCCCGCCAGATCGCGAACATCCCAGATCAGCGTAGGGGCTGTTTCATCCAGCCGCGGCCGGCCGACCTGCCGGTTGACGACCCGGTGGCCGGCGAGGGCTAGCAGGTCGCAAAGCCCATCGAGATCGTCGGTTTGTATCGCGGCCACAGATACGTCGCCGCAGGCCCCAGGCATGTGCACTCCGTGACCGTGATGGGCTGCGGGGTCACTGGCTCTGATGCCACCGATCGATTCGAGCAGTCGTTCCTCGCGGCGGGCCGTCGCGGGCAGGCCAAGGCTCGTGGGCAGGCCCGCCTCGAAGGCCGCCAGCCACCAGCCGCATCGACCGGGCAGGTCGTGCCAGGGCACCTCCTCGATGCCGGGAAGCTGCGGCCCACTCCGCCGCCGGCCGTCCACCAGGCTCGACGCCACCGAGACGATCGGCATCAGCGGCCACGTTCGCGAGAGCAGCAGGGCGTCGGCAGGCGTGAACCGGCCCGGCCTGTCCGCGGCCAGCACCGCAAACAACGGCGTGACCTGGGCCACGTCAGCGGCACTGGCTGCGGTTGCCGCTGCCTGCGGGCTCTCGGCATCGGTCACGTCGGCCAAGGCCCCGATCGCGGTGCGGGCCATGCCCAGTTCCAATCCCGCAGCCGACCCGATCCACAACGCCCGCCGGCGGGTGACAGCGGCCAGAGAAAAGTCGATCGTGGAAGCGTGTGAAGTCATGGTCATCTTCCCTATCGTCCCACGCCGGCAGCCGCGGCGGCAAGCTGGGTTGACTGCGAAGAGGTCTTTTTGCCTGACGGAAGCCGACCTTGACCGGTTTGGAACCCCGCGGACAATTTGCCCCCAGTCATGTTCAAGGATGAACGTGGCAGTGTTTCCACAGGCCCACGCGACTCGTGCTGAACCAGCACGCATTGGTTCGCGGTGGCCGCAGGCAGGAGGCCGGCATGGGTGACAAGAGGCTTGGCGATCACGATGACGATGGCAAGCGTCGCGGCGCTCGCCGCAGCCGGGTCGGCCGGGAGACAGCCCGCGGCATCACGCTCTCGGAGGTGCTGCCCGACGCCATCTTCTTCGCCTGTGACGACATTGTCGCCACCGGCTGCTCCGACGATCCCGACCGCTGCCGACCAGGGGATGTGTTCGTGGCCAGGCTCACCGCCGACGGCGACGGCCACGACGACGTCGAACGGGCCCTCGCCCGGGGCGTGGCCGGCGTGGTGGCGGAGCGCATGATCCCGACCTTCGGCACGCCGCTGTGCATCGTGCGGGAGAGCAGCTGGGCGCTGGCGCGGCTCGAACACGGTTTCGCCGGAGACCCGGCCAAACACTTGCGGGTGATCGCCATCACCGGCACCAGCGGCAAGACGACCACCGCGTGGCTGGCCGCTGCGGTGCTCGCCGAGGCTGGCCTCCGCGTGGGCGTGTTGTCGGATCTCGGCTGCCTCACGGCCGACGCCACGGAGCCGGTGGCAGCCGACCTGACCCGTCCAGGGGTGCTCGCCGACTGGCTGCGCAGGCTCGGCGAGGACGGCTGCACGCACGCGCTGGTCGAGGTGTCGAGCGCGATGCTCGCGGCCGACTGCCTGGCGGGGATCGATTGCGACACCGTCGCGGTCACGAACCTCGGCGCGGCGCATCTCGACATTCATGGCACGACAGCCGCCTACCATGCCGTGAAGGCGAGGATCCTTGACTGCCTCGCCCCGGATGGCATGCTCGTCGCCACCGCCGACGATGACCGTGTCGCTCGCTTGATCGAGCGACACACGGCGACAGCAGGCCGCGGCGGTGTCATCACCGCCGGGCTCACGGTGGCTGCCGACGTCAACGCCACGCCCGTCGAACGGTCGCTCCACGGCCAGACATTTCTCGTGCAGGCAGGTGGCCACTCGATGCCGGTGGCGGTCTCCACGCCGTTGGCGTCGTTCGTCCGTGACAGCCTGCTGGCGGTCGCCATCGGACTCCGCTACCGCGTGCCGTTGGAGCGGATCGTGCGGGGCGTCGAGGCCTGCGGCAGCGTGGCGGGACGCATGGAGAGAATCGACCGCGGCCAAGACCATGCCGTCTTCGTCGATCACCCCACCAGCGGGCACGCGGTCGCTGCGACCCTCGCCGGACTCCGCCGCCTCACTCCTGGTCGGCTCGTGGTGCTGGCGGAGACGGCCTGCGCCGAACGACTGGTGGCGGATGCTGTTCCAGCCGGCGATGACGGGCGGGAGGCCGAGGGGGCGATGGCCGCCACGTTCAACCGCCGGGCCATGCGGTGGGCCGACGACTGCCTCGTCGTGCCCCCCACGCTCATGGACGAACTCGGCAGGGCGGCCGATGTGATGGCCTATGCCCGGATCGACCGGCTGCTGTCGTCGCTGGGCGAGCAGGACTGCCTGATCGTGCTCGGCGACGTGTCCGGCGGCGGCCAGAGCCCCATCGATCCGGACGGCGATCCGCTCCCGCTGGCGGCGGTGGTCGACGGCTGGCTGCAACTGGCCCATGTTCCGCAGCCGTTTGTGTCGCATCGGCGGGCCGCGTGAGCGTGCCGCTGGCGGCCCCGGATGGACGCCGCCCGGTCGCTTGGGCCAGAATACCGCCTTCGGGCAATGATCAGGCCCCCGGGCTGAACGACTGACACAGGTGCTTTTCATGAAGTCTCACCACAACGGCACGGCGGTTGATGCCCTGCCTTCCGACGCACATCGCGGCGGCACGCCGTTCGACGATCTCGGGCTGGCAGTCTCCTGCCGTGAGCCGCTGTCGCATCACATGTGGCTGGGCATCGGTGGCGAGGCCGGATATTTCTGTGAACCGGTCGATGTCGACGCGCTGTCGCGGCTCGTCTCGCGCTGCCACGCGCAGCGAATACCGCTCCGCGTGATCGGCGGCGGCTCGAACATCCTGGTGCCCTCGGCCGGTTTTGCCGGCCTGGTCGTGCGGCTCTCAGCTCCCGCGTTCTCGAGTATTCAGGTCGAGCGGCCCATGCTCCGCGCGGGCGCCGGTGCCAAACTCGTGCACGTGGTCTCCGCGGCTGTGCAGGCCGGGCTCTCGGGCCTGGAGACGCTCGTGGGCATCCCTGGCACGGTCGGCGGGGCGCTCGTGGGCAATGCCGGCGGTCACGGCGGCGACATCGGCGAGTGCGTGCGGGAGGTGAGCGTCATGCTGCCCGACGGCACGACCGAGACCCGCACGGGGGCGAAGCTGGCCTTCGAGTCGCGGTGGAGCAATCTCGACGATTGCATCATCATCGGCTGCAAGCTCGAACTCGACGAGGAAGATCCTGAGCGGCTCACGAAGCGGATGCAGAAGCAATGGATCGTGGCCCGCTCCGAGCAGCCTTCCGGAACCCGGTCCGTCGCGATGATGTTCAAGGACCCCAATGGCAGTTCCGCCGAGTCGCTGGTGGTGCAGGCTGGCGGCCGCGACCTGCGGGTCGGCGAGGCCTCCGTCTACGCGCCCCACGCCAATTACGTGGTGGCTTCTTCCAAGTGCCCGAGCGACGACGTGCGGGCGCTGATCGAACTGGTGCGGGCCAAGGTTCGCGAGCGGCTGGGAGTGGAACTCACGCCGCAGATCGAAGTCTGGTGAAAGGGGCGGTGACATGGGTGCCCCTCCGCGTCGCGGCCGACCGTTTCCCGTCGAAGAGCCGGAAAGCGGCGGCATCGGACGGTTCATGGCCGAGCATCGGGCTGGCATCGGTGCGGTCGCTGTGGTCGCCGCGGCGGTGTTCGCGGGCTGGACGATCTGGTCGCGGGTGTCGGAATCGGCGCGGTCGCATCCCGATGTGATCCTGATGCCCGACGCGGTGGAGCTGCGGGGCGTGGCGCCCTGGGTGCGGGCCGATCTTCGGGCCGAAGCCCTCCGGAATGCGAGTCTCGACGGCGGCCTGCCCCTCGACGATCCCGAGCTGTCGCGGCGACTGGCCCGCGCCTTCGAGATGCATCCCTGGGTGAAGCTGGTCGTGGACGTGAGCCTGCGGCATCCCGCCGCCGCGACGGTGGAGGTGCAGTGCCGCGAGCCCGTGGCCATGGTGGGCGTGAAGGGAGGGCTTCTGGCCATCGACGCTGACGGCGTCGTTCTGCCAAGCGCCGACTTCACGGCCGAGTCGGCGGCGGTCTATCCGCGGATCACCGGCATCGACTCGAGCCCACAGGGGCCGGAGGGCTCGCCGTGGGGCGATCCGCTCGTGGAAGAGGGAGCGGCGGTGGCCCTCGTGGTTGGTCCCGAATGGCAGCAGCTCGGCTTCACGGAGTGTCGGCCCGCGGGGAAGCCTGGACTGAGACGGTGGGAACTCATCGGCCCGCCGCCGCGGACGATCGTGTTTGGGTCGGCGCCCGGCCGCGAGGCTCAGGGCGAGCCCCTGGCGGCGGCGAAGATCGCGAGGCTCAAGACGCTCGCGGCGGATCCGGCCGCAGCCGAATCCGCCGGTCCGCTCGATCTCACGGTAGCGCCGGAGGATACGGTCGATGCTGCTGGCGGTCAGGCGATCCCGTCGATTCCGTCACCGTGATCAAGCCCGCTCGGCCAGCACGAGCTTACGGACTGCCTGAAACTGCGGATGCTCGGCGGAGCGGCACCATTCGAAGAGGACGGCCTCGGTGGTGGTGAGGATCGCGCCAGAGGATTCGAGCCGCCGCAACGCGATCTCGTGGTCGAGCGGGTGCCGTGAGCCGACGGCATCGACGGCGACAAAGACCGTCAGCCCACGGGCGAGCAGGTCGAGCGCGGTCTGCGCGATGCAGACGTGGGTTTCGAGGCCGCAGAGCACCACCGCCTCGATGTCGGCGGCGAGGGACTGCGTGAAGGCCTCGCTGCCGCAGCAGCTGAAAGCCATCTTCGACAGGGCCGGCGGGAGCTTCGCCGCGAGTTCGGGCGGCGTGGGGCCGAGCCCTTTCGGATACTGCTCCGTGAGCACGCTGCGCACGCCGAGCAGCGCCGCCGCGTCGGCGAGACGGCCGGCCATGGCGACCACCTGCGGGCTCGTGGGAATCGCAGGGAGCAGCCGCGCCTGGATGTCGACGACGCAGAGCAGGGAGGTGGGGGTGTGGAGTCGCATGGGATTTTCTCGCGGGGTGCGGTGGGGGAAATCATAGCGGGTGTCAAGGAATGCCGGGCGGGCTCCCCGAACACGCTTCGGTGTTCGGGGAGCCCGCCCTCGCGGATTGCATGGCAGGATGCCATGCGGAGTCACCATGACATCAGCGTGAAATCGCCGTGCGGCGTGAATCGGAACGTGCGGCCGTTTTCCGAATCGATGCTGATCACGATGTCGAGCCGGTCGGCTGGCAGAGCGTCGGCAATCCGCGATGGCCATTCGACGAACACCCAGCAGGGACCGGCGGTCGCATCCTCCCAGCCGATCTCTGCCAGGTCGCCCGCGCCCGAGAGACGGTAGAGATCGGCATGCACAAGCCGCTCGGGCACTTCTCGCGTCGGCGCGTCGCGGGCGGCGGGCACATCGTGAACGTGGATCAGTCCGAAGGTCGGGCTCACTACTTCAGCCGGGTCGATGCCCATGGCCGCGGCGACGGCCTTCGCGAACGTCGTCTTGCCCGCGCCGAGATCCCCCTCGAGCGCGACGAAGGCGCGGGGCGGGAGCGCGGCGGTGAGTCGCCGGGCGAGCGGCGCGAGGGCGGCCTCGTCTGGCACCGCTACGGTCAGCGTTGGCGCGACCTTCGGCGGCACGTCGCCGTCAGCTGTTGAATGCATGGACGTAGCCCCGTGGTGCGAGTGCGGTGCGTGCGCCATGCGTATCCTCGGCAACGAGTCCCGGCTCGGCCGTCACTTCGCCGATGATCGTGAGTGGCAGATCGAGCGGGGCCTTGCCCGCGGCCGCCACGAGGGCATGCGCCGCGTCGGGCGGCATGGCGAGAATGAGCTCGAAATCCTCGCCGTCGGAGAGGGCATGGTCGAGCGGCGTGTTTTTATCTCCGGGCAGAAGGCTCATCCGCCGGGCATCGGCGTGGATCGGCACGTCGGCCAGCCGCACGACGGCACCGGTCGCGCTTGCCTGCATCATCCGTGAGAGGTCGAGGGAGAGGCCGTCGCTGACGTCGATGGCGGCATGCACGGTGAAACGCTCGGCGATTGCCAGGGCCTCGCGGCACCGCGGCTCCACGGCGAGATGGCGGCCCAGCAGGCTGCCCCCGCAGGCCCCCGTGACCAAGAGCAGGTCGCCGGGCCTCGCGCCGTCGCGCCGCCAGGCCCGGCCCGGCGGCACGCTGCCGATCGCTGTCACGCTCACGACGAGCGGCCCGTCCCAAGAGTTCGTATCGCCGCCGGCCAGCGTGCAGCCATGCTCGGCCGTGATCGCCTGGATGCCTTCGAGGAGCCCGTGCGCGATCGCGTCTCCGCTTTTCTGCGGCAGGCAGACGGCGACGAACACCGCCTCGGGCCGCGCGCCCATCGCCGCCAGATCGCTCAGGCTCACGGCCACGGCCTTGTGGCCGACCGCCCGCGGCGGACAGTCGGCGCCGAGAATGAAGTCGACGCCCTCGGTGAGCATGTCGACGGTGACGACCGTCCGCCGCATGGCGGGCGGCCGTAGCACGGCTGCGTCGTCGCCGGGAGGAACCTCCAGCCGCGGGTCGGGCGGAATACGGTCGAGCAGCCAGTTGACGAATTCAGTTTCCACGACGGCATTCTAACGGGCGTTGGGACAAGCGATCCATGGCCCGTCCTGGCGTCTGGCAGCGGGATGCAGGAAGTCGCGAAGGCGGCTCGTGGAGCGCCATACCCGGGGTGCCTTCCTTCTCTCACGGATTGGAGAGTAGGCGTCGCACGCGATCCTATCCGCGGCCAAGGAGCCGGAGGATGTTGCGTGCCAGGCTCGCACCGCCCACGATGCGTCCATCGGTGTAATCGTCGAGGCCGAAGCCGCCTTTGGCGTTTTGCTCCGCCTGCTTCGCGATCGCGTTGTGGCAGAGCTTCACGACTTCCTCGAGCTTGTTCGAGTCGTTGCGGGTGCTGATCATGACGGCCTCCTCAGACGGTGACGTCCACGCTGAAATCGGCCCCGCCGGGCCTCCAGCCGCTGGTCGCTCCAGGGCTGTCTGCATTTATGATAGTCCGAAAGACCTGCGCGGCCAGGAGCGGCAGGGCCGCTCAGCGGCGGATCGTCTCGGAGACGAGGTGCCCGAAGAGTGTCTCGCGGCCACGGAGCACGTAGAACTTGATCGGGTTCAGGTGCTCCTCCTCGGCCTTGTCGAGGATGTAAGAGATGTTGTCGGGCGCGATCGTTTCCCAGACATGCAGGCCGACCAGGATGTCACCCACCCGGATGCCCTGCTCGTCGGCCGGCCCGCCTGCCCGGACCTCGCTCACCATCAGGCCGCCACGATACCGCGACTGGAGCCGCTGCACCTTGGCCGCCGGCATCGATTCCACCCGCAGGCCGATGTCGGCCCAGCAGCGTTCTTCGACAGGGATCGCATCCCGCCGCGCCGCCAGCGAGAGGTCGAGTTTCTCCTCCGCGCCGGCCCGCATCACCGTCACCGACACGCTGTCTCCTGCCCGGTGACCGAGCAGGCCGCGCTCGATGTCGAGCGGGCGGGAGACCGACACTTCGCCGATCTGCGTGATCACATCACCGGCCTTCACGCCCACGGTCTCGGCGGGGCTCTGGCGGTGCACCGCCTCGACGATCACGCCCCGCGGTCCGTCGGTGCGTGCCACGATGCCGTGCCAGGTGCGGTCCACGCGTTCGACCGACAGGAGCGTGGCGACCACTTCCAGCACCCTGTCGACGGGGATCGCGAAGCCGATGCCCTGGGCGCCTGCCCGCACCGCCACGTTGACGCCGATCATTTCGCCGTTGATGTTGAGCAGCGGGCCGCCGGAGTTGCCCGGGTTGATGCTGGCGTCGGTCTGGATGAGGTCGTCGTAGCGTTGCGTGCGGCTCACTTCCACGTCCCGGTGGAGGGCCGACACGATGCCGCGGGTCACCGTGTGCTCGTAGCCGTAGGCGTTGCCGAGGGCCAGCACCGTTTCGCCGATCATGAGGTCGGATGAGGTGCCGATCGTGATCACCGGCAGGGGCCCGTCGTGCTCCACTTTGATGACGGCGAGGTCGGTCCGCGGATCGTGCGAGACGAGCGACGCCGACGTGGTCTTGCCGGAGGCGAGCGTGACCTCGATCCTGCGGACGCCCTCGACCACGTGGTAGTTGGTGACGACGTAGCCGCGGGCATCGACGACGACGCCGGTTCCCATGCCGTTCACCCGCTTCAGTTCGCCCGCCCCCTCTTCATCCGCGTTGGGCACGAACTTCTGGCCGTGGATGTTGACCACGCTGTCGCGGGTGGACTCGATGGCCTTGACGATCGCGGTCCGCCGGCCTTCAACGGCTCCAGCCGTTCCCGCCGTGGCGACCACAAACAGCAGGGCAACGGCCGGCAGGAAGGTCCACGAACAGCGCATCAAGCCAGACTCCCCAAAGCCCCAATGCTGATCGGCCCACGCGGGCGGTCGATCAGTCCACGCTGCGGTCATCGCATCGGCAGTCGGGATCTGCCCTTCGGGCTGACGTCCCCCCTGCAAGACTCTGAATCGGACGCCTGTGGCAGCCGGTCCACCGCCCGCGCCACGGGTCGGCATAGCTTTCCCAGACGGTTGCCCGTGGCAAGGGTCGTGGCCGCGTCTGCGCTTTCATGACGGGCCGCCGAAAATTACTCACGCCCGGGCGGCGGAGCCTGCGGCCCCTTGCCGGGGGGGTGCTTTGTGGCTCCGGACTGGCCGTCCCCGATCAGGAGTGGCAGGACCTGCAGGGCGAGAAACAGTCCGAGAACAGCGAGCACGACCTGCGGCCAGATGCCTGCGATCCGCTCGCCCCATTCCCAGCCTGCCTCGCGGGCGATGCCGCCCACGAGGGTCGCCAGAACGAGCAGCATCAGAGCCGCCAGCACCAGGCCGCAGCCGAGCGAGGCCATGGTGCCACGGAACGTGCCCAACTCGGAAAACTCCTCCTGGTGGAGGTCGATCGCCCGGCCTTTGGCGAGGCTGCGGGGCACGGTCTCGGCCAGTTCGATGGCCCGGGCCGCGTCGGACCAGGCCGCCGGGGCGACCGTTGTGGGCTGCCGGTGGTCATGCAGCAGGTCGAGCATCACGGCGCCGCGGTCGAACGCCAGCGTTTCGGCGGGATCGCCGGTCCAGGTCCACGGCGCACCAATAGGGCGGCCGGCTCCGTCGAGGGACTCGTCCGGAATATCGACGGCACACGAGCCCTGGGTATGCACGAGCATGATCCGCAGGCCCGGCCGGTCGCCGCGGACCACCTGCCACCGCACGGGCACCTGGGAGGGCCCGGTGAAGCCGACGGCCAGCGTGCTCCAGGCGGCGTCGGCGTCGGCCGTGCCGAGCGTGGAGAGCCGGGAGGGATCGCCCGCCAGCACTCGGACGAGGTCGGCATCGACGGCCAGCGCCCGAAGCACTCCATCCCGCGACCGGTCGACCAGCCGTCGCTCCATCGTGATTGTCTCGACCGACCCCAGCGGGCTTGCGCCAGCGAGGCCCGCCTCGATCCTCTCCTGGAGCCGGCGGATGAAGGGGTGCAGCCGATCGGGCAGGAAGGGGATCAGCCTGGCTGCCGAATCGATGCGGATCATGTCGAGTTCGTAGGCCCAGAGCATCGACAGCGTGAGCGGATGGGAGAGCAAAAGCGTGCGGCCCGCCTGCACGAGCGCCCGCACACCGTCGGCCCGGGCATCGTTCCAGCCGTCGCCGCCAACCAGCACGGCATCGCAGATCCGCGGATCGATCAGGCTCTCCCAGGACGAGTCGCGGGGCACGTCGGCGGCCACTACCCTGGCCAGGGGGCCGGTGGTCGGCAGGTCGCAGCCGATCGCGATCGTGTCGCCCCGCGTGGCGGCGGCTGCCACCACCTCCGCGATTCGGGCGTCGATGCCTAGGAGTCCAAGCTTCATGGGGCCATTGTCGCCGGCCGGCCGGCATTCGACCAGCCCGGGCCTGTGCAGCCGGCGGTGCGTGGGGTATACGAAGGCATATGGATGCAGAAGTGATCGCGATCGGCGACGAACTCACCACCGGCCAGCGGCTCGACACGAACAGCCAGTGGATCTCCACGGAGCTGGGCCTGCTCGGCATCCCGGTGCTCTTTCACACCACCGTCTGCGATACTCTCGAGGCCGGCATCGAAGCCTTTCGCATCGCGGCCGCGCGATGTGACCTCGTGGTGGCGACCGGCGGGCTGGGGCCCACGGCCGATGATCTCACGAGGGACGTGTTGGCGGCGGTCGCCGGCGAGCCACTCGAACTTTCGGCGACGGCGCTCGAGGCCGTGGAATCGCGGTTTGCCAGACGAGGCACGGCGATGCCGGAGAGCAACCGACGCCAGGCGATGTTTCCGCGTGGCAGTCGGATCATTCCCAACCCAGACGGCACCGCGCCTGGCATCGATCTCGACATCCCGCGGCCCGATGGCCGTACGAGCCGCATCATCGCGCTGCCTGGCGTACCGTCTGAGATGCGATTGATGTGGGCGGGCACCGTCGCCAGCGCACTCGTGGCGATGCTGCCCGACGCCGGAGTGTTCGTGCACCGGCGGATCAAGTGCTTCGGGGCGGGGGAGAGCGCGATCGAGGCTATGCTGCCCGACCTGATCCGCCGTGGCCGTGATCCGCTCGTCGGCATCACCGCCCACGAGGCCACGATCACGCTGCGGATCGTGGCTCACGGCCGCGACGAGGCGGAGTGCCTGGCGAAGATCGCCCCGACGGAGCAGACGATCCGGGAGTGTCTCGGGGCCCATGTCTACGGCGGCGATGACGACGAGGTGGAGGATGCCGCCGTGCGAGTTGTGGCCGGCGCAGGGCAGACGCTCGCCACGATAGAGGTTGGCACCGCGGGCCGCGTGGCCGCAGCCCTGGCGCAGGCCGAGGCGCGAAGGCAGGCCCACGCTCCATCCGCGGCCGCCTACTGCGGCGGCATGGTGCTGCCGGCCGCGGCGGCCCCGGGGATCGAGCCGGAGTCGGCGGCCGGCGTCAGAACGCTTGCCGAGCGGGCCCGGACCGACTTCGGAGCGGCGCTCGGTCTCGCGGTCGGCGCAGCCCGACCGGGGCCCGACGGCCGCAGCGTGGTGGCGATCGCGCTTTCCGACGGGCAGCACGTCGAGCAGATCGAGCATATGCTGGGGGGTGGCCCCACGTTGGCCCTGTCGCGTGCGGCAAAGACTGCCGTCGATCTCGTGCGACGGACGCTCGCATCCCGGAATGCCACTTCATGAGTTCGATCATCGAGCCCGGCCAGCCCCATGACCCGGGCCGCGCCGCCACCTGGCGGACGCTCGTCCTGTTTGCCGGGCTCGTCACGCTCGTGGGTCTCATCGTCTGGCCGTCGCTGGCCGGCCGGATCCAATATGCGAAGACGCGGGCCGAACTCGCGGCGATCCGCGATGCGGCAACCGGCGCGGAGTTGAAGTCGGTGGGCAAGATGTTCACGACGCTCGCGCGGGTCATCGGCCCGGCCGTGGTGAACGTGACGTCGAAGAAGCGGGTGCACACGCTGGCCGACGAGATCGCAGCGCTTCGCGGGGAGATGCCCACCGGTGCCACCGACGAATCGGTGGGCTCAGGCGTGATCGTCGAGGCCGACGGTGTGATCCTCACCAACTACCACGTCGTCGCCCAGAGCGACGAGATCGACGTCGCGTTGGCCGACGGCCGCCGGTTCAAGGCCGATCTCCTGGGCGCCGACGCCGCCACCGACCTGGCCGTGCTGCGGATCGACGCCAAGGATCTGCCGAAGGCCGACTGGGCCGACAGCGACACCGCCGAGGTGGGCGAGATGGTGTGGGCGATCGGCAATCCGTTCGGCCTCGACCGGACGATCACCTACGGGATCGTCAGTGCTGTGGGCCGGCGGGGCGTGGTGGACAATCCCTTCCAGGAGTTCCTGCAGACCGACGCCTCGATCAATCCGGGCAATTCGGGCGGCCCGCTCGTCGATGTGCATGGCCACGTGATGGGGATCACGACGGCGATCGTTGGCAAGGGGTTTCGCGGCATCGGCTTCGCGATCCCGAGCAACACGGCCCGTCGGGTGTGCAACGAGATCCGCACGACGGGGCACGTGGAACGCGGCTACCTGGGGATGGCGCTTCGGGAGTTGCCGCCGGGCCTTGCTGGCGGACCGGGCGCGGCCGTGGCCGCCGTCGAACCCAAGTCGCCGGCCGCGGAGGCCGGGGTCAAGCCGGGCGACGTGGTGCTCGCCTTCGACGGCGAGGATATCACCGAACCCGCGACGCTCGTGCTCTTGCTCACGCGGGCGCCTGTCGGGGCGGAGGTGCCGCTGGAGATCATCCGCGACGGCCAGCAGCAGAGGATCACCGTCCGAGTCGGCCGCCGGCCCCACGACAAATGAAGCGCTGCTGGCACCGCATTGGTATCCCCATCGGGGGGAAGGCAACAGCAAGGCCGGAGGGCGTCTTGCGACACCCTCCGGCCCTGGAAAAGCGTTTCGTTGGTACGGCTTAGAATCGGCGACCACCGCCGCCGCCGCCATAACCACCACGACCGCCGCTGCTCTCGCGCGGCTTGGCCTCATTGACGGTCAGAGGCCGACCGTCGAATTCCTTCTCGTGCATGCCGCTGATCGCCCGCTGCGCAGCGTCGTCGGCCTGCATCTCCACGAAGC
The DNA here is from genome assembly GCA_044236455.1 of Pirellulales bacterium. Taxonomy (GTDB): domain Bacteria; phylum Planctomycetota; class Planctomycetia; order Pirellulales; family UBA1268; genus CAMCQY01. Next base: position 14,100 of record JBIIGJ010000004.1, read on the forward strand.
CGAAGCCCTTGCTGCGACCAGTGTCGCGATCCTGGATGACCTGCGCGCTGACGACGGTTCCGAATTCAAGGAACATCTGCTCCAACGCCTCGCTCGTCACGCTGTATGCGAGGTTTCCGACATAAAGTTTCTTGCCCATGACACACAAACTCCTACCGATGACCCAAAGATGCTTTCGGGGTCACGTCGAAAGGGCCAGAAAGTGGCAGCCCGCCAGCGGGTAAAGGCGAGGATAAAGAAGCCGCGGCAATGGCCTTTCGGCCCACACGCAACGAATAGCGTCGTCTCAAACCAACCCTGGCACTTTAGGTGACGAGCGAACGAAAAGCAACGTCTCTCCGCCGGCTGCAATCCTGGGGGCCGCGAAGCGTATCCGGGCCCCCGGCGGCTTGGTTCCGCTACTGCTTCGCGTCGTCGGGGGGCGAGCCGTCGGCGGGCGGATCGTCGAGAAACTTGGCGAAGTTGAACTCATCGCCGCCGAAGCCGCCGCCGAGTGTGCCCGTGAACCCGAAATCGCCGCCCGGGGCGGCGGCCGGGTTCGGCGTTGCTGCCGACGGTGTGCCCACCGGTCGCTCCACAGGTGTGCCTTGCGGCCGTGCCCGCATCGCAGTCGCCACCCCGGCCAGCCACTCGCCTCCCGGGAAGGCATAGGGGCGGAACTTCTCGAGCGTGCCGGTTTCCTCGTGGATGAAGAGGGCCCGCTGCGGCCCCAGCTTCACGGCTGCGGGGCTGTCGACCAACTGGCTGGAATCGGAGCCGCTCATCTGGAAGAGCACGCGGAGTTCGAATTCCTTGAGCGTGCCCCGCTCGAACGTTCGCTGGAGATTGGTGAGCGAGTCGCACCAGATCAGCACGTGCACCCCCACCGGCGGCCCGTCCTTCAGCAGGGCCACCAGGTTCTGCGCGGGGGTCGCCTTCTGCTCCCCGCCGAACGACGAATAGCCGAAGTCGGCTTCGTTCCGCCGCAACTCGCGGAAGCGGGCCAGGTCGCGGATGATCACGTAGACCGCCTCGCCGTCGAGCACCTGCTCGTCGATCCGCCGCCGCACCTCGTCGGCGAGCCGTTGGATCGCATCGCCCACGCCGAGCCGCCCCACGAGCTCGGTCTCGTGCGGCAGCGAGGGAGCGATGTTTGCCAGCAGGATATCCGGCTTCTCCTCGGCAATCGCGGGCTCGAACACCACGAACCGTGCGGCTCGACCCAGTCCGCCGCCTTGATGCGGATCATGCGCAGCAGCCAGGCTCACGATCGACATCGCCAGCAGGCTCACGCCCAGATCCTCCCGCTGACCCACGATGAGCAGGTTGGCGCCGCCCTGACGGCGGAAAATGGCGGCCGTCGGGTCCTTGATGGCGATGGCGTCGCCCAGCCAGGCCAGAGGCGGCGTCTGCGACTTGCCCCCCACGGTGCCGTGGCCGAGCAGTTCGGCCAGCATGGCGTTGCCGGCCGGGTCGGCCGCCTCGTTGCCGTCGAACACCATGCGGGGCAGCGCGGGGATGTCGGTCCGCCGGTCGGCCAGCCGCCGCAGGGCGCCGAGGTAGCGTTCCCGGCGTTCGTCGTTGAGGAACACGACCTGAAACGGATTATTGCCGGCGACCATGCCGTTGGCGTCGTTGTAGATCGCCTCGCCCGGGCGGGTCAGCAGCCGGGCGGCGGTGTTGTCTTCGCTGAGAATGAGGCTGGAGTCGGCCTCGTTGCACTGCAGCGCGATGCGGACGGCCATCTGCCCCATCGTGGCCCGGGGCAGGCTGTAGGAGCCGCCGAGTGTCTGGGAGCCGAGCAGCACGTGCATGCCGAAGGCACGGCCCTGGCGGACGAGGCGGTCCAGGATGAGAGAGGCATCCTGAGCGATCTTGTCATCCTCGACGAAGATTTCCTGAAACTCGTCGATGATCAGCAGGATGCGGGGCATCGGCTCGCCGTTGCCCGATTGGCGGAAGCCGGCGACATCCTGCACGGCGAACTCGCGGAACAGGTCGCCGCGGCGCTTCAGTTCGCGGTCGAGCTGCTCGAGCACCGAGAGGCCGAACTCCCGCTCGCTCTCGATGGCGATCACCCGCGCGTGCGGCAGTTTGTAGTGGTCGTAGAGCTTGAACTCGACGCCCTTCTTGAAGTCGATCAGATAGAACTGGATCTCGTTGGGGCTGTAGTTGAGGGCCAGGCTCGTGATCAACGCGTGCATGAGCGTCGACTTGCCGGAGCCCGTCTTGCCGGCGATCAGCGCGTGCTGGCTCGTGCCCTTGCCGAGCTTCATGTACTGCAGCTTCTTGGCGCCCGCGGGCCCCAGCGGCGCGAGCACCTCGCTCGCCGTGCTGCCCGTCCACCACTCCTCTTCCTTCGGCGCCACGCGGTCGAAGGGCACCTCCACGCGCTTGGCCGCCTTGGCCGCCTTGCCCACCCGCTGGATGACCTGCGTGAAGACCTCGTCCGACGGTGGCTGCTCGACGGTGAGCGGCCACTTGCCGAACTCGGGGTCGCTCCAGGTGTAGACGCCGTCCTTGAGCAGGAGCGTGGTCGCATGCTTCTCGAGGTCGGCCAGGCTGAAGTTCGACGGCATGTGCTGCGACGTGTCGACCGAGACGATCGTGTAGACGCCGCACCGCGCGCCCGAGGCGGCGATGCTCGCCAGCCGGCGGGCGCTCGTTTCGGTGAAGTTGGCCGGGAAGTTCGCCACCACGACAAAGCGATAGGGCTCGGGCACCTCGGCGTCGGCGTTGTAGTCGCCGATCGATTCGTATTCGTTGCGGAGGTATTTCTGGATCACCAGTTCGATCTGCTCGGTGATGTCGGCCAGGCACTGTTCGATCTGTGGTGGCTCCGTCCAGATCCGGCTCGTGACGAGCAGTTCGTCGTAGTCGGCGAGGTGCATGAACCCGGCGTACTGCTTGCCGAGGCCGAGCGGATCGATGATCGTGAAGCGGGTCTGCCCCGCCGGCACGCCGCTGGCGATCCGCAGCATGAGTGCCTGCATCATCTCGGAGGCGACCTCCTTTTGGTCGCCGGTCGTCTTGATCAGCAGCGACGCCTCGACGGGAAAGGGGACGGTCGCGGGCTGCGTCCAGGCGACCGGTCCGAAGGCGTTGAACTCCGGCCGCGACGACACGCCCCCGGGCAGCCTTTCGAGCGACATTTCGAGCTGTCCGAACCGCAGGCCCGGCGGCGACACCGTCGGCAGGGGGCACTCTTCAGTGGCCAGTTGCTCCCAGGGGCGGAAGGCGGCGGCGTCGATGCGATTGGCGTCGTCGTAGACGGCGGCGGTCTCGGTGCGGACGGTCCGCCAGGCGTCGGTCATCTCCCGCCAGCGGTCGTCGCGGCGGCGGTCGGCGGCGGCGAGCCGCTCGTCGCGATTGCGGGCGACCGTGTCCAGGTATTCCGTGCGGGTCGTGGTGAGCGATTGGAGCCGTGCCGGGTATTTCTGTTCGGCGGCCTCCCGCGTGGAAGCACGCTTCTTCTCGATCTTGTCGACGGCCTCGGTGTATTTCGACTCCAGGTCGGCGAGGAGCTTGTTGCGTTTCTCGGTGGAGGCGGTGAGATCCGCCTCGGCCTTGAGTGTTCGCTGTTTCGTCTCTTCGGCGAACGTGGCGTCGAGCTTGGCCAGCTGGGCGTCGTGGCGCGCCTTGATGTAGCCGGCGCCCGCAGCGAGGCACCGCCGCGCGTCTTCGATCGATCGGATCAGTTGGGCCCGCAACGCCACCGCCTGTGCGCCGGCGGTCTTCTGCATCCGGCTGATCAGCCAGAATCCCAGCCCTGCGCCCGCACCCGCGACGACGACCAGTGCCGCAGCAGCCGCAGCGAGCTTGGTGACAAGCGCCTCGGAGAAGCTGCCCGGGGCGAGAAAGAGGGCCGCCGCTCCAGCGGCGATCCCCAGCAGAACCGGCAGCAAGATCGCCGCTGCCCGCGTGCCTCCGGCGAACGCGGTGGCCACGCTCTTGAGCCCGAGGAGCTTGGCGGCGGCGTCGGTCACGCCGGTGCGGAGCTGCTCCAGGTGTGTCAGCAGCGCGGAGCCGGTCGGCAGCGGAGGGGAATCGGTCGTCGCGGCAGTCTCTCCGCCGCCGGTCTGGGCCGCCGCGATCTTGCGGTCTGCCAGGAACTTCAGGCTGCGGGCATCGGCCTCGTCGAGTTGGGTGGCGACGGCCGCCAGTTCATTTTCGGCCCGCCGCAGGATCTTCCCGGGCTCCCGGCGCTTCTCCTTGAAGACTTCCTTCGACGAATTCTCGTCGAACTGCGCTTCGTCCTTGAGCTGGACCTGTTGGTTTTCCCAGTTGCGGTTGATCGTCGCCGCGAAGCCCTTGCGCTGCGTGTCGAGCTTTGTGCGGTCGCCCACGGCCTCGGCCTCGGCCTTCTCGATGACCGCGGCGTGCTCCCGGCGGGTGGCCTCGCTTTCCCTGGTGTATTTCTCCTCCACGCCGGCGAGCATCGTCTCCGCCTGCTGCCGCGCCGCCACGGTCTCTGTTTCGTGTTCCGAGGCGATCTCGTGCTCCAGCCTGCTGCGCTCGGCGGCAGCCTGGCGGAGTCGCTGGATCTGCTGTCGCAGCAGTTCACGGTCGTAGGCGTTGTGGCTCACGGTGCAGATCCATCTCCAGTGATGAGTCGAGAGGCGAGAAATCGAGACGGGACGAGGGTCGAATGGTGCGGTCAGCTCAGAAGTCGTTGGTATCGCTCACGTCGCGGCTGGCGCGGGCGAGCACCTCGGCCAACCGGCCGACGGCCTCGAGCGTCTCCTTGACCCTCGGGGACAATGGCTCGATGTGCTCCTTGTGAAACGCCCTACTCGTGGCATCGTCCCAGGTCTCGCGGGCCGATTCCCACTTCAGGTGCAGTTGCTTCAGGGCCAGCGCCATCTTGCCCGCGCCACCGGAGAGGTCGGCATTCATTGGTTGCCCCCTTCCTGGCTGGCAGACGGGCCCGCGGATTCGGTCGAGGATGGCGCGGCTGCTGCCGGGGGCGCGGTGGAGGCCGCTTCGTCCACGGGCCGCGCGACCGATGTTCCGCTGCCGCTTGCCGGACCGTTCTTCGTGCCACGCGGTGCGGCGGTGTGGGCGTAGTGATCGAGGGAGACGAGCATCCGTTCCAGGCGGGCCATCGCCTTGGGACAGTCGATGTCGATTACCTCGCGGAACCGCGTCAGCCGCACGCCGGTCTCCTGGAACTGCTGTCGCACGACGGGCGTCCATCGCCGCACCGCCTCCGCCTTCTGCTCGGCGCGGGCGAGCCTTTTCTTGGCCTTCTCGAGCGCCTTCTTCTCCTCGCTGCACGCGGGCGTGTTGTCGCCCACTTTCTTGTAGGTGCGGCAGTGCTGAAGATCCTTCATCGCCTGGTTGACGCCATCGGCCGCCCGGCGGACTTCGGTCTTCCAGTAGGCCGCCTGCTCGATGCAGATCCAGTCGACGATCCGCTGTGCCTGCATCTCCACCTCGGCGAGCGACTGGCCGGACTCGTGACCAAACGCCGCCATCGCCGCCTTCACGAAGGCGAGCGTTTCGATCGATTTGACTTCCGCCTGGGTGGACATGCGTCGTGGTGCGGCGCGGTTTCGCGTCAGCGCTGTTGCTGGTATTCCTCGACCCGCTCGGCTTTGCGGACGAGGTAGGGAACGTAGTCTTCGGTCGCCTGGACGAACCGGGCGAAGGTGCTGAGTTGCTGCTCGAACTCCTCGGTGAATTTCTGCTGCTCCTGATCGCGCCACGTGGCGCTGAGCGCCGCGAGCTGTCGCTGCACTCCCTGCATCTGCGCCATCACCTCGGTGCTAAAGAACCGCAGTCTCGACGCAAACCGACGCAGTTCCTGCGGATCGACGATGACCTGTCCCATGTGTCGGCCCTCTCTCGTGGTGCGGGCGGTCGCTGCCGCCGGTGGAGCGCGTGGCGGGATGGGCGGGGTGCCGCACCTGCGACCGCTCCCTCCATCGTATCGAATGGACGCGGAAAACGCACCGTCCGCCGCCGGTACGCCAACGTCGAAACCGCTGTGCATGCGGGCCGGTGCAGCGTACACTGCGTCCTTGATTCGCTGCCGTTTCACCGCGTCCTTCCACCGGTGAGGCAGCCCCTCGTTCCCGGAGAAGTGCCAACCGATGCAGCCCCCAGCCCCCCACGCCTCTACAACCGGTGCCGGACGCCCCGCCGCCGCCCATCCCGGCCAAGAGGCCAGCAGCGAGGTGTCGACGTCGCCGGCGCAGGGCTGGCATGTCAGCCATCTCTTCTACCGGTTTGACCGGGCCCGTCTCGCGGCCCTCTCGCCGGAGGCACGTGCCGAGGGCATGAGGCTCTTCTGCGAGGCGCTCGATCCGACCGGCCCGCGGGCTCCGCTCCGGCTGCAGACTTGGCTCGTGCCGGGCCACAAGGCCGACTTCGGGGTGATGGCCATGGATCCGTCGCCGCTGAAGGTGGACGACGTGCATCAGCGGCTGCTGGCCGGACCGATCGGACAGGCGATCGAGCCGACCTATTCGTTCGTGGGCCTCACGGAGGTGAGCGAATACGTTCCGACGGTCGAGCAGTTCGGCGAGCGGCTCATCGTGGAGGGGGAGACCCGCGACAGTCCGACGTGGAAGGCGAAGGTGCAAGGCTACGCCGGCCGCGAAGACCACATGCGCAAGGCGAGGCTTGAGCCCGAACTCCCGCCGTGGCCCAATGCCTGCTTCTATCCGATGAACAAGAAACGAAAGGTGGGGGAGAACTGGTTCTCGCTGCCCTTCGCCGAACGCAGCCGCCTGATGGCCGAGCATGGCCGGACCGGGATGACGTTCGGCGGCCGCGTGACGCAGCTCATCACGGTGAGCGTGGGGCTCGACGACTGGGAGTGGGGCGTGACGCTCTGGGCCCGGAGGCCGGAGTTCCTGAAAGAGATCGTCTACACGATGCGGTTCGACGAGGCGAGCGCGCGGTATGCGGAGTTCGGCCCGTTCTACACCGGCTACGTGAGCACGCCCGCCGAGATCCTCGCCCACTGCCATGTTGCGTAGCCACTGCCACGTTGCGTAGCCACTGCCACGTTGCGTAGCCACTGCCACGTTGCGTAGCCGGCCGCTACTTTGCCGGCGGTGCTGCTTCGAGGATCATCTCGACGTCGGTCCCGCGTGGCGGCACGCGGCCCTCGAAGGCCTCGAAGAGCAGCGCCTCGTTCGATTGCGAACTTTCGATCGGCAGGTCGAGCATCGCCGTGGGAAAATTCGATAGGCAGATCAGGTCGCCGCCGTCGGCCTGGTAATACTCTTTGCCGTCGGAGGGATCCTTCCAGAACACGCTGCCGGCGAACACCCATTGCTCACGCATCGCCTCGCCGCTGCGGGTGTCGCGGATCCATTGCTGGGCCGGCACCTCCTGCACGCGGCCAGCGTCGTCCTTCCACCGCATCGTGACGCGGATCACCGGCCCCGAGGCGGCCACATATTCCGGGTCGAACGATACGGGCTTGCCGGGCACGAGGCCGATGGCGAGCAGGCCGACGTGCACGAGCTGGGCCGTCGACCGCGTGGCCACGATCGACTCGTGCTCCTTGGTGCGGTGCGGGCAGGCGAAAAACTCGATCGCTCCCTTGTCGATCGCGATCGTGCCCCCCACCACCACCCGTTTGCCCTTGGCGTCGATCCAGACATCTTCCTTGGGTGACAGCCGCTTGAGCTCGGGATGACGATCGGGGGCGGCCGGCTCCGCGGCAGGGTCGGCTGCCCAGGCCGAGGCCGCCAGCACGAGGGTCGCTATGGCCGACAGGAGCGGATGCTTCACGGTGATGCCCGAACGTGAAAGGAAGGGGAGAGCCGGATGGGTCGCGAGCCGCGCGGGTGCGGGTGGCCTGGCCCAGCGGGGTCGTGGATGCCCGGCCTGCCGTCGGTTACGATACCGAACCTTCACGGCCGGTGCGAATCCGGGCCAGACGCGGACGATTCCCCGGCACGGACAGACCATGGTCACGACGAACACAACACAGATGCGGAACGGTAAACCAAAGAAGTCGGGCAAGCGGGGCAAGGCCGCCAGTGACGCACGTTCGGAGGCCGTATCGGCGGAGTCTGGTTCACTCCCGCGCGACTCCGATGTTTCTGACTCCGACACCTCGTCCGCTGAAGAGACCGCAGCCCTTTCAGATGCCGGCCGGACGCCTGCGAAGGTTGGAGCCGGGCCGGCCGCCCGGCGGATTCGCGCGATCGCCGACGTGAGCGAGTCGCTGGATGTCCGCCGCCGCCTGCGACGGCTCGCCCGACAGATCGAGCGTGGTTCGCACGACGTGCAGCACATGACCTTCATCGAGGGGGCGCTCGGTGACTGCCTCGATGAGGCCGCTGCGGCAGCCGCTGATCGCGAACGCTGGCTGTCGTACGAGGCCGCCACCTGGGGGCTGGCCTGGATGGCGCGGACGCGGCGTGCCGGTGGTTCGGCGGGTGGCTTGCTCGAGCGGCTCGTAAAGGCCGCGCGGTCGGCGCAGCCACAGCTCGCCGCGGGCGACACGCTCTCTGCGCGGTTCACGCTGACGCTGTCTCGGCTGTTCTGCGACATCGAAGCCTGCCGCTGCCTCGACCACGATGCCGTGACGGCGCTGGCCGATGAAATTCGGCGGCTGGTGTCGGCCGAGGGAACGGTGAGCCTGCGGGGCTCGGCGAACGTCGTCGAGCGGGTCGTGCGGTGGTGCCTGGCGCGGGATGTGGCCCTGGCCACCGGCTCGCTGCCATGGGATCAAGCCACCGAGGAGAGCTTCGCGAAGGCAGTGGCCACGGCGGTCCGCCTGTTGGGCGGGCAGGGGCGGCTGCTCGTCGGCGCTGGCCGGCTGCCGGCGGCGTTTTCGGATCCCGTGCTCGCCGTGGCGGCAGAGTCTGATCGGAAGCGGTTGCGCCATACGGCCGAGGCGGTGCAGTCGCCGGACCGGGCTGGCGGCCGGAAAAAAGACGAAGAAAAACAGCAGAAGCTGCTGTCGCGAGACCTGCACGATGCGGCGGCGGCCGTGGCGATCATCCGCTCCGGTTGGGAGCGGAATGCGATCCGCGTGCTGCTCGAATACCGCGGTGCCGTGCCGCACCTGGAGATTGCCGTCGGCGATCGGCTGCTGGTGGATGGGCCATGGCAGTGCCGGGCGTCGAAGGGCGGCCGGCCGCTCGATGTCGAGGGGCCGTGGACCCTGTCCTGCTGGGAATCGGACCGCAAGGCGACCTACTTGGAGATCATCGCGCCGCTTTCCGGCGGCCTGCAGATCGACCGGCAGATCGTGCTCCTCCCGCGGGATCGGATCGTGCTCCTGGCCGATACCATCACGCAGCGGCCTGCCGATGCGTCGGGCGACACACTCCCCGAGCCGCTGCGATCCCATGCCGCCGCAGGGGGCCTGCGGGTGGAATCGGTGGTGCCGCTGGCCGCCACGCTTGAGGGCGAACAGGCCGAGGAGACCCGCGAAGTGCTGGTCTACGACACCAAACCGCGCCTGCTGGCTGTTCCGCTGGCGCTGCCCGAGTGGAAGACCGCCGGCCGCGGCAGCTTCGCCGCAACCGCGGATGGGCTTGTGCTCGATCATGAGACAGCCGGGGGCCGCTGCTACTCGCCGCTCTGGCTCGATCTCGAGCCCGCACGGCAGGGGCGGCCGCTCACCTGGCGGCAGTTGACGGTGGCCGACACCCGCCAGAATCTGCCGCCGCACCAGGCCACCGGCTTCCGGATCCAGGAGGGCCTCGAGCAGTGGCTCGTCTACCGCACGCTCGACGAGCCGCGGAACCGCACGGTGCTCGGATGCAACATCTCGTGCGGCTTCCTTGTCGGCCGCATTGGTCGGACGGGCGTCGTCGAGCGGTCGATCGAAATTCATTGACGGTGACGGCTGGGGTGTGTTATGGCCGCCACCGATCTCGCCGACCGCTGCCGACAGAACCTCGCTGCTGTCCGTGACCGCATCGCCACGGCCTGCCGAACGGCCGGCCGCGATCCCGGCGACGTGCGGCTCGTCGGTGTGACGAAATACGTGTCGGCCGAGCTGACCCGGATGCTCCTGGTGGCGGGCTGCCACGATCTGGCGGAGAGCCGCCCGCAGTCGCTCTGGGCCAAGGCCGCAGCACTCGCCGATCATGAACCTGCGCCGCGGTGGCATCTCATCGGCCACCTGCAGCGGAACAAGCTCCGTCGCACGCTGCCGCTCGTGTCACTGTTGCACTCGCTCGACAGCGTGCGTCTCCTCGAGGCGATTGAAGCCGAGGCGGCAGGCTTGGGGTTGGTCTGCGACGCCTTGATCGAGGTGAATCTCGCCGGCGATCCCGGCCGAACGGGCGTGATGGAAGCGGACGTGGCAGCGATGCTCGACGCCGCGTCCCGCGCTTCGCATGTGCACGTGCTCGGCTTGATGGGCATGGCGGCCGTGCCGGAGGGCGAGGATGGTGCCGCGACGGCGCGGCGGCAGTTCGCCCGGCTCCGCGAACTCCGCGACGATCTCGTGGCCCGCATACCCACCGCGAGCGGCCTGCGCGAGTTGTCGATGGGGATGAGCGGTGACTTCGAGGAGGCGATCCTGGAGGGATCGACGCTCGTACGCGTCGGCTCGGCCCTCTGGGAGGGGATCGCGGAGTGACGCAGCCTGTCGCTCGCGCGGTAGACTGCTGCTCCGAACGTCATTCGCCAATCAGGAGCCCATTCATGTCGTCGCAGACGCTGCAGCTGATCACGTCCCACCGCGGTGCGTCGTTTTTCGGTGTCGACAAGGTCGACGTCTCCATCGGCCCGCTCGCCGTCCGCTCGCGGCGGCTCGCCGGCGGCCGCCGTGATGGCGTGCTCCTTGTCGAACTCGTTGCGGGATCGACCAAGGTGTTCGTGCTTCCCGATCGCGGCCTCGGTATCTGGAAGATCATGGCGGGCGAGTTCGAGCTCGGCTGGCAGTCGCCAGTGCATGGGCCGGTCCATCCGCGGTTCGTGCCGCTCGCGGAGCCGTCGGGGCTTGGCTGGCTCGACGGCTTCGACGAACTGGTGGCCCGCTGTGGCCTCGTGAGCAACGGGGCGCCCGACTTCGACGAGACCGGCCGCCTTCGGCATCCGCTTCATGGTCGGATCGCCAACCTGCCCGCGCATCATCTGGATGTCACGCTCGACGACGCTGCGGGCACGATCACGCTCACCGGCGCCGTCGACGAGACGCGGTTCCATTTCCACGCCCTGCGGATGACGACGTCGCTCACGCTGCATGCCGATCGGCAGCGGGTGTCGTGGACCGACACGGTGAAAAACATCTCCGATAAGCCGACCACGATGCAGATGCTCTACCACGTCAACTTCGGGCCGCCGCTGTTGGGCCCCGGCGCAGAACTGGTGGCGGCGATCGAAGAGCTGGCGCCGCGTGACCAGACGGCGGTGGGCGATGTGAGCAGTTGGAATCGGTTTGCCGCTCCGCGGGCCGGCCGCAGCGAGGAGTGTCACTTCATGCGGCACCGGCCCGACGAGAAGGGACTGGCCACCGCAATGCTCGTGGCTCCGGAAGGACGGCATGCCGCCTGCCTGTCGTGGCGGACCGACACGCTCCCTTGCTTCACGCTCTGGAAGAATCAGGCCGGCCTTGCCGACGGCTACGTCACCGGTCTTGAGCCCGGCACCAACTTTCCCAACCCGCGGTCGTACGAGGAGTCGCAGAACCGCGTGGTGCCGCTGGCGCCCAACGCGAGCGTGCGGTTCGACCTCGCGATCGAGCACCTCACTGGCTCTGCCGTCGAGGCGACGCGTTCCCGGCTGGCCGCGGTTTCTGCGGCCGCAACGCCGAACGTGCATCCGCAGCCGCGACCCGGCTGGAGCCGGGTGTGAGGGGAGGCACTGGCCGACCTGCGGCGACGGCTACGAACTTACGAACTGCACGAGAGCATCGAGCAACCGGCGCGGTGGCGGGCCCAGTCAGGCCGCTTGGCCGCGAAGGACTCGCGGCCGGGCTGCTCGGTGTAGGGACGTCGCAGTACCTCGAGCGTCTCCCGGACCAGTGAGAAATCCCCCGCTTCCGCCTTATCGATCGCCAGTTGCGCCAGATAGTTTCGCGGCACATAGAGCGGGTTGACGGCGTTCATGCGTGTCTGGCGGATGTCGTCGGGAGTGCCCTCCTCGCGGATGCGGGCCTGGTAGCGGCCGAGCCAGTCGCCGAGGGCGGCGCGATCGACCGTGCCGCCGGCCTCGGGCTCATAGAAGCCCGCCGCCACGGCTGTGAGCAGATCGACGGGATCGGACGCGGCACCAGCCTCGCGGCGAATCGTCGCCAGGCCGCGGAAGAACAGCGTCATGTCGATATCAGCCTCGGCCAGCAGCGGCCAGAGATCGGCGACGAGCGGATCGTCGGTGTTGTCCGAGCGCAGGCCAATGCCCAGCTTGTCGGCCATCATCCGCCGATAGCCTTCCTGGAAGTGGGCGGCGAAGGCGTCGAGTGCCGCCTCCAGTGGCTTGGTTTCGCCGACCACGGGCACCAAGGCGTTGGCAAGCTGCAGCAGATTCCAGTGGGCGATCTGGGGCTGGGCGATGAACCGGTAGCGGCGGCCCTGGGCGTCGGTCGTGTTCGGCGTCCAGTCGGGATCGACGTTCTCCAGCCAGCCGTAGGGACCGTAATCGATCGTCAGCCCAAGGATCGACATGTTGTCGGTGTTCATCACGCCATGCACGAACCCCACCCGCATCCAGTGGACGATCATCGTGGCGGTGCGGCGGCAGACCTCGTCGAACATCGCCGCGACCGTTTCGGGCGTCGCGAGACCAGAAGCGGAGAGCAAATGCGGGAAGTCGGTCCGCAGTGTGAAGTCGACGAGCTGCCGCAACTGGTCGATCTCCTGCCGCGCCGTGAAGATCTGAAAATTGCCGAACCGGGTGAACGACGGTGCCACGCGACAGACGACTGCGCCCGGCTCCGGCCGGGGGTGGCCGTCGTAGAACATGTCGCGGACCACGCTCTCGCCGGTGGCCACGATGCTGAGGGCACGCGTGGTGGGCACGCCGAGATGGTGCATCGCCTCGCTGCAGAGAAATTCCCGGATCGACGACCGCAACACGGCCAGGCCGTCGGCGGTGCGGGAGTAGGGCGTGGGGCCGGCCCCCTTGAGTTGCAGCGTCCAGTGCTCGCCGCGGCCGTTGACGATCTCCCCCAGGTTGATGGCCCGGCCATCGCCCAGTTGGCCCGCCCAGTGGCCGAACTGATGGCCGCCGTAGCACATCGCGAACGGGTCCATCCCGGGCAGCAGCTGATTGCCACCGAACACCTCGGCGAAAGTCTGCTCGTTGTCGGGCGTGATCTCGATATCGAGCAGGTCGGCTACCTCGCGGGCATGCGCCACGAGCCTGGGGGCGCCGACCGGCGTGGGGCTCACCCTCGACCAACAGGCCTGGCGCACTTGCCGGCGGCTGTTGTGCGTTTCGGGATCACCGGGAAGGTCCCTCGTGAAGCGGTTGGTGAACCGCAGCGATTCGAGGCTGGGCGTCATCGTGCTTCCGCGGCGAACTCGCCGCACGTGCTCCACGTGCGGCTAGTCGTCGAACCGGACCTCGCGGATCTCGAATTTCATCGTGCCGGCGGGCACGTCGATCGAGACCTTCTCGCCGACCTTGCGGCCAAGGAGACCCTGGGCCAGCGGGCTGGCGACGTTGATCCGGCCAGCGTCGTAGTCCTCCTCGCCGGCACCCACGAGCACGAAAACCTCCTCGTCGCCGAACTTGAGGTCTTTCACGACCACGGTCGCCCCAAACACGACCTCGTCGCCGGCCTCCTTCGCCCGCTCCACGATCACTGCCCGCGCCAGCTTGTCGCGGAGGACGTTGATCTTCGCCTGCATCATCCCCTGGCTCTCGCGGGCCCCGTGGTATTCGGCGTTTTCACTGAGATCGCCCTCGCTGCGGGCGGCGGCCACACGCTGGGCGAGCTTGGGCATTTCGACGGTTTCGAGATGGTCCGCCTCGGCCTTGAGCTTGTCGTAGCCGGCACGGGTCATCGGAATGCGGTCGGATGACATGAGATGCTCCCTGGAAAGATATCGAGGCTTCGTGATGAATGAATGGTCGGGCCTGCCCACGTGGCCGCCCGCGAGAACCACATCGAAACGTCGGCTCAGCCCGACGCCATTCTCTCGGGCACGTAGACCAGCCGGCCGCAGCTGCGGCACATCACCACCTTGCCCATCAGCAGTTCGGAATACATGTTGCCCGTGATCTGGTGGAAACAGCCGCCGCAGCTCTCGCCATCGAGCGGTGCCAAGCCGTCCGCACCCTTCTGCTTGACGGCACGGTCGTAGAGGTCGCGAATATCGGCAGGGAGGTCGCGTTCGGTGGTCTCGAGTTCGCCGCGGAGCCGCTGCACTTCGCCGTCGAGTTGTGTCGCCTCGGCGGCGACACGGGCCTTCGTCTCGCCCAGCAGCTTGCGGGCTGCCTCCACGACGGTCTCCGCCGTGGGGAGCGTCTTCTTGACGGTATCGACCCGCTCGAGCGCCTCGAGAATCTCGTCCTCGAGCACCTTCGTGGCCATTTTGTCGGCCGCGATCTGTTCGGTGAGCAGCTGATACTCACGATTGGTCTTGCAGGCGTTGAGCTTGGCGTCGAGGTCCTTGATCTTCGCCTCGGCCGTCTTCAGCTGCAGCTGCTTCTGGTCGGCGGCGACCTTGGCCTTCTTCACGTCGTCCTGGGCGCCGGCCCGGCCTGCCTCGGCAGCGTCCACCTGCGCGGTGTGGGCGGCAATCTGCCGCGGGCCCGCGGCGATCCGGCCCCGAAGATCGGACAGCTGCGTGTGGATGCGGTGCAACGTCCGCATGATTTCGCTAACAACGGCAGTGGGCATGGAGTGGCTTTCGTTTCGGTCGGGGGAGAGTCCCCGCCCGAAAAGTTTACCAGATCGAAGGCTGAAAAACACCGGGCCGGCTGCTCTCGCAGCCGGCCCGTTATGGTGTCGCCCCGCCGGGACGGCAGCCGTTCAGCCGGGCATGGCCTCCATGAACGTCTCGAGCTGCTTCGAGCGGACCGGGTGTTGCAGCTTCTTGACGGCCTTCGCTTCGATCTGCCGAACGCGTTCACGCGTTACGCGGAAGATCCGGCCCACCTCTTCCAGCGTGTAGGTGTAGCCGTCGGTGAGGCCGTATCGCAGGCGGATGATCTCCCGCTCACGGTAGGTGAGGGTCTTCAGCAGCGAGTCGAGCCGGTCCTTGAGCAGGCCGTGCGTGGCCGAATGCGTGGGACTGACCGTGCTCGAGTCCTCCACGAACTCGCTGAAGCTGGCGTCCTCGCTCTCGCCCACGGGCCGGTCGAGGCTCATCGGCTGCCGACCCATGTCGATCACTCGCCTCGCCTCCTCCAGCGGCACGCCGGCGGCCTGCGCGATCTCTTCCGACGTCGGCTCGCGTCCGAGTTCGTGGAGCAGCTTCTTGGAGGTGGTCCGTAGCTTCGAAAGCACGTCGATCATGTGCACCGGGATGCGGATCGTGCGGGCCTGGTCGGCGATGGCCCGCGTGATCGCCTGGCGGATCCACCAGGTGGCATAGGTCGAGAACTTGAAGCCGCGGCGGTATTCGTACTTGTCCACCGCCCGCATCAGGCCCGTGTTTCCCTCCTGGATCAGATCCAGGAAGCTCAGGCCGCGATTGCGGTATTTCTTGGCGATCGACACGACCAGCCGCAGGTTGGCCGCCGAGAGGTTCCGCTTGGCAGCCTCATATTCCGCCTTGAGCCGGGCGAACATGTCGACCCGCCGCCGGAGCGAACGCGGACTCTCGAGCGTCGTCAGCATCAGGTCGCGGAGTTCCTTCCGCATGTCGGCCCGGTCGTCGCGGGACATCTCGCCGGCATCCATCAGCCGCAGGCCCCGTTGGAGATCGTCCATGCGGGCTGACATGCCGCGGAGCAGTTTCACCAGCGGCTGCACCCGCCGCGTCCGCAGGCTCAGTTCCTCGACGAGCATCAGCGACTTACCGCGGCTGCGGCGGAACCGCAGCCGGGCGGCGCGGGCCGCCGCCGGCGTCGTCTTCCGGCTGATGAGCAGCCGGAAGTCGGTCTTGCCCTGCTCGATCAGGTGCTCGAGCGTCTGCAGGTTGTGGGGCATCCGCGACTGGATCTGCTCTTTCGTCAGTCGCTCGGTCAGCGAGACCTTGATCGTGCGATCGAAGGGCAGCTTCCCCTCGTGCACGCGACGGAGCGTCTCGACCGTGGCCTGCATCGAATAGGAGCACCCCAGGATGGCGCGACGGAACCGCTTGCGGGTGACCTCGATCTTCTTGGCCAGCGAGATCTCCTCGGAACGCGTGAGCAGCGGGATCTCGGCCATCTGGGCCAGATACATCCGGATCGGATCGTTGCCTGCATTCGACGGGGCCGTCGTGATGACCTCGTCGCGGCGAGGCTGCTTGGCCTTCGGCTTGGCGGCCGTCGTCGTCACCGCGGCATCGGCCTCGTCCGGCTCGGGCGCGGTGTCGACCAGTTCGATTCCCTGCTCCTCGAGCGCCACCAGCAGGCTGTCGATCTTCTCCGGATCGACGGCTTCGTCGGGGAGGTAGGAGTTGACCTGGTCAAACGTGAGATAGCCCTGTGCCTTGCCGGCCACGATCAACGCCGTCAGATCGGCGTCGGCGTGCGCGGAGGAACCGGACAGCGGCGCGGCAGGCTCGACTGCCGCGTCAGGCCGGTCATCGCGGTCGGTTCCGGCCTGCGCCGTACGGGAAAGGTTTTCAGGTTGGGACATCGACAGGGTGCTCGCAGATCGACGCATCAGTGGGTTCTCCTTCACCATCGTACCGTCACCTCGCGCACCGCCCCCCGACCTGTCGGGAAGAAATCTTCCCGGCAAAGCCGATTGCAGCGACGAGACGGGCACCTTCACCCATCCTTGGGGTCGGTCATGCCCTCATCGACATCAGTCATACCTTGAACAGCCCGCCGTTGGGCGACGAGCTGCTCCAAAAGAGCGGCCTCCGAGCCGGGATCCAGCCGGGAGGTTTTCAGTGTCCGCGCGCTCATGTGCGCCTGCCGCTGGGCCGAGCGGCGTCGCAGAGCGTCTTGCAGGTGGTGGATGCGTTCCTGGGGATCGAGTGGAGTCCGCGACGCGGTCGTCTCGTCGACGGCCACGAGCAGGCTCTGGAGGGAGGGATCGTGGATCTCGAGCAGCAGGCCCGCCAGTGCGATCTGGCGTCCCTCGGCGTGGAGTCGGCGGGCGGCTTCCAGCACCGCCCGTCCCTCCTGGGTTTCGAGTTCGGCGGACTGCACCTCGCGCACGATCAGTCCTGCACCATCCGGCACGCCGACAAGCACTTCGATCACCTCCCGATCCCAGGCCGGGAGTTTTCGCATCATGCCGGGCGCCGCGGCTGCCGGGTCGGCGTCGCCCGACGACTCAGCGGCGTTGGCAGACGCCTGCCCTCGCCGGCTGGCACTGTCACGCAACGCCAGCATCCGCGAACGCAGCACCTCGCGGGAAAGGCCGAATCGTCGCGACAGCCGGCCCACCACCTGGTCCTCGCGGAGCCGGGCCTGGGACGGGGAGAGTGACGACTGCGGTGACACCTTCGCGAGCGCCACGAGCACGCTCTCGACAGCCGCGAGGGAAGCGTCGTCGCCGGCATCGGGGGCGAGGCTGGCGAGGGCCTCGTCGAGCCGGTAGTCGAGCGGGTCGCCGGCCGTTGCCACGAGTGCCTCGAATGCTTCGCGGCCCTGTTCCAGCACGAACTCGCAAGGATCCACGCCCGTAGGGAGCCTGGCAATCCGCACGTCGATCGGTTCGGCGAGCAATACGTCGAGAATTTCGTTGGCACGGCGGCGGCCGGCGTCGTCGCCATCGAGCACGAGCACGATCCGGTCGGCATACCGCCGGAGGAGCTTGGCATGCCGCTCGCCGAGGGCCGTGCCCAGCACGGCGACCACGTCGTGGATGCCTGCCTGCCGTGCGGCCAGGCAGTCGGTGTAGCCCTCGACGACGATCGCGCGTCGCGATTTGCTCATTGCCTCGCGGGCCGTGTCGAGGCCATAGAGCATGGAACTCTTCGAGAAGAGCGGGGTCTCGGGGGAGTTGATGTATTTTGCAGAGTCGGGCGGGGCGCCCGGCAGCACGCGGCCACCGAAGGCAACGCAGCGCGAGAAGTGATCGCAGATCGGAAACATCACCCGGTCGCGGAAGCGGTCGTAGTGGCCCGAGCGGTCCTGCCGTTCGACCACAAGGCCCGCCTTGGCGAGGTGGCTGGTGGCGATGCCGGCGGCCGAGGCCTGTCGGAGCAGCCAGTCCCACGCCGGCGGGGCATAGCCGAGTCGGAAGGTGTCGACCGTCTGCTGCGTGAGCCCCCGTGAGGCGAGGTAGTCGCGGGCAGCCTTTGACTCCGGACTGCCGCGGAGGCAGTCGCGATAGCGGTCTGCAGCCCAGGACAGGGCGGCCAGGATGGAGGCTTTTTCGTCGGTCGGCAGGCCGCCGCGACCGCGGGGCAGGTCGATGCCGGCCCGCTGGGCCAGTTGTTCGAGTGCCTCGCGGAACTCGAGCCGTTCCATCTTCATCAGAAAGCTGAAGACGTCGCCGCCGATGTTGCAGACCCAGCAGCGGAAGGTCTGGCGTTCCGGGTTGACCTGGAAACTGGGGCGGGAGTCTTCGTGCCAGGGGCAGAGCCCCACCATGGCCTTGCCAGCCCGCCGCAGGGAAAGGTATGTCCCCACCAGATCGACGATGTCGATCGCGTCACGCACGCGCTCCTTGAGATCGTCGTGCGAGGTCAGTGGTGCGGATGGAGGCGTCACAGGCAAAGCGTTTCCGGTGGCGGAGCGGAATCTGCCGCCGGATAGTAGGGCCAGCCTGAAAGCAGGTCAATCTCAGGAAATGCCTGCGCATCCGCCCTGTTTTGCCACCGGAAAAATGGGTGGCCGTGGAGGAATGGGCGATTCGGTGCTGGCGTCGTTTACGACAGCAGTTTATCGATGCTCGCCAGCAGCCTGTCCATGGCGAACGGCTTGCGGATGTAGTCATCGACACCGAGCATCTCGGCGTAGGCCTTGTGGCGGCTGCCCTCGTTGGCGGTGATCATGATCACCTTCATGGGCACGGGCCGGCTGCGACGCAGCTTTTCCAGCACCAGGAAGCCGCTTCGCTTGGGCATCATCATGTCGAGCACGACGAGGTCGGGATCGTCCTTTTCCGCCATCATCAAGCCCTGATTGCCGTCGCGGGCGATCGAGATCTCGTAGCCCCGCGATTCCAGCACCGTCCGCATCGACTCCACGATCTCCGTATCGTCGTCGACGAGGAGCACCCGCTTGCCGTCGCGTTTCTTGGTCGCGACGGCGCTTGCGGTCGCGACCTCGGCGGCATCGGAGACAGTTGGGTCAGCTGCTTTTCCAATGGACGTTTTGCGGGCTTTCTTCGGGGCTGGCATGGGTCACCTTGGCCACTGGCGGGCCGGCGAGCAGGAACGGGCGGGCGGGGAAAGGGACGGGAGGGAATGAGACTCTAGCACGAACCGCTTGCAGACTCCACATTCCCACATCGAATCCACACGATCCGCTGCTGCGGGGCCGCCGTGGACCCCAGCGATTCCGCGGTCAGGCCGTGCGAGGCGGCTGTTCCATTGAGAGGTTTTGTGAGTGGCTTGGGGAAATGTCTGCGGGCGTGTTCGAGCCGAGGAAAAACGCCGCACAAACAAGCCCGACCGCTGCACCAAAGAGCACGTCACTGGGGTAGTGGGCCGAACTGGCCACGCGCTGTGCCGCGGCAGCCACCGCGAGCGCGACAAACAGCCATCGGCCCCGCGGATATTTCCACGACAGTGCGGCGGCGAAGCCCGCCGCAGTGGCGGCATGGCCCGAGGGAAAGCTGTTGGCGTCGCTGTGGCTGGTGATGGTTGCCGCGAGGGAGTCGCCGAAGGTGGCGAACGCCGACGCGGCGGCCGTGAGGTCGGCGGCCCGCGGGCGGACCCTGTCGAAGAGCGTCTCCTTGATAATGTTGGCCATGATGCCGCCAGCGAATGCCGTCACAGCCATCCGCACGAAGTCTTTGCTCACTGGCAGGCTGCCAAACCGCGGCAGCGCCCGGCGGCCGCCGAGCGAGGAATCGAGCACGGCCGCCGTGAGAAGCAGCGTGGCCACGCCGATGCCGTGGGCGAACACTTCGGAGAAGTTGAGGAATCGCATGATCTCTTTGGGGATGTGGCCCGCCTTGCACCAGCGGGCCACATCGAGGTCGACGGAGAGCGCGAGGCCACCGAGGCAGGCGAGCGCGATCGCGGCCGCAATCAGCCGCGGCCGCAGGCTGCCGGGGCGGGGCGAGGGCTCGCTGGATGGCGACAGGGAAGGGATCATGCGAGTCATTCTCGCAGACGGGTGTCGAGGGTGTCGAGAGTGGGGGGATGCGAACGTTGCGGTGTAGATCGGCGCTGAGTACCCTTATGAGGGAGTCTAAAAGGATGGTATGTCGGCCAGAAGCCCTCGTCTGGCGTCGTTTCTTCAGACGGTGTCCCGTGGGTGCACGCCCTGAGTGAAGAACGCATCATTGGCTTTGCTGGAGCACATCGATGGCCTTCAACAACCGTCGTCTGGCGGTTTCCAGCCGGCAACTGCCGCTTGTCCGGCTGGCCCTCGCCGTGGCGGTGATCCAGGGTGCTGTCTGCGGCGGCGCCGAGACCGGCTCGAAACCGTTTCGGTTTGATCGCGACATCCGGCCGCTCCTTTCGGAAAACTGTTATGCCTGCCACGGGCCGGGCCAGCAGGAGGCGGGGCTGCGGCTCGATTCGGCCGAGGATGCCACGCGGGAATTGGAGAGCGGTGCCAGGGCGATCGTCGCCGGCGATCTGGCGAAGAGCGAACTGGTCGCCCGGATCGACGCCACGGATCCAGACACCGTGATGCCGCCGCCCCACTCGAAGAAAACGCTTACGGCGGAACAGAAAGACCTGTTGAAACGCTGGATCGCCGCCGGCGCGGTCTATGAAAAGCACTGGTCGTATCAGCCGATCAGGCGGCCCGCGCTGGTTCGTGGCGGCTCCGAGCGGGGCAATCCGATCGACGCCTTCCTCGCCGAGCGACTCTCCGCCGAGGGGCTGCCGGTCAATGCTGAGGCCGACCGGCTCACGCTCATCCGACGGCTGACGTTTGCCCTCACCGGCCTGCCGCCGACACCGGAAGAGGTCGATGCCTTCGTTGCCGACGGTTCGGCCGACGCCTACGAGAAGCTGGTCGCGAGGCTGCTGCAGAGCCCGCACCATGGCGAGGAGATGGCACGCCACTGGCTCGACAACGCCCGCTATGGCGACACGCATGGCCTTCATCTCGACAACGAACGTGAGATGTGGCTCTATCGCGATTGGGTCGTGAAGGCGTTCAACGAGAATCTCCCCTTCGACCAGTTCACGATGTTTCAGATCGCAGGCGATCTGCTGCCGAATGCCACAACCGAGCAGAAGATCGCTACCGGGTTCTCCCGGTGCAACGTCACGACGAGCGAGGGTGGCTCGATCAACGATGAACTGCTCTTCCGCTACGCCATCGACCGCACGGCGACGATGACGAACGCATGGATGGGCCTCACCGGCCAGTGCGCCGTATGCCACAGCCACAAGTTCGACCCGATCTCGCACAAGGAGTTCTATTCGCTCTACTCCTTTTTCAACTCGGCGGCCGACCCCGGCTTCGACGGCAACACGCGGCGCACGGCGCCCGCGCTGCAGGTAAAGACGCCCTCGCAGGAGGAACTGCACGCCGCGATCGACCGCGAAATCGCCCCCTATGAAAAAGCCCTCGACGAGGCGGTCGCAGCCGCGGGCTACGTCGATCCCGCCGACGAAGTCACGCCCTCTGGCAGGCGCGAGACGCTCTGGCTCGCCGAGGGCTGGCCGGAGACCGCAGTCAACCGGGCAAGCCCGGGCGGCACGGTGAACTGGATAGAGGCCACCGCCGATGCGCCGACCCAGGCCGGCGGCCGATGCCTCGACATCGTGGCGACGACGCCCGTGCAGGTCGTCACGACCGACGGCGATCAGACATTCACGATTCCCGAGAAGGGAGAGCTGTTCCTGCACGTGTGGCTCGACCCGGCCGATTCGCCGGAGGCTGTCATGCTGCAGTTGCGCAGCAAATCGTGGCGGCACGGCGTCGTTTGGGGCGACTGGTCTGATGTGCCCTTCACCGACACGCGGAAGACCGATCATGGTCTCGTGCACGCCGGTCCGCTGCCCGAAGCGGGCAAGTGGGCACGGCTGGCGATCGATCCGGGCCGGATGGATCTGAAGCCCGGCACGCGGGTGACGGCGGTGGGCGTCGCGCAGGCCCGTGGTCACGCCCGCTTGGATTCGATCGGCGTGTCGGTTCCCGACGCGGCGGCCAATGATCCGGCCCGTTCGTTCACGGCGTGGTGGAAGCAGAAGTCGGCGCTGCAAGATTCGCAGCTTCAGGACATTCCGCTCTCGTTGCGGTCGATCGTCCAGCAGGGCCATGACAAGACGACCGATCCTGCCGACGTTGCGAGGCTCAAGCGGCATTGGCTGACGCAGGTGTGGGTGAACCCGCCGGAAAAAATCGTCGCGGCGACAACCGATTACGACGCCTTGCAGAAAATTCGTGACGGCATCGACGACCTGATCCCGCGAAGCCTTGTCTTCAACGATCTGCCGAAGATGCGTGACAGCTTTGTGATGCTGCGCGGCGCTTACGACAAGCCGGGAGAGAAGGTGGCCCGCGGCACGCCTGCGTTCCTCCCTCCGCTGGAGGTTCCGGAGGGGCAGACGCCCACGCGGCTGGATCTGGCCACGTGGCTCGTATCGAAGGAACACCCGCTTACGGCTCGCGTGGCGGCCAACCGGCTCTGGCAGCAGTTCTTCGGCACTGGGCTCGTGAAGACCCACGAAGACTTCGGCCTTCAGGGAGAGCCGCCGAGCCATCCGGAATTGCTCGACTGGCTGGCGGCCGAATACCGCGAGAGCGGCTGGGACACGCGAAAGATCCTGCGGCTGATCGTGACGAGCGACGCCTTCCGCCGGTCGGGGGCGGTGCAGCCGCAGCAGTTGGCTCGCGATCCGGAGAACCGTCTGCTGGCGCGGGGGCCGCGGATCCGGCTCGAAGCCGAGCAGATTCGTGACCAGGCGCTCTTCGTCTCGGGGCTGCTCGTACCCACGATGGGAGGCCGCGGCGTGAAACCCTACCAGCCCGACAATATCTGGGAGCCGGTTGGCTTCGCCGGTTCGAACACGCGCACGTACTACCGCGATGCGGGTGACTCGCTCTACCGCCGCAGCCTCTATACGTTTCTCAAGCGGACGGCGCCGCCTCCGTTCATGTCGAATTTCGACGCACCCAACCGCGAGCAGTTCTGCGCCCGCCGCGAGCGGAGCAACACGCCGCTGCAGGCCCTGCAGCTCATGAACGATGTCCAGCACGTCGAGGCGGCACGGGCGCTTGCGGCGCGAGCGCTCGCCGCCAGCGCTGCGGACGACGTCGGCCGGATCGACTGGCTTTTCCGCGCCGTGCTGGCGCGGCGGCCCGAACCGGCCGAGCGGGAGGTCGTTGCGGCAGCGCTCGTCGCCAACCGCGAGCGTTATGCCGCCGATCCTGCGGCGGCCGCCAAGGCGATCGCCCACGGCGACTCCCCGGTTCCCGGCCACGTTCCACCGGTCGAACTCGCCGCGTGGACGCTGCTGGCGAACACGATTCTCAATCTCGACGAAACCCTCACCCGCAACTAAAGCGTCACGATCCACGGGAGCAGCATCACCATGAACGACCTCCACGTTTCGGCAGAGATCATCCGTCGAGCGGCCGCCAGGAGAGCCTTCCTCAAGGCGTCGGGCGTGAGCGTGGGGGCGGCGGCGCTGGCCCTGCTTGAGGGGCGTGCGGGTGCAGCGACCGGGGCGAGCCCGCAGCCGGTTCAGCCTCCGCAGGGAGCCGGTCGGCCGCAGCGGGTGCATCCGCCGCTGCCCGGGCTGCCGCATCATCCGCCCAAGGCGAAGAGCGTCATCTACATCCACACCAATGGTGGTCCCTCGCAGATCGACATGTGGGACTACAAGCCGAAGCTGGCCGACTATTTCGACAAGGACATTCCGCCGAGCGTACGGGGCGAGCAGCGGCTCACGACGATGACCAGCGGGCAGTCCCGCTTTCCGATCGCGCCGTCGAAGTTCAAGTTCGAGCAGCGGGGCGACTGCGGCCGCTGGATCTGCACCGACATGCTGCCCTACACGGCCGAGATCGTCGACGACATCGCGCTGGTGAAGACCGTGCACACCAACGCCATCAACCACGACCCGGCCTGCACGTTCGTGATGACCGGCAGCGAGGTGCCGGGCAAGGCGAGCCTCGGCAGTTGGCTTTCCTATGGCCTGGGAAGCGAGAGCGACGACCTGCCCGCCTTCGTCGTCTTCACACCCATGCCAGACATCAATCCCTCCCAGGCGATCTTCACCCGGATGTGGTCGAGCGGGTTTCTGCCCACGAGGTACACCGGAGTGGCCCTGCGGGGGGCCGGCGACCCGGTGCTCTATCTCTCGAACCCCGATGGGTTCTCGCGGCAGGATCGTCGGCGGATGCTCGACACGCTTGGCACGCTCAACGCGAGGGGCTTCGAGCGTTATGGTGATCCAGAGATCCAGACGCGGATCGCCCAGTATGAGATGGCCTTCCGCATGCAGTCGAGCGTTCCCGACTTGGTCGATCTGTCCGACGAGCCAGCCCCTGTGCTCGAGATGTATGGCGACGACGTCAAGAAGCCGGGGTCGTTCACGCACAGCCTGCTGCTCGCCCGGCGGCTCGTCGAGCGGGGCGTGCGGGCGGTGCAGATCCTGCACCGCGGCTGGGACCAGCACGGCAATCTGCCGGCTGACCTCAAGTCGCAGTGCCTCGACACCGACCAGGCCACGGCGGCCCTCGTGAAAGACCTGAAGGCCCGGGGCATGCTCAACGACACGCTCGTGGTCTGGGGGGGCGAGTTCGGCCGCACGGTCTACACGCAGGGCACGCTCACGAAGGAGAATTACGGCCGCGACCACCATCCACGGAACTTCTGCATGTGGATGGCGGGCGGCGGCACCAAGGGGGGCGTCTCCTTCGGCGAGACCGATGATTTCAGCTACAACGTCGTCGAGAATCCGGTCCACATCAACGACTTCAACGCCACGATCCTCCATCTCATGGGAATCGACCACGAACGGTTCACGTTCAAATTCCAGGGCCTCGATCAGCGATTGACGGGCGTGGAGCATCAGCGTGTGGTTCGGGAAATTCTCGCGTAACTCGCATCCGGACGCAGTCACACCGACGGAAACCTCGAAAGAGCCATTCATGTCCCAATCGCCCCGCCTCATCTTCGACATCCACCTCGATCTCTCATACAACGCCCTCGACTTCAACCGCGATCAGCGGTGGACTCAGGAGCGGATCCGGCGTCGCGAGATCGGCATGAAGGACCAGGTGTTCCGCACGCGAAACACGGTCTGTTTCCCCGAGATGCGGCGCGGCCGCGTGGGGCTCTGCGTGGCGACGCAGATCTCGCGGTCGGTCGATTATTTTTCGCGGCTGCCTGGCTGGCAGAGCCCGGAGCAGGCCTGGGCCCACACGCAGGGGCAGCTTGCCTGGTATCGCGCGATGGAAGACTGCGGCGAGTTGGTGCAGATCCGCGACCGTGCGGGGCTCGACCGGCACCTCGCCCTCTGGCTCGGCGACGCCGATGCCGGCGGCGCGGGCCGGCTGCCGATCGGCTACATGCTCAGCCTCGAAGGGGCCGACTCGATCGTCAGCTTCCGGCACCTCGAACGCTCCTATGCCGATGGACTGCGGGCGCTGGGCCCCGTGCACTACGGCCCGGGCGTCTACGGCATGGGCACCGATGCCGAGGGACCGCTCAGCCCGAGGGGCCGCGAACTGCTGCAGGAGATGGAGCGGCTCGGCATCATTCTCGACGCGACCCATCTGTGTGATGAGAGCTTCCGCGACGCGCTCGACCACTACTCGGGGCCTGTCTGGGCGAGCCACTCCAATTGCCGGGCGCTTGCCGACTGGAACCGTCAGTTCACCGACGAGCAGTTCAAGGAGCTGATCGCCCGCGGCGCCGTGATCGGCATGGCCTTCGACGCGATCATGATGGTGCATGGCTGGCACCATCTCCGGTCGAAGCCGCAGGATTTCGACCTGCGGATCGAGAAGATTTGCGAGCACATCGACCACATCTGCCAGCTGGCCGGCAACGCCCGGCACGTCGGCATTGGCAGCGACCTCGACGGCGGCTTCGGCACGGAGCAGACGCCGCTCGACCTCGACAGCATCGCCGATCTCGGCCGGCTGCAGGGCCTGCTCGCCAGCCGCGGCTATTCCGCTGCCGACATCGAGGGCATCTTCTTCGGCAACGTCGTCGATTTCCTGCGGCGTTCGCTGCCGCAGTGAGCGGCCGTCCTTTCTGGCCCGCCAATAGGTCACTGTTCCCAAGCGGAGAAATCCATGATGGTTCGCGTCCTGCTTCCCGGCCGCCCGTTCGGATTGCTTGTCGCCTTGATGCTCGTCGCCACCATGCCATGGACCGTGGGCTCTCTCGCGGTGGCGGCAGACGAGATCGTCCTCTGGCCCGAGGGCGTGCCCGAGCCCCGTGTTCCCGCGGATCCGCCCGAGAAGGTGGAAGTTCGGGACGGCATCTCTCGCCGGTCGAACGTTTCCTCTCCGCGACTGGTCGTCTACGCTCTGCCAAGGACCGATTCGGCGGCGACGCCGCGGACGGCCGTGATCGTCGTCCCCGGCGGGGGATTCTCGATCCTCGCCGACGAACACGAGGGGAGCGACGTCTGCCGGTGGCTCGCGGAGCAGGGGATGATGGCGTTTCTGCTGCTGCATCGGGCGCCGACCAACAAGCACGAACAGCCGAACGCCGGTCCCGTGCTCGACACGCAGAAGGCGGTCTACGAGGTGCGCCGCCGTGCGGCCGACTTCGGTATCGACCCCAAGCGGGTCGTCGTGCTTGGCTTCTCGGCCGGCGGGCAGACCAGCCTCGTGGCCGCCACCAACTCGCCGCGGTTCGAGCCCGCGGATAAGACGATCTCCACCCGTCCAGACGCCCTGATGCTGATCTACGCGTGGAAGATCGTCGGAGCCGACAACAAGGGCCTGCGGCCCGATGTCACGATCGACGCCGCCACGCCGCCGGTTTTTATCGCCCAGTCGGGCAACGACACGGGCTCGGTGCCGCAGGGGTCGGTGAACCTCTATCTGGCCTGCCTCGAGGCGAAGGTGCCGGCCGAACTCCACATCTACGAGGCCGGCGGTCACGGCTTCGGCATGCAGAAACGCGACAAGGCGCCGGGCACCAGCGACTGGCCCAATCGTGGCCTCGAATGGCTCCGCAGCCGCGGGTTCTGACTCTACCCATACGGGGAAAAAGCCATCCCTCGTTCAGGTCCACAGCCCGCGGTCGAGGACGCGGTAGTTAATCGCCTCACTCACGTGGGCGCAGCCGATCTTTTCGGCCTCGTCGAGATCGGCGATCGTGCGGGCCACGCGGAGCACCTTGTCGTGGGCGCGGGCCGAGAGTCCCAGATCGCTCACCGCCGCCTTCACCAGTTCCGCTGCCGCCGGATCGAGCGGACAAAACTCGCGAATCTGTCGGCTGGTCATCCGCGCGTTCACGCGAACCGGCAGGCCGGCGAACCGCGTCGCCTGTCGCAATCGGGCGGCCATCACGGCCTCCCGCATCTGATTGCTCGACGTGCCGGCCCGGCTGGCCGACAACTCCCGGAAGGGCACCGCCGGCACTTCCAGATGGATGTCGATGCGATCGAGCAGCGGCCCCGAGATCTTGCTCATATAACGTTCGACCTGCGGTGCCGTGCACTGGCATTGCCGCCGCGGATCTCCGCGGTAGCCGCACGGGCAGGGGTTGAAGGCCGCCACCATCATGAAGTCGGCAGGAAACCGCGTGCTTCCCTTGGCGCGGCTGATCGACACGAAGCCATCCTCGAGCGGCTGCCTGAGCACCTCGAGCGTGCGCCGGTTGAACTCGGGCAACTCGTCGAGGAAAAGTACGCCGTTATGCGCGAGACTAATCTCGCCGGGCATCGGGATCGAGCGGCCGCCGATCAGGCCGGCCTCGCTGATCGTGTGGTGCGGGGCCCGGAAGGGTCGCGTGGCCAGCAGCGGCTGGCCAGCCGATAAAAGCCCGAGCGCACTATAGATACGGGTCGTCTCGATCGACTCGGCGGCCGAGAGCTGCGGCAGGATTGTTGGGATCCGTTTCGCGAGCATCGTCTTGCCGCCACCGGGAGGCCCAACCATAAGACAGTTGTGGCCTCCGGCCGCAGCCACGCAGACCGCGCGTTTGGCGGCCTCCTGACCGCGGACGTCAGCGAAGTCGACGTCGTAGGCCGCGAAGCGGTCGAACCATTCGGTGACGCGGGGCGGGCACCGGGGAATGTTGAGGTCGCCCGAGAAAAACTGGACGGCCTCGGTGAGCGACGAGACCGGAATCACCTCGATGCCTTCCACGACCGCCGCCTCCGTGGCGCTCGCTGTCGGCACGACGAGTCCCCGGAGCTGCTTCTGCCGGGCCGCTGAAATGGCCACCGAGAGGGCCCCCCGCGTCGGCCGCGTGGAGCCTTCGAGCGAGAGCTCCCCAACCACCGCGTAGTCCTGGAACCGCTCCGATGAGAACTGGCCGCTCCCGGCCAGGATACCGAGGGTGATCGGCAGGTCGAACGTGGCCGCCTGCTTCGGCATCTCCGCCGGGGCCAAGTTGATGACGATGCGGTCGTTGGGCCGGTTGAAGCCAGAGTTGACCATGGCCCGCGCGACGCGGTGGGTGCTCTCGCGGATGGCCGGATCGGGCAGGCCGACGAGCACGGTCGAGGGCAGGGCACCGGTGGAGACGTCGACCTCCACGTCCACCGGCACCGCGTCGATCCCCAGCAGCGAAAAGGTCTGCAGTCGTGCGAGCATTGAGAGACTCCTGCCTGAAGGATGGAACTCGCGTGCAGGCAGCATCCGCCTTCACGCTCGGCCGAGGAGTGTACGCATGTATAACACCTCGTCAAGGGGGGGTGTCTGGCGGGGCGTAAGGTGACTGTCACCCTATGCAAGATCGCGGCAGAGGTATTCGCTGATGCTGACGATGTCAGCCTGAAAAATCTTCGCGAGCCGCAGCGTGGGGCGGACGGTCGAGAGGCAGCTGAACCGCGAGCGGACCACGCCTCGCTGCGTGTATTCCTCCACCCGATCGGCCAACAGGAAGAGCCCGGCCCAGCCGGAGCCCGCCCCGCCGCCACGGAGATCTCCCGTCACGGCGAGAGCATGTGTCGTCGAGAGATCCCCCTTGATCTCGCGTCGGTGATAGCCGCGGACGACGCCGTCGATCAGGAGCACCACCGTGTCAAGGCCGTCGGGGCTACGGGCCAGATCTGCGAGGGACGCCGCAATGTATGAGGCTACGCCGCCGATGCTGCGGGCGTGGAGTTCAGCCACGGCTTGGATCGGGGCTTCTGAGAGTGGCACGATTTCGGCCGTGGCCGGTATCTCTCCGCGGTCGATCAGCCACCGTCGCCGTTCGCAGAGCCACGCCGCCCCGCCCCCCTCGACGCGGGCCTCGAATGTTGTCAGCCGGTCGACCGTGTGAAACCCACTAGCGCCGAGAAAGGGCAGTGCCCCGTCGCGCTCCTCCCGCTCGAGCAGGACTGCCAGCGATTGAAATCGCTGCTCCCGGGCGTGGGTTGCCAGATGATCGACGAGCGCCGTGGCCACGCCGCGTCGCCGAAACGGCTTCGGCACGTGGACGGCGATCCGGAGCTGGAACTGGCCCGACTCCATCCGCACCGGCATCCCTTTGGCAGCGCCGAGAATCGCTCCTGTCGCCGCATCCTTGGCGACGAGCATTTGCGACCAGCCGATCACGCCGGGCTTGTCCGGCAAAAGCATCCGGCAGGCACGCCGGTCGATCCCATCGGCAGCGACGATGCAGATCGCCGGCACGGGGGACTGTGACGTTGGTGGCTCTGCTGTCATGAGGGGCGTCGTCTTAGGAATCACTCACTGCCGAGCCCCGCCGCGGATGGCCAGCGCCAGCCGCCGGTGCGTCGTCGCCTTCGTGGTGTCGCGGGTCACCCGCTCGTGGATCATAGCCAGCCATTCATGGGATAGAGCCGTGGGCCGCTGGGCGAGTGACGTTTCAAACGCCTGGATCGCCCGGTCGATCTGGCCGAGGCGAACGAGCGCCATTCCAAGCTGCGTGTGGGCCTCCGGCCAAAAGTAGCGTCGCCCGATGGCATTGAGCGCTTCATCGGCCGACTCGGCGGGGTTTCCTTGCTCGGCATGGACGATCGCCAGACCGATCGACGCCAGGGGAGAATCGGGCTCGAGGTCGCGGACCGCGTGGAAGAGTCGCGAGGCCTCGTCGAGACGCTTCGCTCGAAGGTGGGCCCAGGCGACGTTGCCAAGGAGATAACTGCTCGTGCCGCCCTGCTTCTCCGCCTCGGCAAACCGCGAGAGCGCCTCGTCAGTCTGTCCCGCGCTCGTTTCAAGCATGCCGAGGAGCAGCGCGGCATACGGGGCGAGCCGCGGATCGGCGGCGACCTGTTCCGCGAGGGCCCGGCACTCCTGCAACTCTCCCTTGGCAAGCAGGCTCGAGGCCAATAGCAGAATCGCCTGCAGGTTACCGGGCGTGGCGGCAATCACGCGGCGAAGCGCCGCAATCGCCTCGTCGAGATTGCGGGCCTCGAAGTGGGCGAAGGCACGGTGCAGGTCGTGGCCGGCGGCAGCGGCGGCGAGCTGCGCCTCCTCGGCGGGGCTCGTCTCGCTGTAGCCGAGGACCACGAGCTGGCGGATTGCGTCTCGGGCCTGCCATGGATCCTCGATCGCATCGGGGGGATGCCGGCCGCACTCCCCGTCCACGGTCTCCCAGGAGGGAATCCGTTCCGCGCTGAGTCGCTCGACAAAGGCCTCAGCGAGGATGCGTCCCGGCATGTCGCTACCGATCGGTAGGCCGAGGAGCGCGAGCACGGTCGGCGCGATGTCGAGAAGCCCCGCGCCGTGGATGAGCTGATCGGGGCGGACGCCGGTGCCAACGATGGCGACGATGCCGAGCGGCCTGTGCCAGGCCAGCGGACTTGCGCCCACGGCGCCGGGCTTCGGCCGCCCCGCGTCCGATTGAAAGCCGTGGTCGGAGACGAGGATCACGGTCGTGTCGGGGTCGGCGAGTTCGACGAGCCGCGCGAGCATGGCGTCGAGGAGCGCATAGCCAGCGTCGATCACGCCGCCATAGATTGCCGCATCCTGCTCCGGGATGCCGTCGAGCAATGGTTCGCGATACCTCATGAACACCTGCGAGAGCGGCTCGAGGAGGTGGTAGCGGATAGCGGCAAAGTCCCAGGCTTCGTGTTCAAGCAGCTCTGTGGCGATCGCGTGGACCGTGACCGTGGCGGCGAGGCCGTCGGCTACGAGCCCCGGGCGAGGATCCTTCGAGGTGTCGATGCCTGCGATGCCGGGGAGGAATGGGAGGAGTTCGCTGGCGGGCAGTTCGCGGGGATGGAGCCGCAACTCAGCGAGGCTGGCGGTCCGGTCGGCCGGATGGACGCAGCCTTCGGGCATGGGCCACGCCACGCCGAGCGGCGCCGTCACGCTCGTGATCCGTTCATCGACGCTCAGCCCAAGGATTGGCTCGGCGGGGTGGCTCGCCGCCCAGTTGACGACGACTGAACGGAGGCCGCTCTGCGTGGCGATGTTCCAGAGGGCCTTGGCGGTGCGGCCGCGGCAACTCGTCCGTCGCCAGTCGCCGCTGACCGGATCGGGCTCGCGGTCGGAGAGGATGCCGTGTCGATCGGCCCGCAGGCCGGTGGCAACAGTCGTCCACGTCAGCGGCGCGATCGACGGCGTGACGCTGACGCAATCTCCCATCGCGCCCTCGGCCACGAGCCGGGCGAGCGTCGGCAGCCTTCCCGCGTCGAGAAGCGGGTGGATGACGTTCCAGTCAGCCGCATCCCAGCCGACGAGGAGCACGCGAGGGTGCGGAGCTGCCATGGCTTGAGGGCTTTGCTACTGGCGGTCA
Source organism: Pirellulales bacterium (assembly GCA_044236455.1). Taxonomy (GTDB): domain Bacteria; phylum Planctomycetota; class Planctomycetia; order Pirellulales; family UBA1268; genus CAMCQY01. Next base: position 46,027 of record JBIIGJ010000004.1, read on the forward strand.
GGCAACCGCCTGGCGGCGCTTTCGCCAGGCCCGCAGGCCGGCGGCACCGGCGGCGAAGCCGAGCTGCTGTTCGACGAGCGCGAGCCCACTGACAAGGAGTGCCAGCGCACTGCCGCCGGAGGCGGGATCGATCTCGGGAACGGGGGTCGTGATAGGCGTGTTGGCGTCCGACTCCCACGCCCATTGCACGAGCGTGGCTTCTTGCCCGGCTACCGACGTTGTGGGAACCATCAGCTCCATCCAGCCGTAGTGGGTTTGGGAGCCCCCATCGAGGAAACTGAATCCGACGTATCCGGATCCTCCAGCCGACCAATTTGAGTTCCCGCCGCCAAGCGACGCCGTCCAGTCGCCGTTGGCGCCGTAAAAGGCAGCCGCCGCCGAGTTAGAGTAATTCGGGTATTTAATCAGATCGTTGTCAGGGCCGACCGTCTCCCCTGCGGCGAAGTTATTCAACGAGTTAGCTGAGCTGGTGTAAAAAGCGAACGATCCCGGAGAGCCTGATGTCGCATCGGTTGCCAGGGATACTGTTGCACCGTCAGTCCCACCGTTGAGCGATTGCCAAGAGAATCTGAATGTCGGACTGGTGGGATCGCTCGGGACAAGGTTCACGCTCGTACTATTGTTTGGGTTTAGCGTCGGTCCTAGGCTCGCAACGCTGACGTTCTGGATGCCGCTGGAGATCACCCCGGCATCGGCGGGAGTGGCCACGAGGGCGAGTGCCCCGCCGCCGAGGGCGTAGGCGAGCAGCCGCTGGTCGAGCGGGCTCTGGCCAGATGGGTGAGAAGGCTTCTTTGCGGTCTTCGTGGCTTTCATTGACTCGTCTCCTCGCGGTCATTCGCTCGAAGGCGGGGCTTTCCAATGGTCCGCCTGAGATGGTACTGAGCGAATGCCCGCCTGTCCAAAAAAGGGCCGAAACGGTTATGGCTCGCACGAACCGGAAAGAAACACACTCCCGATGGAAGGCATTCGGGAGAGAAAGGGTGCCAGCCACGCGTCAGCCGCCAGATTTGGGTCTCCCAACGGCAGCAAATCTGCTCCCGTCCCCATTTTTATCACGACGCCCTGATACACGATGATTCCGCGGCGTACGCGGTCGCCGCATTCTCGCAGGAGCGTCTTTGGCCTCGTTTGGACAAGGAAATCGACATCGAATCCGCCGCTGACGGAATAATGGAAGATCGGCCGCTCCTTTCCGGTCGTCGCCGCGTAGGCTCGCATCTCATGATGCAGCAGCGCCTCAAACGCGAAGCTCTTCCAGACGGAATCGACCGTATCGAGGTCGAGCCCGGCCACCTGCAGCACCCGCACGAACGGATCGAGACTGCGCACGAGCGCCTCCGCCGTGATCTCCTCCTTCAGGTAGGTCTCCACGTAGGTGGCTAGCGTGGCGGCCCGATGGGCTGGATCGCTCACCACCAGCGGCAACGTGCCCCACTCGACGGCCTGATCGATCCGCCACACGCCTCGGTATTCCGGCCAGACGAACGGATACATGTGCAGCTGAAGGGCCCGGCCGGCGAGCAGGTTCGCCCCCGCCCGTCGGAGCTTCCGCGCACTCGACCCCGACAGGGCGAAGTGGATACCGCGTTTCTGCTCGTCAAGGCGATGCAACTCGTCGAGCAGGGCCGGAATTCGCTGGATTTCATCGATGACGACCCAGTCGCCGCGTCGCCGCGTGACGAGCCGCTCGAGGGCGGATGGATCACGGCTCAGGGCCAGAAACCGCGACGAGTCGAGCAGATCGATTGTCAAAGCTCGCGGGAACGCACCGGCGAGCCAGGTCGATTTGCCCGTGCCGCGGGGCCCGAGGAGGAGAAACCTCTTGGTTGGGGCGGTGATGAGGTGACCGTGCGTTATGGGGCAAAACCTCTCTGCCCATCCACTACGGTGTGGTGAAAAATGCTACTTATTCCGCCGCAACGCGAGGAAAAAAGCTGACGCGGCTGCGGGGGGGAGGGGAGTGTCCGCAAGTTTGCGATAGGCTTGGAGGGTGTTGGACGCCACCGTAAGCCCGGGGACGACATTTATCATGCCGACAACCAGACCAGCGTTGCCCCGCCCGATTGGGGCGTTTTTCATTGTGTTCCTGGCCTCCATTCCGTTGGTCGCGGCCGTGGCCCGGGCCGACGAGGGGATGTGGCTCTTCAGCCATCCGCCGCTTGTGCGACTCGAAAAGGCTCATGCCGCCGCACTCGGCGGGAAGAAGCTCACGCCGGAGTGGCTGACGCACCTGCAGCAGGCGTCAGTGCGTTTCAACTCGGGCGGGTCGGGCTCGTTCGTGTCGGCCGACGGCCTCGTGCTCACCAACCACCATGTCGGTGCCGACAGTCTGCAGAAGCTCGGCACCGAGCAGCACAACTACTATCGGGACGGCTTCGCGGCGGCCACGCAGGCCGACGAGCTGAAGTGCCACGATCTCGAGCTCAACGTGCTCGTCTCGATCGAGGATGTCACCTCCCGCGTGCAGGCGGCCGTTGCGCCCGGCCTCGATCCGCAGGCGGCGTTTGCCGCCCGCCGCAAGGTGATGGCGGAGATCGAGAAGGAGTCGCTCGCCGCCACGGGCCTGCGGAGCGACGTGGTCACGCTCCATCAGGGCGGCCTCTACCATCTCTATCGAGCCAAGAAATACACCGACGTGCGGCTCGTCTTCGCGCCGGAGCAGCAGATCGCCTTCTTCGGCGGCGATGCCGACAACTTCGAGTTTCCGCGCTACAACCTCGACGTCTGCTTCTTTCGCGCCTACGAAAACGGCAAGCCGGCGAGGGTGCCGCACCACCTCACGTGGAGCCGCCAGCCGGTTGCGGCGGGCGACTTGGTCTTTGTTTCGGGCCACCCCGGACACACCGACCGGGCTGACACTCTTCGTGAACTCCTGGCGATGCGGGACCGGCAGATTCCGTTTTCACTCGCCACGCTCAACCGGCTGGAGGTGATGCTCGACGCCTATGCCGACGAGGGGCCCGAGGAGAGGCGGCAGGCGATGGGCGACCTCTTCGGCGTGCAGAACAGCCGTAAAGCCCGCGAGGGAATTCTCGCCGGGCTGCTCGATCCCAAGTTCATCGCACGGAAGCGGGCGTCGGAAGAAAAACTTCGCGAACTGGTGGCGAAGCGGGCCGCGGGCAAGGCGGGGTCGGCCCAGCCCTCGCCGTTCGACCGGATCGAGCTGGTTGAGAAAGAAATCGCAGACGTCGCCCTGCGGCACAACCTGCTCGAGGGGGCGGTCGGCTTCAACAGCCAGTATTTCGCCAACGCCCGCACGATCCTGCGGGCCGCCGCCGAGGCAGCAAAGCCCAGCGGCGAGCGGCTCCGCGAATACCGCGACTCCAATCGCGAGTCGCTGGAGCTTGCGCTCTTCTCCGACGAGCCGGTCTACGACGCTTTCGAGATCACGAAGCTGGCCGACTCGCTCACGTGTCTGGCCACGTCACTCGGGCCTGATGATCCTCTGGTTCAAAAGGTGCTCGCAGGAAAATCGCCCCGGGAGCGGGCGGCGGAACTCGTCAGTGGCACGGGGCTGGGCAAGCGGGGCGGGGCGGATGCCGCAAAGCCCGACACGCGACGCAGCCTCTACGAAGGCGGCCAGGCAGCGGTCGCCGCGTCGACCGATCCGATGCTCGGTCTGGCACGCATCGTCGACGAGGAGTCGCGGTCACTGCGAAAAATCGTCGAGGCGGCCGGGGAGATCAAGCGGCAGGCGCATGCGGAGATCACGCAGGCTGTGTTTGCCAGTGAAGGGGAGAGCGTCTACCCCGACGCCACCTTCACGCTGCGTCTCGCCTACGGCACGCTGAAAGGATATGAGGAAGCAGGCAAGCAGGTGCCGGCAATCACGACCTACGCCGGTCTCTTCGGCCGTGCCCATTCGAAGGGGTACTCGCCGCCTTTCGATCTGCCGCCGCGGTGGGAGAAACTGCGGCCGCAGCTTGAGCGCGACGAAGCCTTCCTCAAGACGCCGTTTAACTTCATCTCCACCGCCGACATCATCGGCGGCAACTCCGGAAGCCCCGTCGTCAACACGTCCGGCGAACTCGTCGGCCTGATCTTCGACGGCAATATCCAGTCGCTCGTGCTCGACATCGCCTACGACGACACGCAGGCCCGTGCCGTATCGGTGGACGCGGCGGGAATCCTGGCGGCGCTCCGCACGGTCTACGCCGCCGACACGCTCGTCGCTGAACTGCTCGGCAACGCGGCCGGCTCCGGCCGCGCGGGAGCGCCGCAGGGCGATGCCTGGCGACCACTCTTCGACGGCAAGGCGCTCGGCAAGTGGCGGCCGACTGGCTTTGGTGGCGAGGGAGAGGTCGTGGTGGAGGACGGCGCGATCAAGATCGGCATGGGCGCCGACTTGAGCGGCATCACCTGGACCGGCGACGTGCCGCGGCAGGACTACGAAATCGCGCTCGACGCCCAGCGGGCCGACGGCAACGATTTCTTTTGTGGGCTGACATTTCCTGTTGGCGAGGATCCATGCAGCTTCATCGTGGGCGGCTGGGGAGGCGGCGTGGTCGGTCTTTCGAGCATCGACGGCGACGACGCCGCGCACAACGCCACGACGTCTTTCAAGGAGTTCAAAATGGGCCGGTGGTATGCGATCCGCGTGCGGGTGACTCCTGAGCGGATCGTCTGCTTCATCGACGACGAGAAAATGCTTGACCAGCCGCTGGCTGGCAGGAAGCTTTCGATCCGCGACGAGGTGATCCCGTCGAAGCCGCTGGGGATCGCGACCTACGCCACGACGGCGCTGGTGAAGAACATCCGCTGGCGGCCGCTGCCCGCGGGGCCTGCCAGGGAGGCGAAACAGCCATGAGCGACGAGCTTCGGGATGCGGGCGCCGACAAGCTGCGGCAACGGATCGCCGAAGAGGCGGCTCGCATGGTGGCCAAAGGGGGAGATTCCACCAAGTCGCGGTTTCGCGCGGCCCGCCGGGTGGCCCGCGGCTGGGTGCCGGAGGAGCAGCTGCCCAGCCACGACGAGATCCGTCGCGAGGTGACGCGAGGCAGCGATCCTGCTGGCGGCCTCGCGCACCTGGCCGGCGACCGCTTCGACCGCATCGCTGAGCTTGTGCGGGTGCTCGAGAACGTGAAGCAGGATCCGCTCAAGCATCCGGAGGGGGACGTGCTCGAACACACCCTCCAGGTCTTCGACCGCGTGCACGAGGAGCGGCCGTTCGACGAGGAACTGCTGACGGCGGCGCTCGTCCACGACGTGGGCCGGGCGATCGATCGCACCAATCCGGTTGCGAGCTGCGTGTCTGTTCTCGGCGACCTGATTACGGAGCGGACCCGCTGGCTCGTCGAGTCGCTGGAGGTCGCGGCGGCCCATGGCAACCACACGCTCGGTGCGCGGGCCCGGCAGCGGCTGGAATCGCACCCCGATTTCCTCGATGTGCTGCTGCTGGCCGAGTGCGACCGCAAGGCCTGCATCCGTGGCTACGATGCCGTCTCGCTCGACGAGGCGATCGCGATCCTCCGCAGGCTGGCGCTCGAGAACGACGCCGACGAGGCTGCCGACGAGGCTGCCGACGAGTAAGCCGTCGTCACGGTGACTGGCCGTCGAGCGCCGCGCGGATGGCCTCGCGGGCCGCCCGCCAGCGGTATTTCACGGTGCGTTCGGAGCAGTCGAGGAGTGTGGCAATCGTCTTCTGGTCGGCCCCCAGATACCAGACGAGATGGAAGATCTCACGATCGTCTGCGGGCAGGCTCTCGATCGCCTCGTGGAAGAGCGTCCAGCGATCGAGGCTGGTCTCCGCGGCCGGGGTGCGGTCGATGTAATGTTCCTGGCCCTGGTCGGCTGGGGCTCTGGGCATCACGTTCGTGCCGTGGTTGGCGGCATACGACGCTGGGCCTGCGTGCCGCCGGGCCAGGTCGATCAGTTCGCGGTGCAACTGCGTGGCCGCCAGGGCCATGATCGAACGGGGGGAGTCGAACTGCATCGCGCCGAGGGCCCGGTGCAGCCGCATGGCGGCATTCTGGAAGACGTCGTCGGTGTCTTCCCAGCGGCGGACGCCGGGGAAGCGGCCCAGCATCCGGTGGGCCAGGTCGCGGAGGCGTTCGCTGCAGAGTTCGATGATCCGATCCCGGGCGGAGAGGTCGCCCTGGGCCAGTTGCTGCAGGGCGGCCGTCAGGGCCGGGGAGATCGTTTCGTCAGCATCCATACGACGTCAGGCGGCTTGGATCGCTCCTCCTATCGGACGGGGCAACACTGAAAAAGCCGTTTTTGCAGCGAATTTACGCGTGGTGTTTTTATTTTTGCCCCTCGCGACCAGGGCTCTCGCCATAGCAGACAGGGGCAGCCGCGTGGCTGTCGACAGAAAATAACCGCGTCGCTGCTGATTTACCAATGTTTCTAACGAAGAAATCACGTTTTCCTCACAATGCACTGGGCCTCCAGACGACGAGTCTTCGGGTGTCCCGGACGGTGAGGGCCTCCGGGGCTTTTTGGGCTTCCAGGGTTTCCAAGGCTTCCGAAGGGCTGGCCGATCAGCCGGCTGCCCAAGCCCGACTGCAGCCACATCGCGTGCTGCGGATTTCCCGAAATGAGACAGATCCGGTGCAGATCATCCTTGCCGCCCATGTTCAGCTGCGACGTTGGCGGCGGAGTGAACTAGGAGAACCGGCTCTGAGGAGTCGGCGGCGAATTCACGAGATTCTCGCTGCCCGGGATGCGCTTGTGATGCGGGTGGCCAGGCGGAATGCGATCCCGCCGCGGTGAGCGTGGCGGAGGCTGTCTCAGGCCGTTCAGACGGCCGTCGAAGTCGCGTCCGTGCGGGAAACCGGCGCCCATGAATCGCCCCCGACTCAAAGCCCCTGAACGAGCGACTCGTATTAACCCATCGTTAATGCCCCTCCTGCGGATGGTATAACCGCCGGCGTATGGATCGTTTTGCCGGACCGGACGCGCCCACGGGAGACCCCTCGAAGGAAGAGGCGTCGCACTATTTCTTGAGCGATCTTTCCGGACAGGCGGATTCATTCGGCTTCGACGGCGAGCAGATCATCGAGTTGGCGGCTGGCAGCGATCTCGGCGGCGTGACGATCATCCGGATGCTGGCCGAAGGGGGCATGGGGCGTGTTTATGAGGGCCGCCAACGGGCTCCCGACCGTCCTGTGGCGGTAAAGGTGTTGCGCGACGGGCTGGCGAGCCGCGCGATCATGAGACGCTTCGAGCAGGAGGCGCACCTGCTGGCGCGGCTGCGGCATCCCCACATCGCGCAGGTGCACACGCTGGGCACCAGTCGTCACGGCAATCGCGATGTGCCGTTCTTCGTGATGGAGTTGGTGGAGGGGGCGCTGCCGATCGACCGCTTCGTGCGCGACCGCGGCATTCCAGTGCGGGAGCAGGTGGCGCTGCTGCGCCGCGTGGCGGCGGCCGTGGCCTATGGCCACCGGATGGGGATCGTGCACCGGGATCTCAAGCCCGGCAACATCCTCGTGGGCGCCGATGGCGAGCCGAAGGTGATCGACTTTGGCGTGGCACGGTCCACAGACGCCGATCTTGCGATCACGACGCTCCAGACCGAGGCAGGGCAGTTGGTCGGAACGCTCCGGTACATGAGCCCCGAACAGTTCGACGCCGACGCCTCCCGGATCGATGCACCGACCGATGTCTATGCACTTGGTCTGGTGCTGCACGAGCTGCTCGCCGGGGAGTTGCCCTACGAGGTGAGGGGCAAGCCGATCGTGGTAGCGGCGCGGATCATCCGCGAGCAGGAGCCGCAGGCTGTTGCGACCATATGCCGAGCCTTGCGTGCGGAAGCTGGCGTGGGCGCAACGGAGGCCCGGCAACTGGCCGCGATCACCGAGAAGTGCCTGCAGAAACACCCGGCCGACCGCTATGCGACGGCCGATGCCCTGGAGGCCGATCTCGCGCGGTGGCTCTCCGGCGAGTCGGTGCTTGCCCGGCCGGCGACGGTGGCCGAGCGGGCGGTCCGCTGGGTGGCTCGTCATCGCCTGCTGACGGCAGCCGCCGCGATGGTCTGCATCGCCGCCCTCTCCGCGGGCTTTTTTTCGAGCCGTGCACGGCATCAAGAGCAGCTGGCCCAGCTGCATCGCGCTGCCGAGCGTGAGGAAGCCTATTTCTCGGCCGTGCAGCGGTCGGCGGCGGCCGTCGACCGCCGCAACATTCCGCTCGCGGCTGGCCTGTTGGAGCGGGCTCAAACGCTCGACGCCGTTCCGGGGCGACCGATCGAGCTCGACTGTCTCGCGGCGCGGCTCGACGATTCCGTGGCGGTACTGGCAGGGCATGCTGCGATCGTGCGGGCCGTGGCTGCTGCACCGGCCGGCGACCGACTGGTGACGGGGGATGATCAAGGTGTCATCCGTTTCTGGACGACCGATGAGCAGGCTGTCTATCGGGAGTCGCATCGAGTCGACGGGCACGATGCGGCGGTCTGGTCGGCGGCAGTGTCGCCTGATGGCCGGCAGGTGGCTACGGCCGCGGAGGACGGCACCGCAATCGTCTGGGATGCCGTCGATGGCCGGATCATCAGCAGGCTCGAAGGGCATGCTGGTGCGATCTACGGCCTGGCGTTTGCCGCCGGCGGAAGCGTGGTTGCCACTGCATCGGGCGACGGCACGATCTGCCTGTGGGAGGCGGGAAGTGGCACGAAGCGGGCTACCATCACGCCCGACTGGCGGCAGGGGGCACACGACCGAAATGTGTATGGCGTGGCGTTCACGTCGAGCGGCGACCGTCTCGCTGCGGCGTGCGGCGATGGCGTGATTCGGCTTTGGCAGGCCGGCACGGGCGAGCAACTGCCTGATCTTCAGGGGCACTCTCGGCGGGTCTTCGCCGTCTGCTTTTCCCCCGACGACAGGCGGCTCGCATCGGCGTCGGAGGATGGCACCGCCCGGCTCTGGAATGTGGAGACGGGTATGGGCGACGACGTGTTGCGGCATCCCCTGCGGGTAAACGGTGTGGCCTGGACGGCAGATGGCTCCCGCCTCGCTACGGTTTCGGCCGACGGAATCCTGCGATTCTGGAATCCCGCGAGCGGCCGGGTGGAGCGCACGTGTGTCGGGCATCGCGATGGCATCTGGTCGGTGGCTCGGCTGCCCGCCGACCGGTTCGCCACCGCCTCGGCCGATGCGACCACGCGGGTGTGGGATGCCGACGGCGGCAACGAGCCCGTCATGGCCTGCGGCAGTGACGACGGCGTTGGCGTTCGGGGCGTGGCCTGTGCGGCCGATGGACGGCTGGTGGCGACGGCCACGGGGCAGGGAAAGGTGCGGCTTTGGGATCTGGATGCCTGCATGGTCGCTCGTGACCTGCCGGCTGTTCGCGGCCGGGTGAACGCTGTCGATTTTTCACCTGTCGGCAGACTGCTGGCCGCGGCCTGCGGCGATGGCTCCGTTCTCATCTACGGGGCGGAAGACGGCGCCGAACAAGGACGTTTCGCGGCGCATTCGGGCCCGGCCTTTGCCGCGGTGTTCTCGCCCGACGGCGAGCGGATCGCCACGGCCGGGGCTGAGCGGCAGGTGGGGGATCGCAAAGAGAGTGGGAGCGAGCAAGGAGCGGTCCGGATCCGTCGCGTGACGCCCGGCGACGACAGGCACGTGCTGACGCTGCCGCATCCGGCTCGGGCTCATGCCGCGGCCTGGTCTCCCGATGGCAGGCGGCTGGCCACCGCGTGCGCCGATCGTCTCGTGCGGGAGTGGGATACGGCGACAGGCATGCTGCTCGGCAGCTTCGCGGGGCATGCCGACGACGTCAACTGGGTGGCCTGGTCGCGGGACGGCAGCCGCGTCGCATCGGCATCATCCGATGGCACGGTGCGGCTCTGGAGGCCGGCAGACGGCTGGTCGAGCAGCGAACTGACGGGGCCTGTCGGCCAGGTGTGGGAAGTGGTCTTTTCGCCCGATGGCACCCGCATCGCGGGCGTGGGCGCCGACGGCAGCCTGCACCTCTGGCACGCTGCGAGCGGCCGGCATCTGCTGGCGCTCGATGGGCACGACGGGCCTCTCTGGAGCGTGGTATTCGCCCCGGATGGCACGCGCATCCTCACCGGCTCCGACGACGGCACGGCACGCGTGTGGGGCGTGTCGCCGGGGGAGCTTCACAGGCGGCGGGTGGCGCGTCGGCACTGACGGTTCACGATCGGGGCGACGATCCGGGGGTGATGCCCAGCTCGCGGCAGACGTTTTCGGTGATCCTCTTCACGAGCATTTCGTAGTCGATGCCTGCCGGCAGGCCGCGGCCGTTGGTCGCCGACGGCGCGGCCGAAGCGACCTCCGGGTGTGTGGCAAAGGCCTTCCGAGCCACTCCCACCTCCTGCCAGGTCGACCGGAACACCGCGTTGTCGCAGATGTCGCGGTCGTTCATGTTCAGGTCGAGCCGCGCGTCGGTGTAGCCCCACTTCTGCTTGAGGTCGAGCAGGGCCCGCGTCTCCTGACCCGTGAGGTAGACGATGCCGCCCAAGCCTTTCGCGAGCATCAGGATGCGACAGTAGGCGTCGACGATTTCGGTCCACCAGTAGGCCCTTTCGACCGTCGCACCGAAGCTGACCGTGCCATGGTTGGCCAGCAGGATCACGTTCGATCGCTTCACGACCGGCTTGATCGTGTCGGCGAACATCTGATTGCCGGGCGTTTCGTACCGGGAGATCGGAATGTCACCAAGAAACACCTCCACCTCCGGAAGCACCGCCTGCGGAATCGGCTCGCGGGCCACGGCGAAGGCGGTGGCGTGCGGCGGATGGCAGTGCACGACGCTGTTCACGTCGGGGCGTTCCTTCATGATCGTGAGATGCAGGAGGATCTCGCTCGACCGTTTGCGCTTGCCGGCGAGCTGGTTGCCCTCCATGTCGACGATGCAGAGGTCGGCGGGGGTCATGAAACCCTTCGACATCATCGTGGGGGTGCACAGCACCTTGTTCGGTCCCAGGCGGTAGGAGATGTTGCCGTCGTTGCCGGCCGCGAAGCCCTTGTTGTAGATGCGCCGACCGATGTCACAAATCTCGTCCTTCAGCGAGGCGAGCGACTTTGTGGCGGTCTTGGCGGCAGGCTTCGTCGCGGTCTTCTTGGCCATGATGGCTCCTGGGGATTTTCGATGGGAGGAAACAGGTGGGCTGAAAGAGACAAGTTCTGTGGGAGACGGATCACTTTTGAGCCGACATCTTATGCCGGGCGGGCCTTGTCCGCCGAGTGGCCACCGGGCCGAACGGTCGGCGACGCTTCTTCTGCCTCGGGCACCGGGGCGATGAACAGGCTGGCTTGTGACGCGGTGACGATGTCACGCCACCGCTGCGGCAGGCCATCATCGCTCACAACGAGATCGATGGCGTCGAGCGCGGAGACGAGCGTCAGGCTCTTGCGGCCAAATTTCGAACTATCGGCCACGACCATCACGCGGCCGGCGGCCTTGAGCATCGCCTGCTCGGTCTCGGCCAACAACAAGTGAGCGTTGAAGAGGCCTTCCTCGGAAATACCAGCAGCCGAGAGCACCGTCGTGGTGACGTGCAACCGGCCGAGCAGTTCGTTGGCGTAGGGGCCCAGGCAGACACCCGTGCGGGGCGAGACATAACCGCCGAGGAGCACCAGGTCGGTCCGGGCCTCCGTGGCGAAGAGGTTCGCCACAGGAAGACTGTTGGTAACGACCTGAAGCGACCGCCCGACGAGCAGGCGGGCCACCTCGTAGGTGGTCGTGCCGCCGTCGAGCAGCACGGTCTCCCCGTCCTCGATCACCGACGCCGCCGTCACTGCGATCGCCCGCTTGGCGGCCCAGTTGGCGGGCTGCCGTTCGTCGAACTCCGCCAGTCGGGGCATGCCGCCGGAGTAGAGCACGCCGCCGTGGGTCCGCTTGGCAGATCCCTGTTCCTCCAGGGCGTCGAGATCCCGGCGCACCGTCGATTCCGACACGCCGAGTTCACGGACGAGTTCTTCCAGCGCGGCAAAGCCGCGAATCCGGATGATGTCGAGCAGCCTGCTACGGCGGTCCTGGTTCTGCACGGCGTGGGCACTCCCTGCTGGATGAATTATGATGGAATCAAGGCTGAACTCAAGCACAAAATGTGAAGAAACGGTCGTGCGAATGGCTGGTATCTTTCAGTCTTGTGGGCTGAAACAGGCATCGGGGGAGGAACTGCTATGCTCCGGAAGTGGGCACGGCGGACTGCATCCATCCCAAAGGGCTGAGCCACCATGGCAACTTCACCGCGTCAGGAATTCGAGAAGGACATCGAAAAGGTCCGCACCATGCACGAGGAGATCGTCCGGGGTGCGGGCGGCACGCCGGGCGGCACCTGGCTGTTCTTCTCGGGCCTGGTGCTCGCCGCCGCCGGCCTCTGGTTCTTCCTGAGCAACGTGCACGTCGTGACCCGGGATTTCGGGATGTTCTCCGGCGCGTTCAGCCGGGGCATGCTGGGCGGCGGCATGCCCGCCATGAGCACCGGCATCGTGTTCGCGCCGATCTTCTTTGGCCTCGTGTTGCTGTTCTACGATGCCCGCATGAAGTGGGGCTGGGTGCTCTTCTATACCGGGTTGGCGATCATCGTGATCGAGATCCTCAGCCGCATCCAGTTTCTGATGGACATGCGGACGAGCAACCTGCTGCTCATGCTGGGCATGATCGCCGCAGGGATCGGCATGATGCTACGGAGTTTTCGTGATGCGTCGCAGGACGCGCCTGGAGATACTGCTCCCGGCACGGGGTCGTCGCCGCAGGACAAGACGTCGTCGGGCTGATTCCTGCGTGTTGGGGATCGAGAGACCCAAGCCGCCGGGGGCGGTGAAAGCCTCCGGCTCGAGGCGAGGATACGCCGACTCGCTTCGGGTTCCCCCGACCCCCGGCTCCTCAGACGAAACAAGAACCCGCACCAGTCCACCGGACAAGCTTTCTCATGAGCATCGTCAGGCGGATCCGAGTCCTTCCATTCGCCGCCAGGCGCTCAACTGGCCCAGGTGCATCATCATGTGCCCGCCACAGTAGAACGTCTGTACGGAGCCGAGCGTGGGAAAGAGTTCCCTCATCCGTCCCTCTGACGGATTGGGCTGCTGGAACGTCGAGTCGGGTGTGCCGCGGAGCGCGCCGGCGAGCATGCGGTGCCCCTCGAAGAAGAATGCAGTGATCTCGTCCATCGGAGGGTAGAGATCGGCATCCTCGTCGTCACGGCAGGTGGCGTCCTTCGAGAACAGGTGCTCAAAAAGGTCGGGGACCGAGGGCGACGGGTGGCCGATCTGCTGGAGCACCTTCGGCGCATAGAGGCTCAAGTGACCGTAGATGAACGCCGGATGGTTCGAGTCGACGACCCGGTCGCCGATCCGGGCGAAGCGAGCGAACCGCTCCGCCGGCACGTGTTTCAGCAGGCGTTCCGCATAGCCGACCGACAGTTGCAGCGTGTCGGCGATGATGTTTCCAAGTGAGCGTGACATGAGGGGCTCCTGGAGGGCTGGAACTCGACTGTTGAGTGTAGCAGGGGCTTCTCGTCGGTCAGGCAAGGTCGCCCGAGGCGATCCGGTTGATCGCCTCGGGAAGCGCGTCGCATTCGGCGGCGAAGACCCGCGCGGCCAGCGATTCCGGGCTGTCGTCGCGGAGCACCGGCACCGTCTTTTGCAGCAGAATCCGGCCATGGTCGTATTCGTTGTCGACCAGATGCACGGTGCAGCCCGAGACGGTGCAGCCCCGGTCGATGACGGCGCGGTGGACATGCATGCCGTGAAACCCCTTGCCCCCAAAGGCAGGCAGCAGGGCGGGATGGATGTTGATGACCCGGCCGGTGAAGTCGGCGGGGATTTCCACCAGGTGCAGAAAGCCGGCCATCACCACGAGGTCGGGCTGCTCCGCGCGGCAGGTGGCGAAGATCTCGCGGCTCCAGTCGGCGAGCGGCCGGCCAGCCGGCGGCAAAACGGTCACCGGGATGCCGGCCCGCTTGGCGATCTGCACTCCCCGGACGTCACCCCGGCTCGACACCACCGTCGCCACGCTCGCAGCCAGCCGGCCCGCGGAGATCCACTCGAGCAGATTGTCGAGCGTGCGCCCCGAGCCCGACAGCAGCACCGCCAGGCGGAGCGTCTTTCCGTCAGTCCGTGAGGCAGCAGCACCGTTCACGCCACACCCCCGGTCGCAGGCTTGGCCTGTGCAACGCGACGGATCGACATCGTCAGTGGATGACCGTCGATGTCGATCGATTCGGCCGTTCCGCCGGCCAGCGGGCCAAAGGTTGCCGAACTGGCGAGCGTTTCGGAGGCGACGTAGTCGAGATGCCGCTCGATGGCGGCCCGCAATTCAGGCGAGGCGGTGTCGAATGCCAGTTCGATCCGGTCAGTGAACTCGAGATCCAGCGTCTTTCGCTGCGATTGCACCGCGTGGACAACCTCGCGGACGAGGCCTTCGGCGACGAGTTCCGGCGTGAGTTGGCTGGCCACCACCACGACGGCACGCGGCCCTTCCGCGGCGGCCCAGCCCTCCTTGGCAGTCGTGCGAATCATGACGTCATCCTTTTCGATCACCGCCTCCCCGCCGCCGGCGAGCGGAATCGTGGCCCGGCCGTCACGGTGCAGGGCGGCAAGCAGCGCGGCGGCATCGGTCTTCGTGATCGCATCACGGGCCTTCGGAAGATCCTTGCCCAGCCGTGGGCCCAGCTTCTTGAGATCGGGGAGCACCGCCCGCGTGATGTAGCGGTCGGGCTCGCGGCAGATCTCGAACTGCTTCACGTTGAGTTCGTCGCAGACCAGATCGGCGTGGGCCTCGAGCCAGGCGGCGTCGGCGGCGTCGTGGCCCTCGGCGAGAATGACCTCCACCTTCGAGAGCGGCTGGCGAACCTTGAGCTTTTCGGCGGCCCGCGCCGCCCGTCCCAGTGACGATACGTCCCGGACGATCGCCATGCGACGGACGAGAGCGCGGTCGATCAGGGCCTCGCTGCCGGTGGGGTAGTCGGTGAGGTGCACGCTCTCGGGCGCCGTGTCGCCGAACGGCGCCACCGCCAGGTTCCGCCAGATGGCCTCGCTCACGAAGGGCACGAACGGCGCGGCCAGCCGGGCGATCGTGAGCAGCGTCTCGTAGAGCGTCCAGTAGGCGTCGAGCTTGGCGGCGTTGCCCTCCGGGCCGGTGTCGGCCCGGCCCGCCGCCCAGAAGCGGTCGCGGCTGCGGCGGACGAACCAGTTGCTGACGGCATCGACGAGGGCGGAAAGCTCACCGGCGGCGCCAAAGTGGTCGTAGCGATCCATCCGTTCGACCATTGCGGCGGCCGTCGCGTTGAGCTCTGAAAGCATCCAGCGATCGAGCTCGCCGCGGTCGGCGACGGGTCGGTAGCCGCGGGCCTTCGCCAGGTCGGGATGGTCGAGCGAACCGGCCGCGTCGAGGAGCCCGCCCGGATCGAAGCCGTCGATCCGGGCGTAGATCACGAAGAACGAATAGACGTTCCACAGCCGCAGCAGAAACTCGGGAACGCTCTCGCGGATCGACCGTTCGCTGTAGCGGATGCTCGTCCACGGCGGCTGGCCGGCAAGGAAGAACCACCGCAGCGCATCGGCGCCGTACTTGTCGAAGATCTCGGCCGGCTCGCGGTAGTTGCGCTTGCTCTTGCTCATCTTCTGGCCGTCTTCGCCCAGCATGTGGCCCAGCACGATGCAGGTGCGGAACGGATGCGGATAGGCCTTTTCCTTGTCGCCGAACAGCAGCGTGCTGATCGCCAGCTGGCTGTAGAACCAGCCACGCGTCTGGTCGATCGCCTCGGAGATGAAATCGGCTGGAAACTGCGACTGGAACTGCTCCTGACCGCGGTGCGGCCAGCCCCACTGCGCAAACGGCATCGCGCCGGAATCGAACCAGCAGTCGATCACTTCCGGCACCCGACGCATCCGCGATCCCGGCGCGAAGGGGGAGACGTAGGTGACCGCGTCGATGTAGGGCTTGTGCACCCGGAGGTCGTCGGAGAGCTTTGGATTCGCCGCCTTGGCCTTGTCGAAGACGTCGGTGCCCTGCACGCCCGGCTTGGCAACGAGGGCCGCATACGACGGCACCGCCTCGGCCTTGCCCGTCGTCTCGCACTTCCAGATCGGCAGCGGCGTGCCCCAGTAGCGCTCACGCGACAGGGCCCAGTCGACATTGGTCTCGAGGAAGTTGCCGAACCGGCCGTCCTTGATGTGCTCGGGCAGCCAGTCGATCCGTGCGTTGTTGGCGAGCATCTGCTCGCGGAACTGGCTGGTGCGGATGAACCAGCTCTGCCGCGGATATTGGATGAGCGGATCGTTGTCGGCCCGCCAGCAGAACGGATAGTCGTGGACGTACTGCTCCTGGTGCACGAGCAGGTTTCGCGCCCGCAGGTCGCGCGTGATGTCGCGGTCGCATTCCTTGACGAACCGGCCGCTCACCATGGGGAACGTGTCGGTGAACGTGCCGTCCGGGGCCACGCAGTTGATGAGGGTCGGCCCCCGACCGTCGGCAAACCGAGCCTGCTCGCTGGAGAGCACCGTGTAGTCGACCTCGCCGAAGGCGGGCGCGATGTGAACGATGCCGGTGCCGGAGTCGGTGGTCACGAAGTCGGCGGCGACCACCCGCCAGGCGGCGGGCTGCGAGCCGCCGGCCTTGAGCGGCACCGGCTGCGGCGGGCCGGCGGGGCGGAAGGTGTCGAACGGCGGCAGGTAGGATCGGCCCACGAGCGTTGAGCCTGGGAAGCGGTCGACTACCTGGAACTGCTTCTTCATCTTCTCGCCCAGTGCCGCGGCCAGTGGCTCGGCAACGATGTATTCCGGGGCGGCGGATGCACCGGTGCCGTCGCTTCCGCTCGGGGCTTCCTGAAGAACGACATAGTCGAGGTCGGCCTTCACGGCCGCGAACTGGTTGGAGGGCAGCGTCCAGGGCGTGGTCGTCCAGGCCACAAGGCTGCGGTGGGTGGCGTTGCCGGCGTCGTCGAGCAGCGGGAAGGCCACGTACACGCTCGGGTCGGCCACCTCGCGGTAGCCCTGGCCCACCTCGCCGCTGGAGAGTGCCGTGCCACCCTGCGCCCACCACCAGACGATCTTGTGGCCCTGGTAGAGAAGGCCGCGGTTGAAGAGTTCGGCCAGTGCCCACCAGACGCTTTCCACGAAGCTCTGGTGGTAGGTGACGTAGGCGTCGGAGAGATCGATCCAGAAGCCGATCCGCTCCGTGAGCGTCTCCCACTCCTTCATGTACCGCCAGACCGACTCCTGGCAGCGGTGGATGAAGGGTTCGACGCCGTAGGCCTCGATCTCCGCCTTCGAGTGGATGCCCAGTTCCTTGCAAACCTCCACCTCGACGGGCAGGCCGTGCGTGTCCCAGCCCGCCTTCCGCTCGCAGTATTCGCCCCGCATCGTGCGGTAGCGCGGGTAGAGATCCTTGATCGTCCGCGTCAGGCAGTGGCCGGGATGGGGCATGCCGTTCGCGGTCGGCGGCCCTTCGAAGAAGACGAACCGCTTCGCGTTGCGCCGCTGCTCCAACGACTTCCGGTAGATGCCCCGGTCGCGCCAGAACTGGGAGATCGCTGCCTCGATGGAAGGAAAGTCGGGCTTGCCGCGGACGGGTTCGAACATCGATTGCCTGTGAAAGCGTTGACGGGTGGAGGGCGGATCGGGTGGGGGCGCGGCTTAGCCGGCCTCGCGAACGGCCGCGGTGATGATCGCCCGGAGCTTCGGCTCGGCCGATCGCGCGACGGCGAGAATCTTCTCGACCGTGGCCACCTCCAGGTGATCCGGCAGGCACATGTCGGTGATCACCGAGAGACCGAGCACCCGCAGGCCGGCGTGCACCGCCACGATCACCTCCGGCACGGTCGACATGCCGACCACGTCGGCGCCGATTCCCCGCAGGAAGCGGTATTCAGCGCGGGTTTCGAGATTCGGACCCGTCACGGCCACGTAGACGCCGCGGTGGGCCGCGAAGTTCTCTTTTCGTGCCACCTCCAGCGCGCGGTCGATGAGGACCGGCGTGTAGGGGGCCGACATGTCGGGAAAGCGGGGTCCGAGCCGCTCGTCGTTGATGCCGATGAGCGGGTTGTCGTTCATGAGGTTGATGTGGTCATCGATCACCATGATGTCGCCTGTGCGAAACTGCGGGTTCAGACCCCCGCAGGCATTGGTGACGATGAGCAGCCCGGCCCCCAGCCGCTTGAGCACCCGCACGGGAAACGTGATCTGGGCCAGCGGATAGCCCTCGTAGGCATGCATCCGGCCTTCCATCACCACCACCGGCACGCCTGCCAGGAGGCCGCAGACGAGCTGGCCCGTGTGGCCGTGGGCCGTCGACTTCGCGAAGTGGGGGATCGATTCATAGGGAATCGTCACCGTGTCGGTGAGGGCGGCCGCCGCGGCGCCCAACCCGCTGCCGAGAATGAGGCCGACGGCCGGCTTGTGAGGCCACTGCGCCGAGATCGTTGCGCAGGCCTCCGTGATCTTGTCGAATTGGTCGAGCATGCGTGCTCCGTTGGCCTGCGTGAAAAAACGACGTGAGAAGGAAAGCCCTATTCGTGCCCGAGCAGTTCCCGGAATTCGGGATGCTCGCGGAGCGAATCGAGGTCTGGATCGACCTCCAGATGGGCGAGGTCGTCGTACCCGAGCAGGATCGCCCGGGAGAGCGCGTCGATCGCCTCGTCAGGCCTCCCGGCACGCGCCAGCGAGCAGGCGAGATTGTAGCGGGCGAGGAAGTCGTTGGGCAGCACGTCCACCAGCCTGCGGTCGAGTTCCACCGCCCGCTTCACCAGCCCCTTCTGCGAGACCAGTTCGGCGAGCACGCGGAGCACGTCGACCGCATCACCGTTGCGGGCCAGCAGGCCCTCGAAGAAGTCGATGTCGAAGTCGAGCTGGCTCAGTTCTCCGAACCAATCTTCGTGCGCAGGTCGCTGCGGCTCGCGGCCGCGTGTATTGCCGCGCACGGAGCCGCCGCCATCGGTATCGAAGTCATCGGCAGGGGTGTTGCGGCCAGGCATCGGAGTTGCTCGTGATCGGTCTCGCTGAAAAACATCTGCCGCTGTTCGCTGCTTACTTCTTCCGACCACCGCCCTTGCCGGGTGGAGGAGCCTCGGGCGCCGAGTCGTCGGGATGATCCCAGTCGGGATCGTTCTCCTCCTCCTCGAAGTCGTCGTCGAATTCATCGTCGAAGTCGTCGAAGGTGGATTCCTCGTCGGCCGCGGGCTGCGCAACCGCCAGATCCTCTTCGTCGCCGAGATCTTCATCCTCTTCATCCGGGTCGACGGCACACTCGATGTGGCTCGACCCGCGGCGGAGTGGCGGCAGGGTGCTGGCCGGCACCAGGAAGCCCGCGGCAGGGGGCTGCGATGGGTCGTTGATCCAGGGGGTCGGCGAGATGTCGATGGGCAGCGGCGCGATCAGCATGGTCGAAAGATTCTGGGGCTTGGGGGGCTGGAAACGGGCGGGTAGGTAGCCAGAGAAAACAGTTTTGCCCCGGCTACGTCAAGCGACTGGCCGGACCGCACAAACTATACGGCTTCCGGTCGCCGCGTGTCAGGTGTGGTAGTCGGCGTTGAGCCGGACGTATTCAGCCGTCAAATCGCTCGAATAGAACCGGATCGAGCCCGGTCCTGACCCGAAATCGAGCTCGATCAGGGTTTCCCGGGAGGCCTGGATCGATGCCGAAACGGCTCCCCCGTCGAACGCCACCGGGGCGCCGTCGCGGAAAAGCAGGGTGCCGTTGAGACGCAGCACGAGCCTGTCGGGGTCGAACTTCACCCCCGAGTACCCGGCCGCCGACACGATCCGGCCCCAGTTGGGGTCGGCCCCGCAAATGGCCGTCTTCACCAGCGGGCTGTCGGCCACGCTCCGGGCAAGCTGCCGGGCGTCGTCGCGGGAGGCACAGCCCTTCACCTCGATCCGCAGCACGTGCGTGGCTCCTTCGCCATCGTCGGCGATTTCCCGGGCCAGGGCCTCACAGGCGTCGGACAGCGCCTTCGCGAAGGCTTCGAGCCCGGCCCCCGCAAGCGGCTTGCCGCCGGCGGCGCCGTTGGCCAGGAGCAGGACGGTGTCGTTGGTGCTCGTATGACCGTCCACGCTCACGCAATTGAAGGTTTGTTCGGCGGCCTCCCGCAGCAGCTTTTGAGCATCGGCCGCCTTGACCGGCGCGTCGGTGAGGATGACGCCGAGCATCGTGGCCATACGAGGCCCGATCATCGCCGCGCCCTTGGCCATGCCGAAGAGGGTGTAGCGGTGGCCATCGACCGTAAACGACGAACCGGAGAGCTTGGGGCGGGTGTCGGTCGTCATCATGCCGCGTGCCGCGGTGACGGCCGAGTCGGCGTCGGTGCCGAGCTTCGCCGCCACGGTTGCAATGCCAGCGCGAATCTTCTCCAGCGGCAGGAACTCGCCGATGATCCCGGTGGAGAGCACCAGCGCCGCCGACTCGTCCGCTCCCACCGCCTGGGCTGCAGCGGCGGCCATCGCCCGCGCATCGTCGAGGCCTCGCCGCCCCGTGCAGGCATTGGCGTTGCCCGAGTTGATGGCGACCACGCGAAAGCCCTCACCCGGGGTCCGGCTGCGGTCGAAGGCCACCGGTGCGGCAAACACGAGGTTCGTCGTGTAGACGCCCGCCGCCGTGGCATCGGTGTCGGACACGATCAGCGAGATGTCCTCACGGGTTGGATTCCGCTTCAGGCCGGCATGCGCACCGGCGGCACGGAAGCCCTGCGGCAGCGGTGGGATTGGCAGGCGGACGGGGGTTTCAGTGATGGCCATGTGTTGTTCTCAGGTGGTGTCGCCTACCGGAATGGCGGGCTTCCAGGTCGGCACTGGCTGGGGTGTGCTGGCTAGGGTGTCATGGCCTGCGTGTCTAAAGCAGTCCAGCGGTTTCCGGGAGACCGAACAGGCAGTTGAAGTTTTGCACGGCCGCGCCGGCCGCCCCCTTCACGAGGTTGTCGAGGCAGCTGATGAGCAGCACACGGCCGCGGACGACACGGGCGGTGATGTCGCAGAAATTGGTGTCGACGGTGTCTTTCGTGCCGGGCAGATGGTCCACTACACGCACGAACCGCTCTCCCGCGTAGGCGTCGCGCAGCAGCTGCATCACGGCTGATTCCTCGATCGACTGCTTCGGCCGGATGTAGATCGTCGAGAGGATGCCCCGGTCCATCGGAGCGAGCTGCGGCGTGAAGATCACGTTGGGCCGCGTCGCGGCGAAGCGGTTGACCACCTGCTCGATCTCGGGCGTGTGGCGGTGCCGTCCCACGTTGTAGGCCGACATGCTCTCGTTGCACTCCGGAAAGTGCGTCATCAGCTTCGGCGACCGGCCCGCGCCGCTCACGCCGCTCTTGGAGTCGATGATGATGTCGTCGGACTCGAAGAGGCCGCTCTTCACCAGCGGCGCCAGCGGCAGGATCGCCGACGTCGAGTAGCAGCCCGGATTCGCCACCAGCTGCGCCCCGGCGAGCTGTTTCCGAAACAGTTCGGGGAGGCCGTAGACGGTGGTGCCGAGCCGGCCCTTGTCGGGATGCTCGTGGCCATACCACTCGAGGTAGGTGGCCGCGTCGTCGAGCCGGTAATCGGCGCTGAAGTCGACGACCTTCGCCCCCGCGGCCAGCACCTGCGGAATGATCTCTGCACTGGCGCAGTGGGGCAGGCAACTGAACACGCAGTCGGCCCTGCTGCCGACCTGCTCGGGTGTCAGGTCCTCCAGTGGCAGGTCGAGCCGGCTCACGAGGCTCGGGTGCACGCTCGACACCGGCGTGTTGCCCTCCTGCCGGCTGGTGACGGCGACGATCTCGGCCTGCGGATGACGCAGCAGGATCTTGATGGCTTCGAGAGCCGTGTAGCCAGTGGCACCGAGGACAGCGACTTTGATCATCGGAAGAACCTGTGGGGTACGCGAGGGGGCTTTTTATACCGGGCGCGGGAAAAATCCTCCACATCGCCCGGCGAGCGTTGCCGCCGGGGGCGGTGAAAGCCTTCGACTCGAGGCCAGGATAGGCCGACTCGCTCCGGCTTCCCCCGACCCCCGGCTCCTGAAACGACGAGCGACGACGCCAGCGATGCGATTCATTCGCCCATCAGCCGCTTTTCGATCAGGCGGATCAGCCAGGCGGCGACGGCCGGCTTCGTGCCACGCTTCTCGCCGACGAGTTCGTGGTTGGCGTCGTAGACCGCGACGGCGTTGGTGGCCGACTCGAGGGCGGCCAGATCGTTCACCACGATGAGGTCGCATTGCTTGGCCGTGACCTTCGCACAGGCCCTGGCCTTGTCAGCGCCGGGCTCCAGGGCGAAGGCGACGCACCAGGTGGGCCGCCGCCTCGCGGAGGGCTGGCGTTTCACGCGGGCGGCCAGTGTGGCGATCACGTCGGTCGTGGCCCGAAGCTTCAGTGTCAGGCCCGCTGAGGAGCGGGGAATCTTGCCGGTCACGGGGCGGTCGGGCTCGAAGTCGCACGGGGCGGCCGCCGCGATCACGCCGTCGGCCCGCGGGAGTTCCTCGATCGCCGCCGCCAGCATCTCGGCCGTGGTCACCACCGGGATCACGCGGGCCCGAGCAGGGTACCGCACGCCGACAGGCCCGCTGACGATCGTCACCGCGTGGCCGCGGGAGAGGGCGGCCTGGGCAAGGCTGCGGGCCATGCGGCCGCTGGAGGCGTTGGTCAGATACCGCACCTCGTCGATGTAGGCCCGGGTCGGGCCGGCGGTCAGCAGAATGTGTGCCATCGCTCTCGTGCCCAAACGCCAATGGCCGGATGGGAATCAGGTCGGGATCAGGTGGACGGTCTGCGTGGGCGGGCGGCGAGCAGTTCCTGGATCACGGATGCGATCTCCTCAGGCTCGGCCATCCGCCCCGCCCCCTGTTGTCGGCAGGAGAGCCAGCCCGTGCCGGGCTGGATGATCTGCACGCCGTCGGCTGCGACCTGCCGCACGTTGCGTTGCACGGCAGGCTTGGCCCACATGGCTGAATTCATGGCCGGTGCCATCACCACGGGGCATTCGGCGCAGAGCAGAAGCGTGGTGAGCAGGTCGTCGGCTGCACCGCCGGCCACCTTGGCCAGCAGGTCGGCCGACGCAGGGGCCACGACCACGAGGTCGGCCCGGGCCGCCAGTTCGATGTGGGCCCCGAGCGGGTGCACCCCCGGATCGAAGCTCCGCATGGCCACCGGTCGCCCGGTCAGGGCCGCAAACGTGGCCGTCCCCACGAACCGCTTCGCATTGCGGGTGAGCACGGCCGTCACGCCGGCCCCCTGCTGCACGAGCAGGCTCGTGAGCGCGGCCGCCTTGTAGGCCGCGATGCCGCCCGACACGCCCACGATGATTTCGCGACCTGCGAGCATTGCGTTCATCGTCTCTTCAAAGCCATGTCCGCCCGAAGGGCATGGCAGGCGTCATTACAGGATGGTGGGATCGAAGTCGAGCGGGCCGCCGGCCTCCGGCGATTCCCCGGTGACACGGAGGTTCATCGAGGTGTCGAGGTAGATCTTGTCCTGCTTGATCTCCTCGATGACGATCTGCATCTTGTCGTCGGTATCGACGTCGACGAGCGGTCGGCCGCCGGCATTGAGCGCCACCATGCGCTTCTGGATGAGGGTGGAGAGCTTGAAGCGTCCACCGACCTTGTTGACGATCTCTTCTTCGCGCAGGTCGTCGATCATGGCTGGGCTCCCTGTGTGGGCTCCTGGGGTGTGCGGGTATGGTCTGGGAATGCGTTTGGGCGTGAGGGCTGTTTGATCGTCAGGCGTGCGGAGCTGCGGTGGGACGAGTGAGGCCGGCATCGAACAGGATCCGCTCGATCGCCGTGACCGCCGCCGCGACGTCGTTGTCGTTCACGACGCGGTGCTGGTAGTGGTGCGACTGCAGCAACTCCCGGCGTGCCACCTCCAGCCGCCGAGCCATCGCTTCCGGCGATTCCGTGCCACGGCCCCGTAGCCGCTCGAGCAGCTGGTCGGGATGGGACGGTTCGACGAAGATCGTGACCGCCTCAGGATACCTCGCCAGAATCGAAAGTGTACCCTCGACGTCGATTTCCAGCACAACCCACTCGCCGGCCGCCATTCGGGGGGCCACCTCGTCCACCAGAGTGCCATACCAATACTGCCGGCCGTAGACCTGGCAGCATTCGAGGAACTCGCCGGCGGACCGCCGCCGCTCGAATTCCTCGGCCGCGATGAAGTGGTAGTCGACGCCGTTCCGCTCCCCGACCCGGGGCGGCCGCGTAGTGGCCGACACGCTCGGGATCAGGTGGGGCAGGTCGGCCAGGAGACGCCGGAGAATCGTGGTTTTGCCGACGCCCGAGGGGCCGGAGATGACGACGAGTTTGCCCGGGCGGTTTGCCATTGCGATGTTCTAACGCGGCGACCGGTCACTTGAAAAGGTGCCGGTCACTCGATGTTTTGCACCTGTTCGCGCAGCCGCTCGATGTGGGTCTTGAGCTCCACCACCATGTGGGCGATCGCGACATCGACCGACTTGGAGGCGATTGTGTTGGCCTCCCGGGCCAGTTCCTGCGACAGAAAGTCGAGCGAACGGCCGGGAG
This sequence comes from Pirellulales bacterium, assembly GCA_044236455.1. Lineage (GTDB taxonomy): Bacteria > Planctomycetota > Planctomycetia > Pirellulales > UBA1268 > CAMCQY01. The sequence goes on from JBIIGJ010000004.1 coordinate 70,426, forward strand.
ATTCCTCCCCCAGCAGCCGGTCGAACTGAGCGACGTGGCTCTCCAGCCGCACGAGTTCCTCGGCGATGTCGGAGCGGTCGGCGATCAGGGCCACCTCGCGCGTCAGATCGGCGTCGGAGAGGCTCGCCCCGGAATTTTCCAGCAGTTTCGTCACCCGGTCGGCCAGTCGCGTGCGGTGGTCGGCGAGCACCGCGGGCACCCGCTGACGGATGGCCGCGATCGACTGCCGGATCGCTCCGCAGCCGTTCCGCATGTCGCGTGCCAGGGCATCTCCCTCGGCTCGCCGCATCCGCTCCAGGCCATCGAGGGCCGCATCGAGGCCGCGGGCCACCAGCGGCCAGACCTGTTCGACGGCGTCGTTCGAAGGGGGTGTTTCCACGAGGATGCCTGGCAGCCCGAGGATGCCGTCGATCGTCTGCGGGGCCGGTATCCGGTGCGTGGAGCAGAAATCCTCGAGATCGTCGAGGTAAGCGGCCAGTTGTCCACGGTCGAACCGTCGCCCCGCCGGCATGGCAGGACCGGCGAGATCGAGCGTCATCTGCACGGCACCGCGGCGAACGCGGCTGCGGATGGCAGCCTCGATCCGCGGTTCCAGCATCGACAACGCATCGCGGGCCCGCAGGGCGAGTTTGAAGAAGCGGTTGTTGACCACCCGCAGTTCAACGCGGCAGGTGGTTGTGCCCTCGGATGCGATGCCCTCCCCGCATCCGGTCATGCTGATCGCCATGGTCTCGGCCCCGTGCGTTCGCTATTTGGCAGGGGCCGGTTCGGCCGGGGCTGCAGGGGCGGCTTCAGCCGCGGGAGCAGTCGGCGTCGCTGGCGTGGTCGTTGCGGATTCGTCGGTCTTCCCCTCGGCAGCGGGCGTTGCGGGCAGGCTGAGCGGATCGTCGCCTGGAGCAGCGGGCCCGCCAGCGGGGGCGCCCGACTCGGGAGTGATTTGCGACTGCGCGGGCGTCATCGGGGCGACCGCCTGGGGGGCGGCATTGCCCAACTCGCTTGAAATGAGCGACGTCTGCCGTCCGAGCAGGTTGGTGGCGAGCAGGCAGAGCACGATCCAGAAGCCAGCGACCCCGACCGTGATCCGCGTGAAAAGGTCACCCGCCTTCGTCCCAAAGGCGCTCTGGCCGCCCATGCCGCCGAGCGCTCCGGCCAAACCGCCACCGCGGCCACGCTGCACGAGCACGAGGAGGATCAGGAACAGCGACGTCAGGCAGAGCATCGAACCAAGCAACAGGCGGACGAGCGTGGTCATGGGAACTACGGGCTCCGAAACTTCTCGGGACGGTCGGGCAAACAGAACGACAAAGGTATCGCGTGGCAGCCTTGAGGCCTACCCCAGCTTGTGAAACCGCCGGCGAAAGCTTGTGAAACCGCCGGCGAAA
>JBIIGJ010000140.1:0-7670 GCA_044236455.1 Pirellulales bacterium
AGCTTGTGAAACCGCCGGCGAAAGCTTGTGAAACCGCCGGCGAAACAGGATCAGGCAAAGGCCCGGGCGATCCCCAGGAAATCATCGGCCTTGAGGCTCGCGCCTCCCACCAGGGCGCCGTCGATGTCGGGCTGGATGGCCAGATCGGCGGCATTGTCGGGCTTCACGCTCCCGCCGTATTGGATCCGCACCTTGGCAGCCACCGCGGGCGAGGCGAGCCCGCCGAGCAGCCCGCGGATGACGGCATGCACCTCCTGCGCCTGCTGCGGCGTGGCCACCTTGCCGGTTCCGATGGCCCAGACCGGCTCATAGGCGACCACGATCTTTTCCAGGTCGGCCGGCGAAAGGCCGGCGAGCGAGCCGTTGATCTGCGTGGTGACCACCGCCTGCGTGCGGTTGGCTTCCCGCTCCTCGAGCGTCTCGCCGACGCAGACGATCGGCGTCAGGCCAGCAGCCAGAGCGGCCTTGGTCTTGGCGTTGACGATCGCATCGGTCTCGCCGAAGAGGGTCCGCCGCTCGGAATGGCCAAGGATGACGTAGCGGCAGCCGAGGTCGACGAGCATCGGTGGGGCAATTTCGCCGGTGAAGGCCCCGCTCGCCTTGTCGTGCATGTTCTGCGCCCCGAGCGCCAGGCCCGAAGGGCTGGTGCCATTGGCTGCAAGTGCGACGGCCGTGCCGACCGTGGTGAGGTAGGGCGACGGCGGGCAGAGAACGAGTTCGACGCTGCCGGCCTCCTTCGCACGGCTGGCCACAGCCTGCGCGAGTTCGGTCGCCTTGGCGCGATCGAGGTTCATCTTCCAGTTGCCGGCAACGATGCTTCTACGGGACATGAGTGTGCTCCTTGGCGGCGGATCATAAAGCGGAAAGCGAAAAGCGGAAAGCGGGGCGACTCACCCCACCGCGGCTGCCGCCGCGTAGGAGCCTAGGGTCACCACCCGCTTGCAGCGTTTTTCGAGGGCCGCGATGGCACGGCGGACGCGGAGGTCGTCGCGGTGGCCTTCGAGTTCCACGAAGAAGATGTAGCCGCGTTCCTCGCCCGGCATCGGGAATGACTCGATCCAGGTGAGGTTGAGCTTCTGTTTCTTGGGGATCGAGAGGGCGTCGGCCAGTCCGCCCGGCCTGTGCTCGATCTCGAACATCAGCGAGGTCTTGTCGCGGCCGGTGCGGCTGGCATCGGCATGGCCGATCACGGCGAACCGGGTGGTGTTGCCGGCGACGTCTTCGATGTTTTCAGCGAGCACGTTGAGGCCGTGATGCACGCCCGCCTGCCGGCTCGCTATGGCTGCCGCGTGGGGCGTCTTGGCGGCGGTCTCGGCGGCGGCGCTCGTGCTCGTCACCTCCACCAGGCGGGCATTCGGCAGGTGGCGGGCCAGCCAGTTGCGGCATTGGGAGAGAGCCTGGGGCCGGCTGTACACCTCCTTGATGGAGGCGCGGTCGCAGGCGGCCAGGAGCGTGTGATGGATGCGGAGCGGCACTTCGGCGCAGATCTTCACGGGCAGACGCGAGAAGTTGTCGAGCGTGTCGGCGATCCGGCCGTCGGTGGAGTTTTCCAGCGGCACCACGCCGTAGTGGGAATGGCCCGCGTTTACCTCCTCGAAGGCCGCCGAGATGCTCGCCACCGGCACGAACTCGATCGAACTGCCGAAGCGGTGCAGGGCGGCGAGGTGGCTGTAGGTCCACGCCGGTCCGAGGTGGGCGACGCGGATATGCTGCTCGATCGCCCGCGAGCCGGAGATGAGTTCTCGCCAGATGGCCTTGAGGCTCTCGCCAGACAGCGGTCCCGCGCTGGAAGCCACCACCTTCTCGAGCACCATCTCCTCGCGAGAGGGATCGTAGGTGACCTGGCCGTTGGATTGCTTGAGGTGGCCGATCTGCCGGGCCATTTCGGCCCGCTCATTGACGAGATCGACCAGCTCGCGGTCGATGCGGTCTATCTGCGCCCGCAAAGCCGTCAGGCTCGCCGGCCGCTGCCCTTCTGCCGCCGACTTTCGCTGTGAGCCAGACTGAGCCATGGGAAGAGCCCCCTTCGGGCGTGCGGGAGTGGACGATTGGAACAGGCTATGGAGAGACCGACGGCCAAAATGGCAGGCGTCGGTGTCTGCCGTGGCGAGACGCAGGTGTCAGCACCCAACTGTACCTTCTGCCGGAGCCGCGTAAATACGGTCGAAAATGCGGCATTCCTGGGGTTTTTAGGCGGCTGTCCCGCAGGCTGCGGGAGCGAAATCCAAGCTGGCACGGCCTTTGCATTGACCATCGCCAACGACAACCCGGGACAATTCTGACGCACAGCATTTCCCGCCGCATTCCCCACAGCACAGGAATCCAGCATCCATGGCAACGAAGCAGGGCGAAAAGATCATCGGCATCGACCTCGGCACCACGAACTCGGTGGTCGCGGTGATGGAGGGCAAGGAGCCCAAGGTGATCGCGAACAAGGAAGGCAATCGCCTCACGCCGAGCGTGGTCGCTTTCAACGACAAGGGTGAGACGCTCGTGGGCGACATCGCCCGTCGTCAGGCCGTGACGAACCCCAAGCGGACGATCTACTCGATCAAGCGGTTCATGGGGCGTCGCCACAACGAGGTGGCCGGCGAGGAGAAGATGGTGCCCTACGAGGTCGTTGGCGGCCCCGAGGACTATGTGAAGGTGAAGGCGGGCGACCAGACCAGCACGCCGCCGGAAATCTCGGCGAAGGTGCTCCGCAGCCTGAAGGAAAGCGCGGAGAGCTACCTGGGCCACAAGGTCAACAAGGCCGTGATCACGGTGCCGGCCTACTTCAACGATGCCCAGCGCCAGGCCACGAAGGACGCCGGCCAGATCGCGGGCCTCGAGGTGATGCGGATCATCAACGAGCCGACGGCCGCAGCCCTTGCCTACGGCCTCGAGAAGAAGGCCCAGGAGAAGATCGTGGTGTTTGACCTCGGCGGCGGCACGTTCGACGTGTCGGTGCTGGAGGTGGCCGATGGCGTGTTTCGCGTGATCAGCACCAACGGCGACACGCACCTGGGCGGCGACGACTTCGACCAGACGCTGATCAACCACGTGGCGGACCAGTTCAAGAAGGAGCAGGGAATCGACCTGCGGAAAGACACGATGGCCCTGCAGCGGCTCCAGGAAGCCTGCGAAAAGGCCAAGAAGGAGCTGAGTTCGGCGCAGAGCACCGACATCAATCTGCCCTTCATCACGGCCGATGCCACGGGGCCCAAGCATCTGCAGGTCACCATTACCCGGGCGCAGTTCGAGCAGATGTGCGACGGCCTGGTCGAGCGGTGCCGCGGGCCGGTCGTGCAGGCGCTCAAGGACGCCAAGCTCGACCCCAAGGACATCGACGAGGTCGTGCTCGTCGGCGGTTCGACCCGCATTCCGAAGGTGCAGGAACTCGTCAAGAAGCTCTTCAACAAGGAGCCGCACAAGGGCGTGAATCCCGACGAGGTCGTCGCGCTCGGCGCCGCGATCCAGGGGGGCGTGCTCGGTGGCGAGGTGCAGGACGTGCTCCTGCTCGACGTCACCCCGCTCTCGCTCGGCATCGAGACCGAGGGTGGTCTGTTCACGAAGCTCGTCGAGCGGAACACGACCGTGCCGACCGAGCGGAAGCAGGTCTTCAGCACCGCGGCCGACAGCCAGACGGCGGTGACCGTGAGCGTGTATCAGGGCGAGCGGCCGATGGCGCGGGACAACCGGCTCCTCGGCCAGTTCAACCTGGAGGGGATTCCGCCCGCGCCGCGTGGCACGCCGCAGATCGAGGTGAAGTTTGACATCGACGCCAACGGCATCCTGTCGGTCAGCGCGAAAGACTTGGGCTCCAACAAGGAGCAGACGGTCAAGATCGAGCAGTCGAGCGGCCTGAACGAAACTGAGATCGAGCGGATGCGGAAGGATGCCGAGGTGCACGCCGAGGAAGACAAGCGGAAGCAGCGGCTGGCCGAGGCGAGGAACCGTGCCGAGGCGCTCTGCTTCCAGACGGAGAAGCTCGTCAAGGAGAACTCCGAGAAACTGTCGGCCTCCGACAAGGCTCCGCTGGAGGCGGCGATCACCAAGGCCCGCGAGGCGGCGAAGGGTGAGGACGTCGATGCCATCACATCGGCCCACGACTCGCTCGAGCAGGCGGCGCACGCGCTCTCGAAGGTGCTCTATGCCGCCACGGGCGGTCAGGGGGCCGGAGCCGATGCCGGATCGACCGCGGGCCAGTCGGCCGGCGGCAATGGCCCCGACGACGCGATCGATGCTGAATTCGAGGTCAAGAAAGATATCTGAACAGGCTTTCCCTCTCCCTCCGGGTGAGGGCGGCCGAGGGGGAAGTCATGCCATTTCGCTTTGACAAGTTCACGATCAAGGCTCAGGAGGCGGTGCAAAACGCCGTCGAACTGGCCGGCAGCCGCGGCAACCCGCAGGTGACGCCGGTCCATCTCCTGCACAGCCTCGTTGCGGAACGGGAAGGGATCGTGCGGCCGCTCTTGGAGAAGATCGGCGTCGATCGTGGACATCTCGAGCGGATCATCGAGGCCGAACTGTCGCACCTGCCGAAGGTGTCGGGGGGTGCGCAGCCGCAGCCCGATCAGGAGCTGATCAAGGTCTTCGAGGCGGCGACGGCCGAGTCGGCCGTGATGAAGGACGAGTTCGTCTCGACCGACCACCTGCTGCTCGGGCTCGTGAAGACGCCGTCGAAGGCGAAGAACGTGCTGCAACTGGCGGCGGTGGGTGAGAAGGAGCTGCTGGCGGGCTTGCAGGCGGTGCGTGGTCAGTCGCGGGTGACCGATCAAAACCCGGAGGAGAAGTTCCAGGCGCTCGAGAAATACGGCATCGATCTGGTGAAGCGGGCCAGCCAGGGCAAGCTCGACCCGGTGATCGGCCGCGACGCCGAGATCCGCCGTGTGATCCAGGTGCTCTCGCGGCGGACAAAGAACAATCCGGTGCTGATCGGCGAGCCGGGCGTGGGCAAGACGGCGATCGCCGAGGGGCTGGCGGTGCGGATCGTGCAGTCGGACGTGCCGGAAAACCTCCGCGGCAAGCGCGTGATCTCGCTCGACCTGGGGGCTCTCATCGCCGGCACGAAATACCGCGGCGAGTTCGAGGACCGGTTGAAGGCGATTCTCCGCGAGGTGGAGGCGTCGGCTGGCAACGTGATCCTCTTCATCGACGAACTGCACACCGTGATCGGTGCGGGCGCGGCCGAAGGGGGCTCCGACGCGGCCAACCTGCTCAAGCCAGCGCTGGCCCGCGGCGAGCTGCGATGCATTGGGGCGACGACGCTCGACGAATACCGTAAGCACATCGAGAAAGACGCGGCGCTCGAGCGGCGGTTTCAGCCGGTGATGGTTGGCGAGCCGAGCGTGGAAGACACGATCGCGATCCTGCGGGGGCTCAAGCCGCGGTATGAGGCGCACCACAAGGGGGTGAAGATCAAGGATTCGGCGCTCGTGGCGGCCGCGGAGCTTTCGCATCGCTACATCGCCGACCGCTTCCTGCCCGACAAGGCGATCGACCTTATGGACGAGGCGACCAGCCGGATCGCGATGGAGCTGCAGAGCGTGCCGAGCGAGATCGACGAGGTGCAGCGGCGGCTCGTGCAGCTGGAACTGGCCGCGCGGCAGCTGGCCGAGGAAACGGAGGAGCACGCCAAGGAGCGGCTTGTCGAGATCGAAGAGGAGTCGGCCGACCTGCGGAAGAAGCTGGCCAGCCTCCGCGAGCAATGGGAGGCGGAGAAGAGCGGTGTCGGCAGCTCGCAGGAGGTGCGAAAGCAGCTCGACGAGGTTCAGCTTGCGTTCGACAAGGCGGGCGTGCAGATCAAGGACTGCCAGGCGTCCGGGCAGCCGGTGGGCGAGGATCTCTACCAGAAGCTCTACGAACTCGACGTGAAGCGGAAGGCGCTGCAGCAGCGGCTGGAGCAGGAGGGCACGGAGAGGGACGCCAAGGAGGGGACAGCCAAGGGGGCCGCGCCGACGAAGCGGCTTTTGCGACGGGAGGTTGGTCCCGAAGAGATCGCGGAGGTCGTGAGCGCGTGGACCGGGATTCCGGTGACGCGGCTGGTGGAGGCGGAGCGAGCCAAGCTGCTCGTGCTCGAGGAGCGGCTGCACCAGCGGGTGATCGGCCAGGACGAGGCGGTCGAGGCGGTGAGCAACGCCGTCCGCCGCAGCCGTTCGGGCCTGCAGGATCCGAACCGTCCGATCGGATCGTTCATCTTTCTTGGGCCTACGGGCGTGGGCAAGACGGAGTTATGCAAGGCACTGGCCGAGGTGCTCTTCGACGACCAAAACGCGATGATCCGCATCGACATGAGCGAGTTCATGGAGAAGCACACTGTGGCGCGGCTGATCGGTGCGCCTCCGGGCTACGTCGGCTACGAGGAAGGCGGCCGGTTGACCGAGGCCGTCAGGCGACGCCCCTACTCGGTGGTGTTGCTCGACGAGATCGAGAAAGCCCACCGCGACGTGTTCAACGTGTTGCTCCAGGTGCTCGACGACGGCCGGCTCTCCGACAGCCTGGGGCACACGGTCGACTTCACCAACACGATCGTGGTGATGACGAGCAACATCGGCAGCCAGGCGATCCAGGAGATCACGAAGGAGGGGGGCGGCGAGCAGGAGGTTCGCGATGCGGTGAAGGAGTCGCTGCAGGCCCGGTTCCTGCCTGAGTTCTTGAACAGGATCGATGAGACGATTGTCTTCCACCCGCTCGACAAGAAGCACATCCACAAGATCGTGAAGATCCAGGTGGACAGGCTCGTGGAGCAGGCGGCGAAGGCCGGGATCACGCTCGAGTGCACCGATGGTGCGATCGACGAGATCGCACGGCTGGGCTACGACCCTGTGTATGGTGCACGGCCGCTGAAGCGGGTGATTCAGCAGCAGCTGCAAAACGAGCTGGCGAGGGAGCTGCTGGGCGGGCAATTCCCGGAAGGGAGCCGCGTGCGGATCGCCTTCGTGCAGGACGGGTTCACGTTCGAGCGGGTGGCCGAGTAGCTCGCCTTCGTCCGCGTTCAACAGACCTCGTCGGCGGGCCCTCCTCCCCCGGCTTCCGCCGCTCACGAATAAAAGCCTGGAGCGAAAGCGATGGGACTCGAAGTCGTGGGCGATTGAATGGCAGGATGCCATTCGCAGCACCAGAAACCGGAGGTTTCCAAGCGAAAACGACACGATGTCGTGTTTCGCGTGAAGCAAGCCGCCCGGAGCGGAAGCGATGGGACGCAGCCAGTTAGCCGCGTTTTCGCTCTTCGAGGCCCATGCGGGCGATGAGGAGATCGCAGCCGGTGGTCATCTTGCGGAGCTTCGTGGCGATGACGAGCTTCTCTGACGTCGTGGCCTTCTTGAGCTTGGTCTCAAACTTGGCGAGCTTCTGGCGGCGGTGCCGACGACGCTTGATTTCTTTCATCCGGTTGCTGATGCCGCCCATGCGTTGTTGTTCCTGATATGCGGGGTTGGGGAAAGGGGCCGTAGGTGTGCGGGAGACCCGGAAATGTAGGAAATCCGGCCGTTTCCGTCAAAGCCCGTGCATGAAACGGGCTTTGGAGGGGGGTGGCGGGCGGGATAGACTGCGGAGGTCACGGATCGGCGGAGCCTGTCGTCGTCCGTCGTATTTGGATGGGTGGCAGAGCGGTTGAATGCACCGGTCTTGAAAACCGGCAGTCGCGAAAGCGGCTCGTGGGTTCAAATCCCACCCCATCCGCCTTTTGA
>JBIIGJ010000117.1:0-9559 GCA_044236455.1 Pirellulales bacterium
GCCTTCGAGAAAGCCGGCTGGGCGGTCGATCGCCAGCGAGGCAGCCATGTCATCCTGGTCAAGGAGGGGCATCCGGCCACGCTGTCGGTGCCGATGCACAAAGAGTTGGCGAAGGGAACGCTCCGCAGCCTGCTCCGCGCCGCGGGCATGACCACCGACGATTTCGAGTCGCTGGCCGAGGAGTGACCGCCGGACGCCGCATATCATTCGAATAAAACCCCCCGGCGGAAGCCGGGGGACTCCGGGCATGACCACCACCCAACATGCCATGCCGCGAGATCCAAGCGCGGCCAGCCCGGCCGTCACGAAAAAATCCGAAGCCGCCGGCCAGTGCCGAGGCCGATCGACGCCGCCCGGGCCGAAAGCTCGTCCAGGGCCCGGGCCCCCTCGACGCCCAGGTCGAACGTCCACTCGTTGACGTAGAGATCGACGTGCTGCATCAGCACACGGTCGTCGAACTCCTGGGCATACCTCCGCATCGTTGGCAGGGCCGCCTGCCGATCGGCCAGCGCAAACCGCAGGGAGTCGTGGATCACATGCTGCACTGTCTCAATCGTCTCATGCGGCAGCCGGCTGCTCGCGACGATGCCGCCAAGCGGCAGCGGGCAGCCCGTCTCCTTTTCCCAGCGGGTGCCGAGATCCTCGACGAGCCCGAGCCCGCGATCCTGCCAGGTGAACCGTCCCTCGTGGATGCAGACGCCGAAATCCGCCTCGCCCGCCTCTAGCCGCGGCATGATCTCCGAAAACACGGCGTGTTCGACACGCGTCGTCTGCGGGTAAAACAGCGCGAAGAGCAGCGCCGCCGTGGTGAACCGGCCCGGGCAGAGCGTCAGCTGCTGGAGGTTCGCAGGCGTGGTGCCAGCCGTGGCCGACAAGAGCAGCGGCCCAACGCCGAATCCCAGTGCCGACCCGCTCGGCAGCACGACATGGTCGTCCGCCAGGTGCAGCGCCGCATGAAAGCTCGTCTTGCCAACGTCGAAGCCGTCTGCCAGCAGCCGCTCGTTGAGCTGCTCGATGTCGAGCAGTTCGACCTCGAACTCGAGGCCCCGCCAATCCACCGATCGCGTCAGCAGGCCGTGAAAGGCGAAGGTGTCGTTGGGGCAGGTGGAGATGCCGAGTCGGATGGTCTGGCTCACGAGGCCTCCGCCATGATCTCGAGCGTGAGCCGGCCCGCCGCCTCGACCGCGGCCGCCACCTGCCAGCGGGCCTTGTCGCGATCGCCCGCACGATTCGAGATGCCGCGGACGATGTCGAAGGGCACGCCCCGCAGTCGGCAGGCAAATGCCACCGCGAAGCCCTCCATGTCTTCGGCGACTGCGCCGGGAAAGGCCTGCAGTCGGAGCCGCACGTCCTCGGCATTCGCCGCCGCCGCGCAGACGGTCAGGAGGAGATCGGCCCGTCCGCCAATGTCGCCGACTGCCGTGCAGGAAATGAGGTCACCAATCTGGTCGCCGCGCTGGCCTTCAGTCGGAGGCAACATGCCAGTGGCGTCTCCTGGCCACTGCTGCCAGCCGAGCGCTGCAGCCGGCACGAAGTCGCCGCCGCTGCCGGCCCCGATGCCGTAGCAGGCGACCCGGTCAAACCGATACGCATTGCCGATCGCGAGTTGGTCGTCGAGCCGTCCGGCGATCCCGACGAGCAGCACCCGTTCGGGCTTATGCTCCGCGAGGAGCTGCGCCGCACGCGCGGCCGCGGCCACGAGTCCAAATCCGCAGAGTTCCACGCGGCAGCCCTGAGCCGTGGCGGCGGCCAGCATCGGCTCGAGGCCGCGCCGCTCCATGTCGGTGGGAATAAGGATCAAGTGTCGCGGCATCCGCGTCTGTTGTCCGCTCTGGGCTTGCTTCAGGGATCGAGGGTTCAGGGATCGAAATTAAGTAAAACCCCTGATCAAGGATCAGTATAGGCCGGCCGCCCACGCCGGCACGGCGTGGCGTGTAACGCACCGGGAACGGGCGCATGCACACCCGTTACAAGCGGCCGGGCAGCTATCGTAGAGGGAGTTGCCCCCGCTTCGTCCTAACGCTCCGAGCCTTCGCCCATGCGCATCGCACTCGCCTGCACGCCGCACACCGATTCGAACCTCCGGCTCGCCGCCCAGATGGGGGCGACCGACGTCGTGGCTCGCTATCCCCAGCATCTCGGCCGCACGCTCGACGACATGGTCGCCCAGGCCCGCGGCCACGGCCTTGCGATCTCGATCGTGGAGGGCTACATCCCGCACGACGACCTCACGCACGGCCGCGACGGTCGGGAGCGGCAGTTGGCCGGGTTCGTCGATCTCGTCCGCGACATGGCCCGGCTCGGCGTCGAGATCCTCTGCTACAACTTCATGCCCGACGACGACTGGACGCGGACGACGACCACGGCCGTCGACCGGGGCGGGGCACTCGTCACCGCCTTCGATGCCGCCGACCTCGATCCCGCGCCCGGCCGAGGCGGGCCGATCAAAGCCGCCCGGCTGTGGGACAGCCTCGCCTGGTTTCTCGACCGGATCGTGCCGGTGGCGGAGCGGGAAGGGGTGAAGATCGCGCTCCATCCCGACGATCCGCCGATGTCGCCGCTCAAGCACCAGGAGCGGGTCATCATCTCGCCCGAGGCCTTCGACCGCGTCTTCGCCTTGAACGACAGTCCGGCCAACGGCATGTGCTTCTGCCAGGGATCCTTCGCCTCGATGGGCGATCACGACATCCCCGCGCTCATCCGCCACTTCGGCCCGCGGATCCACTACGTCCACTTCCGCGACGTGGTGGGGGCAGTGCCGCGGTTTCGCGAGACGTTTCACGATACGGGCAAGACCGACATGGCCGCCTGCATCCGCGCCTACCGCGAGATCGGCTTCACGGGCCCCGCCCGGCCCGACCACGTGCCAACGCTCGAGGGAGAGTCGAACGAACTGGCCGGCTACCATATGCAGGGCCGCCTCTTCGCGGTCGGCTACATGCGCGGCCTGCTCGACGCGACGGCCTGATTACCCCGATAACCGAGCCTGACAGCGAGCCCCGGCCGTTGGTATCATCGTCCCAATGATCGAACGCACGCTGCACCATCTGGCCGTCGCGATGCTCGCGACCGTGTTAATCACGGCCGGTGCTCTCTCCGCTCGCGCCGAAGAGCCGGCGGACGGCGGGCGACGGCCGAAGCTGCTCGTGATCATCACCGGTGAAAGCAACTCCGGTGGATTCGCCCTCAATTCCGAGGCTACCACCGAGGAACTAGCCCCACGTCCGGCGGTGCAGATCCTCGACAACGACGCGCTCGTCTTCCGGCCCCTCGATATCGGCACCAACAATCTGCTGGGCCACGCGGGGCTCAAGCCCACGGAAACACACGGTTTCGAACTGGAACTGGCAAACAGGGCCGAGCGGATGCCCAAGGAGAGCCTGCCGGTCTACCTGGTCAAGACCGGCCAGGGGGGCAGCAGGATCGCGGACTGGGCGGCTGACGGCAATTATTTCCAGACGTTTCGCACCCGCTTCGCCGCGGCGAAGCGACTGGTCGGGGATGAGCAGGTGCGGACTGTCGTCCTCTTTTCGCTCGGTATCAACGACGCGATCGCGGGCACGCCACTGGAGCAATGGAAACCGGCCGTCGAGGAGCATCTGGCCCGACTGCGGAAGGAGATCGGCGGCGACACGCCTATCGTGATGACCCGGTTCATGCCTCGCTACGCGGCCTACAACGCCGCCATCGAGGAACTGTGCAAAAAAGTGCCGGGCACCTCCTCCGTCGACACGCTCGACGCCCCCCTCCGCGATCCCAACCACTGGAACTACGCGGGCATGAAACTCGTCGCCGGACGGATGCTCGACAGGGTCGCAGGGCTGGGCTTCATGCCGCCGGCCGCGGACGCAACCCCGGCCGCGAACCAGACCTCGCGGCGGCTCTCCTACACCCGAGACATTCAGCCGATCCTCGCCACCCACTGCTTCAACTGCCACGGCCTCGACGAACACTCCCGCGAGGCCGGGCTGCGGCTCGATCTCCGCGAGTCGGCAATCGCGGCACTCGATTCCGGTATGCGGGCGATCGTGCCCGGAAAGATCGCCGAGAGCGAACTCGTGCCTCGGATCACGTCGACCGATGCAGACACGGTCATGCCGCCACCGGCCTTCAAGAAGCCGCTCTCGCCGCAGCAGATCGAACTGCTCCAGCAGTGGATCGCCCAAGGGGCCGGCTACGAGCCGCACTGGGCGTTTCAGCCGGTGCAGCGTCCGCCGGTTCCCGTTCCCGCTGCCGGCCCGCATGCCGGCTGGCCCCGCAATCCGATCGATCAATTCGTGCTCGCCCGGCTCGCCCAGGAAAAGCTCGCGCCCGCGGCCGAAGCCTCGCGGGAGGCATGGCTGCGGCGGGTCTCGCTCGACCTCACCGGCCTGCCGCCGACGCCCGACGAGCGGGCCGCGTTCCTCGCCGACCAGTCGGCCGGCGCCCATGAGAAGGTGGTCGATCGGCTGCTCACCTCGCCACGGCATGCCGAGCGGATGGCGTTGCAGTGGCTCGACGTCGCCCGCTACGCCGACACCAACGGCTACAACAACGACGAGGAGCGAACGCAGTGGCCGTGGCGCGACTGGGTAATCGACGCCTTCGCCAGCAACATGCCCTACGACCGCTTCATCGTGGAGCAGCTCGCCGGCGATCTCCTCCCCGATGCCGGCCGGCAGCAGCGGATCGCGACCGGCTTCGGCCGCAACCACGTGCTCACGACCGAAGGGGGCATCATCCCGGAGGAATACCGCGTCGAATATGTGGCCGACCGGATCCAGACGGCCGCCACCGCCTTCATGGGGCTGACGCTCCAGTGCGCCCGCTGCCATGACCACAAGTTTGATCCGATCTCGCAGCGTGACTACTACCGGCTCTTCGCTTTTTTTAACAACATCCCCGATCCGCCCGTGGCCTACGCGAGTAAGAAACTCGTTCGCGTGGGCGAGCCGACGATCGCCCTGCGAAACTATGCCGACGAGAGCGAACTGGCGGCGCTGCTCGCAGCCAAGGCCGAGCTGAAGGCGGCGCTGCCGGCGAAAGACGCAGGCAAGCCGGAGCCCACGAAGGCGGAGGCCGACGCGACGGCTGCCAGGCTCAAGCAGGTCGAGGAACGGATCGAGGCGATCGACGCGCGGACGACCCGCGTGATGGTGATGGCCGACCTCGACACGCCGCGGCAGGCCCACGTACTTAACCGCGGCCAATACGACCAGCCCCGCGACACTGTCGAGCCTGGCGTGCCTGCCTGGCTGCCGCCGCTGCCCGCAGGCGTCGCCGCCAACCGGCTGGCGCTGGCCCGCTGGCTCGTCGATCCGAGGCATCCGCTCACCGCCCGCGTGGCCGTCAATCGCTGGTGGGAGATGCTCTTCGGCCGGGGCTTGGTGGAGACGGTTGAGGACTTCGGCGCCCAGGGCTCGCCCCCGACGCATCCCGAACTGCTCGACCATCTTGCCAGCGACCTCATCGAGGGGGGCTGGAACATGCGGTCAATCCTCAAGTCGATCGTGCTCTCGGCGACCTACCGGCAGGCAGCCGAGGCGGCCCCGGAGGCGTTCGTCCGCGATCCCGACAACCGGCTGCTCGCCCGCGGACCCCGCTTCCGCCTGCCGGCCGAGATGGTCCGCGACCAGGCGCTCTTCGCGGGCGGACTCCTCGTGGAACGCGTCGGTGGGCCGAGCGTGAAGCCCTTCCAGCCGGCCGGCCTCTGGGAGGAGGTGTCTGTGCTGCATCAGGCGACCTACGTGCCCGACTCCGGCGACGGCCTCCATCGGCGGAGCCTCTACACGTTTTGGAAGCGGACCTGCCCGCCACCGGCACTGGCCGTCTTCGACGCCCCCGACCGCGAGACCTGCGTCATCCGCCGCAGCCGCACGAGCACGCCGCTCCAGGCCCTCGTGCTCATGAACGATCCGACCTACGTAGAGGCAGCCCGGGGCGTGGCGCTGCGGGCCGTCGCGCTCGCCGACCGCGGCAGCGCGTCGACAGGCGATCCGGCCCGCCGTGACCGCGAGATCATCGCCCATGCCTGCCGGCTCGTGCTGGCCCGCGATGCCACGCCGCGTGAAATCGATCTGCTCCTCACGAAGCTCAACGAATTCCGCCGACATTTTCAGGGCGATGCCGAGGCCGCGCGGCGGCTCGTCGCCATCAACGACGCACAAGACTGCCCGCTGCCGCCGGACGAACTGGCCGCCTGGACGGTCGTGGGGAGCACCCTCCTATGCCTCGACGAAACGATCTCCAAAAACTGAATCCCGACCTGGCGCACCTGCACACGCTGCTGGGCCGCCGCGCCTTCCTCGGCGGCTCGGCGACGGCCGCCTCGATGGCCGCGATGTCGTCGCTCCTCTCGCGGGATGCGATCGCGTCGCCGGCCCTGCCCGCGCTCCACTTCGCGCCGCGGGCGAAGCGGGTGATCTATCTCTTTCAGTCGGGAGGGCCCTCGCACCTGGAGCTCTTCGACCCGAAGCCCGGGCTCGTGTCGCAGCACGGCACCGAACTGCCCGACTCGATCCGGATGGGCCAGCGGCTCACCGGCATGACCTCAGGCCAGAAGAATTTTCCCGTCATCGCCTCGAAATACGGCTTCCGCCAGTGCGGCCAGTCGGGCACGTCGATCAGCGAACTCCTGCCGCACACCGGTCGGGTGATCGACAAGCTCTGCCTCATCCGCTCCATGCACACCGAGGCGATCAACCACGATCCCGCGATCACGTTCATCCAGACCGGATCGCAGCAGCCGGGCCGCGCCTCCTTCGGCGCCTGGCTCAGCTATGGCCTCGGTTCGGAGGCCGACGACCTCCCGTCGTTCGTCGTCATGCTCTCGCAGGGCAGCGGCGCCGATTCAAACCAAGGCCTGCTCGAACGGCTCTGGGGCTCGGGCTTTCTGCCGTCGAGCCACCAGGGGGTGAAGCTCCGCAGCGGCGGCGACCCCGTGCTCTACTTGAACGACCCGCCGGGTGTGAGCCGGCAGCTGCGGCGGAGCATGCTCGACGGCCTCGCCGGACTGCACACGCTCCAGCGCGAGCGGAATGGCGATCCGGAGATCGCCGCGCGGGTGGCGCAGTATGAAATGGCGTTTCGGATGCAGGCCTCGGTGCCCGAACTCACCGACCTTTCGGGCGAGTCGGCGGCCACCTTCGATCACTACGGCCCCGACAGCCGCAAGCCCGGCACGTTCGCCGCCAACTGCCTGCTCGCGCGGCGGCTGGTGGAGCGGGGCGTGAGGTTCGTGCAGCTCTACCACCGCGGCTGGGACCAGCACAACAATCTGATGAGCAACATCCCCAAGCAGTGCCGCGACATCGACCAGCCGCAGGCGGCGCTCGTCGAGGACCTCGCGGCCCGCGGCCTGCTCGACGAGACGCTCGTCGTCTGGGCGGGGGAATTCGGCCGCACCGTCTACGGCCAGGGCGGCCTCGTGGAAGACTACGGCCGCGACCACCACGGCCGCTGCTTCTCGATCTGGCTGGCCGGCGGCGGCGTGAAGCCTGGCGTCGTCCACGGCATGACCGACGACTACGGCTACAACATCGTGCAGGATCCCGTGCACATCCACGATCTCAACGCCACGCTGTTGCACTGCCTCGGCGTCGACCACGAGCGGCTCACCTACCGCTTCCAGGGCCGCGACTACCGGCTCACCGACGTGCACGGCCACGTGGTGAAGGGCATTCTTTCCTGAACGACTCTCCGCGCCGCACGGAGTCCCCCGGCTTCCGCCGGGGGCTTCTTGTCAATCGGTGCACCACCACCCACGACAGAAAGCCCCGGGTGGCAACCCGGGGACTCCGGGGCTGAAAACCGCCACGCGGGCCAGCCGTCCTCAATGCCCGGCGGCGGGGAGCGGCTTCGAGGCGGCGCGGATCTCAGCCGGTGCGGCGCGTGACGGCCCGGCCTCGCGGATGGCGGAGAGCACCTGGGTTTCGGTGATCAGGTCGCGGAGCACAATCGGCGACGGCGGCTGGCCGCCCGGACGCGCCGCCGGAAACACGGCGAGCACCGGAATCGATTTGCTCTGCAGGCTCTCGAGCATCAGCTTGATCTCGGGCGAACCGTCGGTCCAATCGGCCAGCAGCGGCACCACACGGTTGCGTTCGATCTCGGTCTTCACCTTCGTCGTCTCGATCGCCGTGGCGAGGTTGTATTTGCAGGTCATGCACCAGTCGGCCGAGAAGTCGACCAGCACCGTTGCTCCCTTCTCTCGTAGGCTGGCAAGCCGCTCACGTGAGAAGGGCTCCCACGGGATCACCGACGCGACCGGCCCGAGGAACATGAAGGCGAGGCTGCCCACGATGCCCACGATGCCGGCGGCCTGCACCCAGCGGCCAAACCCGATGTCGCCCGCGCGGGCCTCCTGCGCCCGGCCGATCCACCAGCAGGCGGCCCAGATACCGATCAAAAGCGCGAAGGTCGGCACGAACCAGTCGTGGTCGAGGAACGTGAACAGGAAGACGACCGTGCCGAGCATCACGAAGCCGAGCACCTCCTTCAGCGTCTCCATCCAGGCGCCCGGCTTGGGCAGGAATTTCACGAGACCGGGAAACACACCCACGAGCAGATAGGGCAACGCCATGCCGGTGGCGATGGCAGCGAAGACGGCGTAGGTCACGCCGGTTGGCTGCGTGAGCGTGAAGCCGAAGACGGGACCGAGGAAGGGGCCGCTGCAGGGTGTGGCGAGCACGGTGCTCAGCACGCCCTTGAGGAACGCGGCGAGCGGCCCCTCCTGCGTCTGCATCGCCCCGGCCTTGGCACCGATGAAGCCCGGAATCGGCAGCTCCCAGACGCCGAGGAAGGAGAGCGCGAAGGCAAACACGATCGCCGCCATCGCGATATTGAACCGAGACGACGTGAACTGTTCGCCCCAGGCGAGATTCGATCCTGCCAGGCCGATGTTCGCCGCCACGCTCGCCGTTGCCAGCAGAAAGAACACGGCATAGAGACCGCCGCAGTACCAGAGATTGAGCTGAAAGATCTCCTGGCGGGCCCGGCCGGACTGCTGGGCAAACGACATCAACTTGAGGCCGAGCACCGGCAGCACGCAGGGCATGAGGTTGAGGATCAACCCTCCCACGAGGCCCATCAGCAGTGCCACCGGCAGCGAGAGCGGTACGCTGCCCTGCGTGTCGCCGGCGGCATTGCCCACCGCAGCAGCCGCAGGCGAACCTGACATCACCGGAGCCGCGACAGCGAGCGGTGCACCGCCAACCGAAGCCCCAGCGTCGGGCCCCTGGGCTTCCATGGGGGTGCTGGCCGTGCCACCTCCTGAGCCGTCGGCAGCCGTCACCGGAGCGGTGGCCGTGAGCACCGCCTCTGCCGACACGGCCGCCGTGAAGGGAATCGTCTCCGGCGGCGTGCAGGCGTTGTCACGGCAGAGCTGCAGGCTGACGCTGCCGCGGACCTCCGCGGCCTTGCCGGCCGGATTTGCCGCGAGCGACGCCCGCCAGGTGACCGTGCCGGCGTGTTCCTCGACCACGAGGCCGTTCCAGCCCGGCACATCCTTGATCGTCCGCTTGTGGGGCGGCGCATCGGGCCGGAAAGGCCCCGCGAGCTTCAGTGGCGAATCGGCGGCCAG
>JBIIGJ010000118.1:0-9481 GCA_044236455.1 Pirellulales bacterium
CATCCGTGCCCCCCCGTCGACCCTCCCCATGTGGCAGTTCCAAAACCACGACGCGATCCTCTTCGACTGCGACGGCACGCTCGCCGACACGATGCCAGCCCACTACCGCGGCTGGCTGGCCGTGACCCAGCCCCACGGCATCGCCTTCGACGAAGACCGCTTTTATGCGCTCGGCGGCCGGCCGACGCGTGATATCGTCGCGACCCTCGCCGCCGAGAAGGGCATCGAGATCGACATCGAACAGGCCGCCCGCACGAAGGAAGAGGTGTTTCTCGCCCAACTCGCCCACGTGAAGCCCATCGATCCGGTCGTGGAGGTGGTGCTCCGCTCGCGGGGCAGGGTGCCCATGGCCGTGGTCACCGGCGGCTTTCAGCAGGTCTGCCGGCAGATCCTCGACCACGTCGGCATCACCGCCGCCTTCGACACCATCGTCGCCAGCGAAGACACGTCGCGGCACAAGCCCGATCCCGATCCCTTCCTGGAGGCGGCCCGCCGGCTCGGTGCCCGGCCGGAGCGGTGCGTGGTCTGGGAAGACAGCGACCTCGGCATCGAGGCGGCAAGGCGGGCCGGCATGGAATGGATCGACGTGCGTTCTTTTCACCGGCCAGAGCGGCTGACCTGATGACAACTCAAGCCACGCCCGCGACATCCGCCGCCGTCACCCTCGACGATATCCGGCAGGCCCACGACCGCATCCGTTCCGGCATCTACCGATCCCCATGTCCGCCGAGCATTCCGCTCTCCGACCTCACCGGCTGCCGGATCTGGTGCAAGCTCGACCTGCTCCAGCGGACCGGCAGCTTCAAGGAACGCGGCGCCCGCAACGCCCTGCTCCTGCTCGACGCCGCCCAGCGGGCCCGCGGCGTGGTGGCCGCGTCGGCCGGCAACCATGCCCTCGGCCTCGCCTACCACGGCAAGCTGATCGGCATTCCGGTCACCGTGGTGATGCCGCGGTTTGCGCCGCTGGTGAAGGTGGCCACCTGCCGCAAGCTCGGCGCCCGGGTCATTCTCGAGGGGGATTCCTTCGACGACGCCCGCCGGCTGGCCGTCGAGATGGCCGCTCGCGACGGCCTGAACCTCGTGCACGGCTTCGATGATGCCCGGGTGATCGCAGGGCAGGGGACGATGGCCCTGGAAATTCTCGAAGACGTGCCCGATGCCGAGGCGATCATCGTGCCCACGGGGGGCGCGGGCCTGTTGGCCGGCGTGGCCACCGTCGCCAAGAGCCTCCGGCCCGACATCAAGATCATCGCGGTGGAGCCCGCCGCCGCCGGCAGCCTGAGCGCTTCGCTGGCGGCCGGCAGGCCGACGCAGGTGCCGACGCGGCCCACCCTCGCCGACGGCCTCGCCGTGGGCAAGGTCGGGGCCACGTCGTTTGCCATCGCCGCGCCGCTTGTCGACCGTGTGGTGACCGTCGGCGAGGAGGCGCTCTCCCTGGCGGTGCTCCGGCTGCTCGAACTGGAGAAGACCGTGGTGGAAGGAGCCGGGGCATCGGCGCTGGCCGCGGTGATGGGCGACGTCGGCAAGGAACTCGCCGGCCGCAGGGTCGTGCTCCTGCTCTGTGGCGGCAACATCGACCTGACGATCCTCGACCGCGTGATCAAGCATGGTCTGGCGGCCGACGGCCGGCTCTGGCGGTTCACGACGCAGGTGACCGACCGGCCCGGCGGCATCGCCAAGCTCACCGCCGCCATCGCCGCGGCGGGCGCGAGCGTGCAGGAGATCGTGCATGACCGGGCCTTCTCCGGCCCCGATGTGTTCGTGACGAGCGTGGAGGTGACCGTCGAGACCTCCGACCGCGACCATGTGGTCGCCCTCTATGACCAGCTCCGCGCGGCCGGGTTTTCCGTGGTGCCCTCCACCGCGCCCGGCGTCGTGCCAACGCGGCGGTAGAGCCGCGACTCGCCGGCAAACCCTGCCGGTTGTGCGGACCGCTACGGGCCGCGATTTTTTCCTACCGGCTGGCCTGTCTGCCGGGCGATACCTAGCGATGCGGCGAAGGCCGGTCGCCGCCCAGCAGGAGCATTGCCCATGATCAGCCATCAAAACGGCCTTCTCTCTCCGCCGGCCGGTACGGCCTCCCCGGAACCGGAGGCCCTCCGCGAACGCGAGCGTCTGCGTCGCGAACTGCTCAAGCGGATCATCAACCGGGAGACGCGTCGGCAGTCCACGCGTGGCACATCGCGGTAGCTGTCTGCGGAAAGCAGCCATGGGAAAAGGTGCCAGCCACCAGATTTTGGGAAGGCGGCTATTTGGTGGCTGTCACCTTTTTGGGTTGCTGCTGGCGGCGGCATGGCTGCTCGCCTGGGCGAGCCTGCCGGCCGCCGCGCAGGGTGACGGCAGCTGGCAGCCGGAAGCGTTTGCCGACTACCTGCTGAGCGGGCAGACTCCGCACCCGGCGGTGGTGCGGATCGTGGCGGCGGAGCGGGAGGGCGCGTCGCTCGGGTCGGGCGTGCTCGTCGATGCCAATCACCAGCAGGGGCTCGTGCTCACCAACTGGCACGTCGTTCGCGACAGTCGCTCCGCGGTGCTCGTGCAGTTTCCCGATGGCTTTCAGACGGCCGGCACCGTCGTCCGCTCGGACGAGACATGGGACCTCGCGGCAGTGGTCATCTGGAAGCCGCCGGCGACGCCGGTGCCGCTGGCCCCCGCGGCTCCCGCGCCCGGTGACGTGCTCACGATCGCTGGCTACGGTCGCGGGCCCTACCGTGCCCAGACCGGCCGCTGCACCGAATACCTCTCCCCGGGCACTGGGCAGCCCAAGGAATTCGTGGAACTGTCGGCCGGTGCCAGGCAGGGCGACTCGGGCGGACCGATCCTCAACGAACGCGGCGAGTTGGCCGGCGTGCTCTTCGGACAGAACAGCGGCCGCACGATCGGCAGCTGCTCCACGCGGCTGCGTGTGTTTCTGGCGAGCGCGGGTTCCAGCGGCTTCACCGCCGCGGCCGCGGCCGCCTATGCCGACGCCCGCGCGATCGATCACGGGCAGCAATCGCCAGAACAGCCCTCGCGGATCAGGATGGCGGCGGCAACCCTCGACGGGCCGCGGCAGCCAGCCACCGAAGGATTCGCTTCTCCCACGGAGGCCTTCGATCCCACCCGGCAGCCCCCGCCGCAAAATGGTCCATTTGCAGCCCTGCCACCGGATGCAACGCAGTTGGCATCCAGGTTGGCCGCCGTCTTCGATGTCTCCACCAACGGCCGGGCGATGCTGTCGGCCGCGGGTGGGCTGGCGCTGGTTGTGCTCGGCGTGCGAACCCTCTTCGGCGGCCGCCGACGGGGCAAGGCCGCGCCTCGGGAGTTCTACGACGACTGACGGCCCCGGACACGATGCCATCGTGTCGCCGTGCGGTTGAACTCGGCGGGGGAGCGGGCGGGAAGTCCGATCAGGGGCGGAATCGGGGAATGGATTGCCTGCTGGCAGGGCGGCGTCGATACTCAGGGTGCATGTCACAGCCTGAGCCTGCCGCTGCCCATCAAAACGATCTCTCCGGGCGAAGCCTCGGAGGGTATCGGCTCCTGCGCCGGCTGGGAAGCGGCGCGATGGGGGATGTCTATCTGGCCGAGCAGCAGTCGCTGGGGCGGCAGGTGGCGGTGAAGGTGCTTCGAGGCGATGCCTCGCGTCATCCGGCCGCCGTGGAGAGATTTTCGCAGGAGGCCCGCGCCGCCGCGGCGCTTGTGCATGGCAACATTGTGCAGATCCACGAGGTGGCGTGCGTCGAGGGCGTCTACTTCCTCGCCGAGGAATATGTCGCCGGTCCGTCACTGAAGGCCTGGTTGCTGGCCCGCGGTCCGCTCGATCCGTTACAGGCTTTGAGCGTGCTGTCGCAGGTCGGCTCGGCGCTTTCGAAATCGGCGCAGGCCGGGATCGTGCATCGCGACATCAAGCCCGAGAATCTGCTCGTGACTCCGGCTGGCGAGGTGAAGGTCGCCGACTTCGGGCTCGCGCGAGTGCTCGAGGATGACCTGGAGCTGACGCAGGACGGCATGACGCTCGGCACGCCGCTCTACATGAGCCCGGAGCAGGCCGCGGGCAGACCGGTCGACGTGCGGAGCGATCTCTATTCGTTGGGCGCGAGCGTCTACCACCTGCTCGCCGGCCAGCCACCATTCAGCGGGCCGACGCCGCTTGCGGTGGCGTTGGCCCATCAGCGTGAGCAGCTCTTGCCGCTGGCCGCCTTTCGGCCGGAGCTGCCGGCGGGGCTGGGGCGGATCGTGGAGCAGCTGTTGGCGAAGCAGCCGCAGGAGCGGTGCGAATCGCCGACGGAACTGCTGCGGGCTGTCGAGGCGGTGGAGATGGCGATCTCGACGGGATCGCGACATGGGCGACTGCCGCTGGCCTGGGAGGGGGATGCTGCCGATTGGAAACCGGCGGCCGCCTTGCCGGGCGTTCCCCGGGTTGCGTCGGCCACGCTGGCCGGCCGGGCCCAGGCGCAGACTGCCAGACTGCGGGAGGCGACGAAGCAGTTGCAGGAGGCTGCCGATCGGGAGCGGAGTGAGCGAGAGGCGGATCGGCGGGAGCGGTCGCGGCGGGCTTGGCTTCTGGGGGGGGCGGCGGTGGCGGCCCTCGCCCTCGGGTTTGTGGTCGGCCGCCGGCGGCCCCACAGGTCGGGCCTATTTCCGCGGCGGTCGTAAAACCCGCTCCGGCAATCCGGCCTCTGCGAGCCATGAGAGAGGCCGCCGGAATACCGGCGATTCCGGCACAAAAGCGTCGGCTCAAGTCTGCTTGACACCCTCTCCGACACTGCTAGAACGACAGCTGGAAATCAGCTGGTCCACGCCCCCATCGTCTAGTGGCCCAGGACGTCGGGTTCTCAGTCCGAAAACCGGGGTTCGACTCCCCGTGGGGGTACTTTTAGGCCAGGCAGCACAGCCGTATCTCCCGCAATCGCGGGCGATACGGCTGTTTCTTTTTCCAGAGCAGGCTCCTGACGGTCGGGTGCAGCAACTGACTGCACCGGAATTTGCACCGCCTCGGTGGTCGCTCGCTCGTATTCAGAGCCCCTGACCATCACGCGGATTCTCTCACAAGACCTGGATCAGGATTTGGGAAGGAGACCAGTTTTTTTCACGTTCTTTGATTTACATGCTAGAAATATACCGTGGGTATATCCGGCGACTCCAAATTGAAGTCCCTCGTCAATGCCTTGCCCCGGCATGGGGTGGTCACCCGGTCTGCGCTGGGGGCCCTGGGCGTCACGCCACAGCACACGCAGAAGTACGTCGCTGGCGGATGGCTGGAATCGCTCGGTGCGGGTGTCTTCAAGCGGCCTGGCGATACGCCCACCTGGCAGGGGGCCCTGCACGCTCTTCAAGCACAGGACGGACTGGCCGTCCATGTCGGCGGCCTCACGGCTCTCGCCGCCGAAGGCACCAGCCAGTTCGTGCGCCTCGGCCGGGAGGAGGTCTGGCTGTTCTCTGCGCCGACCGTTCGACCGCCGCTCTGGTTTCGGCGGCATCGCTGGCCCGAGAAGGTGACACATGTGACGTCGAAGTTCCTGCCGGCCGGGGCCGCCGTCCGCGCACAGGAATTCGGAGGGTTCTCACTCTTGGCTTCGGCGGCTGAGCGGGCGATCCTCGAATGCCTGCTCTTGGGACCGGAACGTATGGATCTCGTGGAGACCTACGGCCTGCTCGAGAACCAGCGGACGCTGCGGCCCAAGGTGATGCAGTCGCTTTTGGAGACGTGCTCGTCGGTCAAGGTCAAGCGGCTGTTCATGTTCATGGCCGAACGTGCCCGCCTGCCCGTTGTCACAAAATTGGCAAGAGAGCGGATCGACCTTGGCACGGGCGCCCGGAGCATCGTGCCGAAGGGCGCCTATGTGGCGAAGTATGAAATCGTCGTACCCCGTTCGCTGGTGCAGGAATGAACGAGGCTTATCGGGCACAGGTGCGGCTCATGCTGGACCTGTTGCCGCTGGTGGCCGAAGAGGCCGCATTTGCGCTCAAGGGCGGCACGGCGATCAACTTCTTTGTCCGCGACATGCCCAGGCTATCGGTCGACATCGACCTGACCTATTTGCCGCTGGAAGACCGTGCCCTGTCACTGGCCGGTATTGCCGAGAGGCTGGGACGAATCAAAGCCCGAGCCGAGGATCTGTTGCCAGGATCTCGCCTAACCCTCGTGCCCCAAGACGATGACATGGAAGTCAAAATGCACTGCCAGCGGGGAAGGGCACGAGTGAAGATCGAGGTCAATCCGCTGCAGCGTGGATCGCTATGGCCTGTCCGCACGCTGGCCTGTACCGCCGCCGTCCAAGAAGCATTCGAGTCGTTCGTCGAGGTTCCGGTCGTGTCACATGCCGATCTTTTTGGCGGCAAGATAGCGGCAGCCCTCGACCGGCAGCACCCCCGTGACTTGTTCGACGTTCGGCACTTGCTCGATCTGGAGGGTTTGGGGAGCGACGTGCGGGTCGGCCTGCTCACCAATCTTATTGGCCATCGGCGACCGATCGTGGAACTCCTGACGCCGGAGGAAAAGGATCAGCGGCAGACGTTCGCGGGCGAGTTCTCGGGCATGACGCTGCACCCTTTCGACTACGCCGGCCACGAGGCCACGTTCGCAGAGCTGACTGGGCTGGTGAAGGCGTCGCTGACTGAAGCGGAGCGGGCGTTTCTCCTCGGCTTCGAGGCGGGCGATCCGGACTGGTCGCTGTTTCCAGTGGCGGGCGCGGACCGGCTTCCGGCCCCCCGTTGGAAGCTGCTGAACATTGAGAAGCTGCGTTCTTCGAACCCCGCCAAGCATACGGCTGGGCTGAATGCCCTGCGGGATGCCCTCAGGATCACGGGCGATCCTTGAGGGCATGACACCAGATTGAAACGCGTCGTGCTGGATCATCCCGCGGCGGTTCACGCTTTAAGCCGTCAATTTTTGTTGCAAGAAAACTGGACGCACATGCCTTGGAAGCCGAGGCTACCGGGATGGAGACTCCTGCGGTCACCCTCGCTCACCGGTTTCCGCCTCCCGGACTTCTCCCCGGCTGATCCCGCTGGAGTGTGCCACTGCCGAACGGCTGGCTCCGGCTGCTCGAGCCATCCGATCTGGTCGTGATCGTGCCCGATCCGAACTTCTGGGTATGGCCCGTCACCGTCTGGCCGTTGCGACCTCGCTCCGTCGTGATCGTGCCGGAGCCAAACGGCCGCGTCTCGGTGGTCGTGCCGTCAGACCAGCGGGTGATCGTGCCGCTGCCAAACTTCTGCGTGTTGCCCGTGACGGTTTTGCCATCGCGTCCACGCTCGGTCGTGATCGAACCGGAGCCGAAGGGCCTCGTCTGGCTGCTCGTGCCGTCCGAGCGATTCGTGATGGTGCCCGAGCCAAACTGGTTGGTCGTGCCGCTGCGTGGCTGGGCCATGCCCGCCCGCGGCGGCGTGGGTTCGGCGGCGGCCAGACGGCCTGCCACCAACACCATAACCAGGAACGCACGAACCGAGTGTTGCGCAACGGCGTGGTGTTTCGCAACGGAGCGGACGCCAGTGTGTGCGAACATGAAAGAGCCCTCTGTGGTTCAGGAACGACCCAGCTCAACTATAGCAGTCGAAGGGGGGGGTCTCCCCGCAGGGGGCTTAGTCCAGCGACAGGTTCAAGGTCATGCGACCCCGCCGTACCTCCGTGCCGAGACCCGACGTGGATGGGCTGGCGTAACGTCCCGGAATCCGAAACCAGCCCGCCTGTGAAGCCCGAACCGGCGCGGGCAGGGGAGGCTCCGGTAGTTTGTCGTTCGATGCGGCGATGGACACTCCCTCGGCTGCCTTGCCGCCCGCGGCCCCGCCACGCGACCCTGGGGCCGCCTGACCGCTTCCGGTCGGTTTCGACCGCTGATCACCCGGCGCAGTTTTCCCGCCGCTCGCGGCCGCCTCCGGCTCGACTGCCTGCTGCTCGACCACGGGCCGGGGGTTTGGGCTCGACACCGAGATTCGTACGGGGCCGGCCGGCAGATCTTTGAGGAGATAGGTGCCGTCCGCGTTGATCGGCACGGAGAAGGTGCGCTGGTCGGCGGTGATGGCAGTAATAGTGCCGAAAACCACCGGCTTGCCCTGCGAGGTGACGCGTCCAGTCAGGGCCGTGGAGCCGGGAAGTTCTACGAACGGCAGCATGAACAACAGGAGCAGGAGAACCATCGCAACAGCGAGTATTTCGCGCAGGTGCATCGCGAAATATTCGTCCCATGGAATGCCCAACGGGTTGATCAACTTCATGGCTGCCTCGACAAGACTTGATCACCGACTCCTGAGCCGTCGATGCTCGACATGGCCGGCAGCACCGTCGTGCCGGCCTCGTAACCGATCCACGTCACCGCGCCGTCCGCCAGCAACCACTTGCCGCCGCCCGGGTGAAAGCTCCAGAAATGGGTTGCCGCACACGGATTGTCGGGGGTGTCCGCCCGGTAATACCCGGGTGAAGGGCAGGCTTCGCCATTTCGGCCGGTCGGAATGACCGAGAACTCCATGTTCGGATTGCCCATGACGGTGTCAAAGTCGGTCATGTTCCAACGGCCGTAGTAGAGCGTGGACGAGGGAGGGCGTTCGCCGACCATGGCCACCTTGCTCAGTCCGGCGACGATGTTCTTCATCGTGACTTTCGGTCGTGGCGACCAGGACCAGTTCTGTGTTGGAAACACACCGTTGCGGGCGTTGCTGGCATGGCCGTTGTCGTCGACGAACTCGTCATTGCCGCTGACGGCCAGATAGCTCGTCATCCCGTACCCCCAGGGGCTGACGCCCTTCATGGCCTGAGCATCGGACGGACAGGTATACGACGGCACCCGGATCCCGCTCACCTGCCAAAACATCGCGTAGGCCTCGTCGAGAGTCGCGGGCTGGCTCCAGAGTGAGACGATCTCGCTAGTTTCCATGAAGGGCTGAATCCGCAGCAGCCAACTGCCCACCTGGGCCGGCTGCAACGGAAACGAGACCGGGTTTCGTTCCGCCACGCCCACCAGGTGCGCGGGGAGAACGGAAAAGCTGGAGGGGCCGAGGAAGTTTTGCGTAGCCTGCCTCGCGAGGGGGAATTCACTACGAGCGTCGTGGAACGAATGAAGCGCCAGCCCCAACTGTCGCAGATTGTTGCCGCACTGCGTCTGGCGGGCCGATTCCCGGGAAGCCTGGACGGCCGGCAGCAACAACCCCACCAGCACGCCTATGATGGCGACAACCGCCAGCACCTCCACGAGCGTGAAGCCTGGATCGGATCGGTATTTCATCCATGCACGCCTTTTGACAGCTGCCCCAGCGGCACGATATCCCCTCGGCAGGGGTTGGGGCAAGTGCTTGGAACAGTCCGCCACCGATCGCCCCCTACAACCGTAGAAACACTCAAGCTCGATCATGCACGAGATCTTCGAACACACGGCCGACCTCGGACTGCGGGTGACCGCGCCGACGCTGGAACTGCTCATGGCCGATGCGGCCAGCGGACTCTTTCAGATCATCGCCGGCGATCTCGCCCAGATCCGGCCCCGGCCCGACCACGCCGAACGATTCG
>JBIIGJ010000010.1:0-59302 GCA_044236455.1 Pirellulales bacterium
TGTAAAGCGTAAGTTTCCTTTCGGGGCCGACGCGGCGGACGATTGCCTGCGAATTCCCCTGCCGAAGCGGCGTGCCGAACCGGCCCGCATCCCAGGAATAGCTCTTCAAGCTCCATTCCCGACCCGGCGCGGTCTTGTCGAGATCGAGCCCCATGTGGACGTAGGTGCTGTAGATCTCGTTGCCGTCGCTGTCAGGATCGACGTCGGGCGTGTTGCAGAAAATCAGGCTGTTGAGCCGCCAGGCGAGCGTGCCGTCGGGCATGAACTTTCGCAGGTCGGTGCCCTGCAGTCCGGACGAGACGTAGATCGCCCCCTTCTCGTCGATGCCCACGCCCGTGAGACTGCAAAACCTGGCATCGCCGCCGGCTGCCGGATCGGTGATGCGGCCGGGATGGCTGCCCGCGTAGATCCCCTTCTTCACGCCAAACGTGTCGGCCAGCGCCGGCTTGCTGGCGAGATGGTCGTAGATCCGGATGTTTTGGTCGGGCCCGTTCTCGGCCACCAGCAGCCGGTCGTTGACCGCATCGTAGGCGAGCCCAGCCGGATTCACGACGTCGGTGATCTGCCGACCTGTGTAGGTGCCGTTGGGCTTGAAGCACTTGATCGCAGCGGGATAGCGGGCCGTCGTCGTCTCAGCCTTCGCCGGAAAGTCGTTGGCCCGCTGCGTGATCCAGAGGTGGCTGCGTGAGTCGACGGCCATCGATCCCGGCCGGTCGAATGCAAACCGGCGGTCGGCGACCTCGTGCAGTTCGCCCTCGAAGCCGTCCACGGCCGGCCCGCCGCAGTTCAAGGCAAACACTCTCTTTCCGTCGGCCGCCAGCACCTCGAAGCCACAGACGACAATATGCCCATTGCCGCCGGCTCCGCGTTCGAAGACGACCGACAGCTTGCCTGCAGCGTCGGGCTTGGCACCGGGGAGATCCACGACCGCCGCCTTGAACGGCCCGCCCGCCGCGGCCACCACGTCGAAGGCCGTCACGGTCTTGGTCTGCGAGCCGCCGATGTTGATCAGCCGACGGCCGGGCTTTTCCTCTTTATATTCCGCGAAGTGGCAGCGGATGGTGTAGGCCTTGCCGGTTTCCAGTCCGGAGACGACGTAGGGCGTGTAGTCGGTCTCTCGCTGGCTCTGATAGACGATCGCCGGCGCGGCGTTGGCGACGCCCGCGGTGTCGACCGGCTTCGCGGCGATGTTCACGGTCGTGTTGCCGGCGAGGTACCGCGGCGTGAAGGCGTCGGGCCGCACCACGCGGATGCAGTTGTCGCGGGCATCGCCCACGAAGAGTTCTTCTCCCACCTTCGCCAATCCGCAGAGAATGTTCATGCCCTTCGCCTTGTCGAAGGGATCGATCGTGAGATAGAGCGGCTTGGTGGCGGCAGCGGTGCCGAGCATGTCGGTCTCCCAGAGGTAGCGATTGGAGATCGCGTAGGCATGGCTGCCGTCGCCCGTGATCGATCCCTCCCCGCAGAAGCCGCTTCCAAACGCCTCGTTGCCGTCGCGGAAGCTCTTCACAACGCGGCCATCGCGATAGAGCTTGATCGCCTCGCCGCCGCCTTCGTCCCAGAAAGCGTTCGTGTAGCACGTGCCATCGGGGGCGGTCCACAGGCTGCCGATATGGTTGGAGACGTGCCGGTCGGAGCGGTTGCCGCCGAACGAATTGCCCACCCAGCTGGTGCGGTGATCGAGTCGAGGCGGACCAATCCTGATCTCGTCGAACGTCGCCTTGGCTGAATCCTTGCCCGGGCCGCCGGCGACGAAGAAGCCAACTTCGAGCGGCCCCTCGGCTGCGAATTGGCTGCCGCTGGTGTTTCCCAGCGGGCTCCAGAGCTTCCCGTCCGGAGACTTTGAGACGGCAAAGTTGCTGCCGAGCCGAGTGAGCCTGAGCCACAGTGGCGGCGACTGGCGGATGGCGATGCCGCTCTGGGCATGGAACATCCTGCCGTCGTCGGTGCCCGCCTGATCGCGGACCATCCAACGGAGAGCGTGATCGCTCTCCTTCGTATCACGGAAACAAAACTCGACCGTGGCGACCGGGCCGGCGGATCCTGTGCCGCTGCGGATCATGATGCCGGCACGGGCATGGTCAGGCCCCTCGAAGGCCGACAGTCTGGCCACGATCTCCACGTCGCCGCCGGGATGGGCCATCGACGTGAAATGCAACTGGTCGCCCTTCTGGTGCGTGCCGGTTCCGGAGCCGATGATCCGCAGCGAGCGATCGCCCGACTGGCTGGAGCCGGCAACCTGGCTGGAACCGGCGAACTGGCTGGAGCCGGCGACCGGGGGCTGGCCGATGTCGGTGTCGTGCCATTCGGAAGCCGTTGGCGCCGCCGCGGCCGATTCGAAGGTGCCTATAGCGACGGCCACCGCCGCGATGGCCGTCAGGACAAAGGAACTGTTCCGCCTCATGAAGCGTGTGCTCATGCTGCCTCCGTAATGCAAGACCGCCGTTGGACCCGGCGAAACCGTTTATATGAGTCCCCGATAGCCAACCGCACAACTGGCGGATCCGCCAGTTGTGCCCGTGTTGCAGGGGGGGCGATAAACCCTTTTCGACAGCCGATCGTCATCTGCCCGACGTGTGCGGAGCCAACGTTGGCTGACCGATGGTGAACGGAGAATAACGATGCCATATGCTCGCATGGTGGTGGCCGCAACCCTCTGCTGCCTCGCTCTTTCAGCCTCGGCAGCGGAGCCACCACGCTCTTATCGTGAGCCTGCACCTCTGACCAAAACACGGGCATTGGCGGCCGACGTCGTCGTGTATGGCGGCACACCGGGCGGCGTCGCAGCCGCGATCGCAGCTGCCCGCTGCGGCAAGACCGCCGTCCTCGTCTCGTTCAATCGCCATGTTGGCGGCATGACCTCCGGCGGCCTCACGGCGACCGACCTTGGAAACGAAGCCGCCATCGGCGGCTTCGCCCGCGAGTTCTACGCGGCGATCGGCCGCAACACGGGGTTTTCGTGCGAGGTGGCCGAGGCGACGTTTCGCCGGCTGCTTGCGGAGGCCGGCGTGAGCGTGGCATTGGAGGCCCGGCTCGCGGGCGTGGGCATGGGGGGGCCGCGCATCCAACAACTGGATCTCGAGCATGGCGGCAGCGTGACCGGCCGGTATTTCATCGACGCGACCTACGAGGGGGACCTGTTCGCAACCGCGGGCTGCACCTACCGCGTCGGCCGCGAGCCGGTTGCAGAGTTCGACGAGTCATGCAACGGCGTGCAATTCCTCGACGAGCAGCAATTCGTCGTTGATGTCGATCCCTACGTGACGCCGGGCGATCCTCGCTCCGGCCTCTTGCCCGAGATCTCGCGCGAGCCCGAGACGGAACGGCCCGGTGCGGGGGATACGAAGCTCCAGGCGTTCAACTTCCGGATGCAGCTCTCCAACTGCCCCGACCGCGTGCCGTTCCCAAAGCCCGCCGGCTACGATCCGGGCCGCTACGCGTTGCTGGCCCGCTTCATCGCCGCAGCGGCCGACACACCATGGGATTTCTCTTATCCAAAGGGGCCGCTTCACCTGGCGGCGGGCGACTCCAACAACCGCGGCGGATTCTCCACCGACTTCATCGGCGGCAACTATCGATGGGCCGACGGCTCCTACGAGCCGGGTGCGCACGCCGCCAGCCTGCCGATTCGCCGCGGCCTGGCGGTGCCGCTTCCCGAACTCTACCGTCTCCGCGAAGCCATCTTCCAGGAGCACGTCACCTACCAGCAGGGGCTGCTGTACTTCCTGGCCAACGATCCGGCTGTTCCACAAGCGATCCGTGACCAGATGGCCGGGTGGGGGCTCGACCCGCGGGAATTCGCAGCCACCGGCCACTGGCCGCATCAGCTCTATGTTCGGGAGGCCCGGCGGCTGGTCGGCGAGCACATGATGACGGAGCACGAGTGCCTCGGTCGGCGGAAAGCTCCGGAGGCGGTCGGGCTGGCGGCCTACAACATGGACTCCCACAATTGCCAGCGGGTGGCGATCACAAAGGAGGGCCGTGCCGTGGTGCGAAACGAGGGAGACGTGCAGGTGAGGTGCCCGCGGCCCTATCCGATCGCATATCGGTCACTCACGCCGCGGCGAACCGAGTGCGAGAACCTGCTGGTGCCGGTCTGTCTGTCGGCCACGCATATCGCCTACGGGTCGATCCGCATGGAGCCTGTGTTCATGATCCTCGGGCAGTCGGCCGGCATCGCGGCGTCGCTCGCCATCCCGGATGGGCGTGCCGTGCAGAATGTGGCGTACGACGCGCTCCGAGTGCGGTTGGTGGACGCTGGACAGGTGCTCGAGTAGGGAGCCTCAGTCGTGCTGCCGCGTCCTGCGTGGCAGGTCACTTCTGCTCGAGGTCGAAGTTGCACTCGTTCGGGCCCACCTTCAGTTCGGCCGTGAGCCCGCTGCTCTCGTTCGACGTGTAGCGGGCGGGGAACCGCAACGGCTTGGGGTTGCCCTTTGCGTCCACGAGTTCGGCCTCGTTGATGGAGATCTTGCATCGGCCGGTGAAGACCCGCTTGCCGTGGGCTCCGCCGGTGAAGAGTTCGTACGTGCCTTCGGCATTCGTGACACCGCCGGCGCCCGGGCCCGCTTCGGGCGCGAACATGACAAGCACATCTGCCAGCGGTTGTCCGGCCAGGGTCACCTTGCCACGGACGCTCGCCTTGTCGCCGGTCCCGCAGCCGGCAAGCGACGAGAACGTCAGCGTGAGGCAGCAGCAGAACGCAAGGGACGCACCAACGCGTCCAACGGCACGCCGGGCTTTCTTCAACATCATGAGAGTTCCAGGGATCTTTTCGCAGAAAGGGGCATCTTGGAAGGTGAGGCTATTGCGACAGCCCCTTCTGCTGGCCGCTGTCGCGGACGGCCATGTCCTTGAACAGGTTGGTGTCGATGCCCTCGGCCAGGAAGTTGACGCTCCCGTCGGCAAAGAGGACCCAGGCCCCGGGCCCTGCATGGGCGGAACGGATCGGGGTCTTGCTCGATTGGGAGAACAGGCCGCCGTAATCACTCCCGGCCGTGGGGCAGACACGGGTGCCGAGAGGATCGGTGACCGTGGTCACGTTTTGAACACCCCACCCGTAGCCTCGATTGAAGGACGTCCGCGTGCCATCGATCATCTGCGAGTGGCCAGACCACAGGATCTGGGCTGGGGTGCACTGGTAGCCGTTTCTCGGCCCGCGATAGAGGCCGCTTGCTTGGAACGTCGCATTGGGGCTGAGCGCCACGGCCCAGTCGCTCTGCTCGCTGAGGATCATCGTCTTGCTGGTGCCGTCGGTGACATGTTCCGGCTTGACCTTGCCGTTGAGCAGCATGACGCCATTGTCCGCCATGTCGCCGCCGTTGGAGCCACCAATCCAGCGGAACGACCTTGTGCCCGAGGTGTAGCCGTCGCTGGCCGCCACGTTTACCCCACCGTTCACCACTTTCATGTCCCTGTCTGCGCCGCCGATGGCAATGTAGGCCGGGGCCAGCCACTGATCACGATAAATGATCCAAGGCTTGTTGGGATTAGTTGGGCACTGGAAGTCGCTGGGATAAAACTTGCTACACACGCTCCCGATCGATCCGGCACCTCCATCCATCCATCCATAGGAATCTTTGCCCAGGTCAATCCGCGAGAATGTTCGGCTGTATTCCATGTAGGGCAGAATCCAGAGTGCCCACGAGCCCCCCATGCCACGCGTATAGCCGCCCCCTACGTTGGAACCGCCGTGGATTGAGACATTCTTGCAGTGGGCCGTGCCGGCGGGCGGATAGTAGCCCTTGGCCGAGATGAAGTTGTGCACCGCCACGCCTATCTGCTTGAAGTTGTTGGCACAGATACTGCTTCGCGCCGCCTCGCGGGCCGACTGCACGGCCGGGAGCAGGAGGCCGACGAGCACGCCGATGATCGCGATCACGGCCAAAAGCTCGACGAGCGTAAAGCCGCGGCGGCCGAAACCGGTTCTCCGATCATGAACCCCACATGGGCACGTAGCCATGACAGAACTCCCTCGGAAAAGCGGTCGAAGAGACCGTAAGCGATGACGTGAGAACGCGGCGATGCCTGGAAAGGCGATCGGATACTCCTTTCCCCATACTTTCGATCATAGCCACCCCCCCTCACGGCCGCACCTGGCGGATCCGCCAGGTGTCGCAATTTTCTGGAACCTTGCTGCCTTCCGCCTTCCGCGTCAATTGCCCGCGTTCCGCTTGCGCCAGGGCGTTTCCGGACCGATACTCCTGAGACCTAAGGAGACGCCCATGAGACTGTCGCTGCTGACCCTTTCCCTTGTCTGTGCCTGCCTGGCCCTGATCGCGACCCGCTTGCGCGCGGGTGAGGAGACTCCCGGCCTGCTCCCGAAGGCCGCGGATGTCGTGGTCTGCCTCGGCGACTCGATCACCGACGGCTGCACGTACGCGCAGCTGATCCCGCAGGCCCTGAAGGACGCCGGCAAGCCGGTACCGACCGTGGTCTGCTCAGGCGTGGTCTGCGACACTGCGCCCCTCATGGCCGCGCGCATGAACAAGACCGTTCTCTCTTTCCAGCCGTCGCTCGTGACGCTTGCCGCCGGAACCAACGACGCACTCCACGGCGAGGCGCCCGAGATCTATGAGAAGGCACTCCGAGAGATCGCCTCCAAGGTCAAGGCCCAGGGCGCGCGGATGATCCTCCTCACGCCCTGCATCATCGACGTCAAGGCAAAGGACAAGCGGGAACCGGCGGAGAAACTCGTGGCTCTCTATGCGGAGGCGATCCGCAAGGTCGCCAAGGAATACGGTTTCGCCGTCGCCGAGAACAACGCCCTGCAGAACGAAGCCCGCGACGATGGGAAGGCGGTGATGAGCCCTGACGGCATCCACCCCAATTACCTCGGCCAGACCCTGATGGCGCGTTCGATCCTGGACGCCATGGGCTGCCAGGAGGTGCCGCTTCCGAAGGAATTCAAGCCGCAGCTCTTCCCGGGGGTGATTCGCGAGTGGAGACTTCGCCTCGCCCCGAAGGCTGCGGACGGAAAGGCCCAACCGCTCACCGAGGAGGCGGTGAAGGGCCTGGCCGTGGACGATACCTGGAAGACCTTCCCCATTCCCGACCCGGAGCCGAAGGACAACCGCTCGGCCGAGGACTGGAACGAGCAGGAACGCCGGAACGGGTTCTCTTATGCCGTGAAGGAGATCAACAAGGAGGGCGCGATCCACCTCTACGCCACGATCGACGCGAAGGAGGCAAAGAAGGCCTGGATCAACACCGCCACCGGCATCTCCAAGGTGTTTTGGAATGGGAAGGATGTGACGCCGGCCGAGACGAACGACGAGGAGAAGCCTTGCCTGCGGGGCTACCATGCCGGCAAGCACCGCATCCCCGTGGAGATGCAGGCCGGCAAGAACGTCCTGGTGATCGAGGTCGGACAGGGACAGGAGTTCTTTTGCAGCGTCACGGACAAGATCGTCTGGGAGGCGGAACTCCGATGACGACATTCCCACGCAAGCGGGAATCCAGCATCACCAGGCCAAGGCACTGGATCCCTGCGTTCGCAGGGATGACAGAACGGCGGCCCAGCACCGGACGAGCGGCAGAGTGCCAGGCGGGGCCGGCACATTGCCACAGACACTTTTTCTCCGGTATTCTCTTCTTTATGCCTGTCACCGTTCGGCATCTTGTGCGGCAACTGGAGGAGGATGGGTGGGTCGAGGTGCGCCAACGCGGCAGTCACCGGCAGTTTCGACATCCGACGAAATCAGGCACGGTGACAGTATCCGGCAAGCCTTCGGCAGATCTTCCGCCCGGCACTCTGAATAGCGTGCTGAAGCAGGCCGGTCTGAAAAACCAGCGGAACGAGAAGAAAGAGGGTGAGGCATGAAGTATCTCGTGGTGATCGAAGAGAGCGAGACCGGCTTTGGAGCGTATGTCCCCGATCTCCCTGGCTGCATCGCCGCAGCGACTTCGCGCGACGAGGTGACCCGGCTCATCCACGAGGCGATCGAGTTTCATCTCGACGGCCTTGCGGAAGAGGGGCTCCCGATCCCGCCGCCTCATTCGTCGCCCGAGGTGGTGGAAGTGGGAGCCCGCTGACTGCGTCCTGCACCCCAGCAAGGCCCGGCCCTTCACTCTCCCAGCCGGCCGACGAGCGTCTGGAACGGCTTGAGTGTGACGACGCCGTCCCGGATTGGAACCTTCTCGCCCGTGACCGGATCGACCAGCTGCACGCCCAGGAGCGTGCGGCCCGGCAGGTCGAGCGAGAGGCGGGCCGTTGATTCGACGGCGGCCAGCGACGAGACGAGCAGGCCCACGCGGTTGCCATCGCGACGCAGGGCGGTGAACACCCACGGATCGTCGCAGCCGATCTCCCGCAGCAAGAGCTCACCCTTCGCAAACTCCGGCCGCTCCTTCCGCACCGCGATCAGCTTCCGGTAGTGCTCCACGGCGTTTGGGTCGTCTTCGAGCGCCGGCGGATGGTTACGGTCGCCGGCGAAGACGACCGGCACTCCGGTGAGGATGTGCACACCGTCGAGCGCTAGAAACCGGGGCGTGTAGCCGCGCCAGTGCTTCGGGAAGAACCAGCAGGTGTCGTGGTTGCGGCAGAACCGGATCCGGTTCACGCCCGGCTGCAGCGACTCCTGCAGCTGCAGCATGCCCGCCTTGTAGGTGGCGGCGTTGGCCTTCCCCTCGTCGAACTTGGCGAAGAGATCGGTGACGACGGCCCAGTTGGCATCCTGCGCGAGGTTGCTCACCGAGTGCCAGGCGGGGCCGAACATCTCGCTGTAGAAGACGACGTCTTTCTTCTCCCGCTGCATGGCGGCATACATCGCCCGGTAGAGTGGCAGCGTGCTCGACGCCTGCCATGGCCGCCGCGGACAGGTCGGATCCCAGTTGGGCGACTTGAAGCTGTTGGCGTCGACCCGGTAGCCGTCGATGTCGTAGGTCCGCAGGTCGTTCATGACCAGTTCCTCCATGAACTTCACATACTCCGGATTGCCCGGGTCGGTATTGAGGCTGCCCCAGTTGAAGTGTGTCTCGACGAGCCCCTGCTCGTTGCGTGTAAAAAACTCCGGATGCTCCCGGGCCACCGCGCCGCCGGCGGCGAACCCGTGGATCACCATGTCGAAGAGCACCCGCATGCCAAGTGAGTGGGCCCGCTTGACGAGTGCCTTGAGGTCGTCGGGCGTGCCGATCGCCGGATCGACCTGCCGCGGATCGGCATTGCCGTAGCCGCCTACCCAGTGGGGCATCAGGTAGAGCGTGTTGAAGCCGATCTCGCGGTAGAACGGGAGCTTGTCGGCAAGGCCACGGAACCCACCGTGAAACTGCGGCATCATCTCCAGGATCACCATCTCGCGAACCCAGTCGGGCGTGGTGGTGCTCAAGGGGAGCGAGCGGGCGACCTCGGCGCGGTGCTCGGCCTGCGCCGTGCGGAAGTCCGGGGCGAACACGATCCTCTGCGTGTCGGATTCGATCCGGCCCGCATCGCCCAGGCGGTCGCTGCGAAGCGTATGGAAAAGCACGCTCAGCCGGTTGCCGTCGCCGCTCAGGTAGGTCTGGTAGGCCACCTCAGCCCGCGCGTCGATCCATGAGGCCAGCGTCAGCCCCGCCGCGTGATTCTCGATGCCGACGATCCCGGGGAGGCGGTCGGGCGTGGTCTTCGAGTCGATATACGTGCCGGCGAGCTTTTCGTAGGGGGTGCCCGCCTCGACGAAGGTGTAGGTATAGAGCGGGCCGGGCACGTTGACCGTGCAGTCCTGCGGCCGGCCCACGACGACGTTGGGCAGCACGAAGAGAAAGCCGTCGAGCCGGCGGAAGCTGCTGCGGAAGAAGTTCTTGCCGAGGTTACGGACGAGCGTCGCCCGCCGATCGATCCGCGCGGAGTCTGGAAGAAGCGTGGAGCGGACGGTCAGCTCGAATTCATACGGCGGCGGCGGGGCGTAGACAGGCGCGGGATCGGGGGCCCGGTCCTTCCACCGCTCCGGGATAAAGGCAAATGGGGGCCGCTTGCCCACGCCGTAGGTGAGCGCGAGCGTCGCCCCGCCGGAGGCGGTGTCACGCTCGACCGCGTGCCGCAGCAGCACCGAGCCGAGCGTCTCCACCATCCAGGTCTCGTCGATCCGGAAATCGACCCCCGGCCCGATCTTCTCGCGGCCGACGAGGCTGCCGTCGATGGAGCGGTGCGTGAGGGACGTCCAGGCGCCGTCTTTCCGGTCGAACTCGACCGCCACGAGGCCGTTGTCGAGCCGCAGGCTCGAATCGGTCTCGGTAAACGACACCTCGCCCGCGGTGATTGCGGTTGCGGTGAGCGTCAGTGCGATGGCGAGGATCGCCAGCCACGGCACGTACGGTGTCTCGATGAACCGTGGACGAGAGATCGTGGGTCGTCTGGTCATGGATTCAAAACCGCAACGATGGAAAAGCGGACGGAGCGACAGAAGCTGCCGATCGATCCTGCCATCTTACGATATCGCCTGCACCTGGCGGATCCGCCAGTTGTGGAACCGGGCTGGTTCAAGTGTCATAGATGAGTTGTCTCCTCGATTGTGTTGTCCGCCCGCCGCTTCCTTATTCGCCGACGCCTTCCCAGGAACCCGCACCGATGAGCTCGTTCTCCATGTGCCACGGCACCGCCACGCTCCTCCTCGCCGGCCTCTTCGTGATCGCGCTCGATGGCCGGTCGCTCACCGCCGCGCCGCTGCCGCCGGCATCCCTCTCGGCTTTGGAGAAGGCACAGGCCGGCGCCACCGTCACCATACCCGCGGGCACGTTCGAGGTCGGCGACCTGGCTGTGCCCGCGGGGGTGACGCTCAAAGGCGCGGGCCGCGGGCAGACCGTGCTCAATGCAAAAGGCAAGAAGAACGGCGTCGTGCTCGGCGCCGGGGCGCGGGTCAGCGACCTCACGATCGAAAATTCGAGCGAGAATGGCGTGGCGATCGTCGGCACGAAGGATGCCGCCGTCTCCCGCGTGGTGGTCCGCGGCGCCCAGAGCGGCGTGCTCGTGCAGAAGGCGACGGCCGCGCGGATCGAGAACTGCGTCTTGGCGGCAAACCGCACCGGGCTGACACTCGTCGAGGCCGAGGGCTGCGTGGCGGCGAACCTCACGCTCGCAAACAACTCGGCGATCGGCATCACCATCTCCGGCTGCCGAGGCTGCCGCATCTTCAACAACCTCGTGGTCGGCTCGCAGATCGGCGTGAGCCTGGCCGAGAGCGCCGACCTCGCACTCGATCACAACCTCTATGTCTGCAACTTCACGGGAAGTTTTGGCGACGTGAAGGGCCGGCCATCGCGGCAGAAGGTGGGCGCATGGGCCTCGCTCACCGGTCAGGACCACCACTCGCTCATGCTGCCGGTGACGCTCTCGGAGACCTACGCGGCGACGAACATGCTCGACTGGTCGCCGAATCTGCCCGTCACCGCCCCCTGGGGCGCGAAGAAACTTGCTAGCGCAAAGGCTCCCGCTGACGACATCGACGGCAAGCCTCGGGGCGAGCGGCAGGGCGTGGGCGCCGTCGGCGTCACGACACTCAAGCCGCCGCGGCCGGCCGACGGCACGTTTGAGATCGCAAGCGGCGCGGGCGTGGCGAGCGCCGGGCTTTATACGCCGGCCGGCGACCTCGTGGCCTATCTCTTCCAAAACCAGCCGCTGCCCAAGGGGCGCCACGAGTTCTGGCTGCCGAGCCGCACCTGGACGGGGCAGCCGCTCACGGCGGGCGACTACGAACTCAAGGTCATTGAGTCGGACCTCGCCTTCGAGTATGTCGCCGCCGCCGGCAACGGCGACGCCGTGAACAGTGCGAAGCCAAAGACCCGGGGCGGCAGCCGGCTCGGCACGGATCCGCAGATGGTTGTTTTTCCCCCAGCCGGCGGGCTGATCCTCATCCGCGGCGGCTTTGAATCCGGCGTCCACGCGCAGTCGTTCTCCACCGATCTGCACACATTCCACTGGGCGTTGGAAGGGGGCGGCCATACGCATGCCGCGGGCGTGGCGATTGACGACAAGGGCCGCCTCTGCCTGCTGCGGCAGACCGACGGCTCGGTGCTCCGTCTCGACGCCGCCACCGGCGAGGGTGCAGCTTTCGCTGGCGGCACGCTCCTGAAAATCCTCGACAAGCCCTGGACCGATCCCAAGCAGCCCGGCAGCGGCCTTGCCTTCTGGAATGGGAAATTCGTCAGCGCCGATCCGGTGGCGAACCAGCTCGTGCTCTGGAACGGCGAGACATTCGATCGCGCAGGTCAGATCGCCGTCGTCTCCCCCTCATGGCCGTCGGCCGACGCAAAGACGGGGCTGCTGTGGGTGATCAAGGAGGGCAAGGAACTGGTGGCGCTCG
The DNA here is from genome assembly GCA_044236455.1 of Pirellulales bacterium. Lineage (GTDB taxonomy): Bacteria > Planctomycetota > Planctomycetia > Pirellulales > UBA1268 > CAMCQY01. Next base: position 12,273 of record JBIIGJ010000010.1, read on the forward strand.
ACGCCTCCGGGCAGGTCAAGGCCACGGCCTCGCCGGTGCCGGAGCCTGCGCTGCTGGCGGTCGCCAATGGCCGACTGGCGGTCTGGTCGAAATCGGCGAGGAAGGTGAGCGTGTTTGACTGCTCCGATCCGGCGAAGCTCGCGCTCTTGCACACGATCGGCACGGGCGACGACGGCTATGGGCCGATCAATTCCGACCGTTTCTGGTCGCCAGCGTCGCTGGCGGTCGGCCCCGCCGGCGAACTGGCGGTGGCCGATGCACCGCGGCTGCTCATCTTTGATGCATCAGGCAAGCCGCTGGCACAGTCGCTCGGCATGTGGGGCCAGCAGATCTCGGCCGGGCAGTTCGCGGGCGACGACCGCATGCACTTCTTCAACTTGGGCGGCGGCTACAGCATCGCCCTCGACCCGAAGACGCGTTCATGGTCACCCGACGTCCGCTGGAAGTATTCCATGGAAGGCGACCCGATGTATTGCTTCGACGCCGGTGGCAAGAGCTTCTGCGTGGCGACACGCACCGACAAAAAGCCCGGGCTGATCGTCTACGAGTTGAATCCGGCAGCCGGCATGGGCAAGGCGGTGATGCGGATCAACGGCGACGGCGGCATCCAGAAGGATGCGGACGGCGACGGCCTGATCGCCGATGACGACCCCGTCACGCCGGCCGTGCCCGGCATCAACCTCAACGGCCGGCATGTCCGCACGAGCCGCTTTCGTCCCGATGGCATGCTCGTGAGCGCCGCCCCGATGACCGTGCCGATGACCGGCCTCGGCCCCGATGGGCTGCCGGTCTTCGCATTTGACAAGGCCCAGCTGCTCAAGCCGACGGTCGGTGGCGGGAAAGAGTTTCTCTCTCCCTACGACTTCACCACGAAGGAGACCATCAACACGCGGGAGGAGGCGGTGCTCGATTCGCGGGGCACGCTCGTCGCCGGCACACTCCTCAAGGGGAGCGCGGGCGCCGACCTCTGCACCGAGCACGGCGGGGAGACCGACATCATGGGCATCGCCCCCGACGGCCACGTGCGGTGGCTCAACCCACTCGATCCCAAGGGGCTGAAGGCCGGTTTCTTCGGGCTCCACAACCTGCTCGACATCACCTTCGCCGGCCGCGGCGCCGAGTGCGAGTTTGAAACCATGGACGCCGACGGCCTGGGCACCGGCGTGCTCGGCACGCCCGTTGCCATGGGCTGGACCGGCATGTGGCTCGACAACGCAAGGCAGTCGTACGGGTTCGTGGGCAACGACGGCAAGGCCCACATGGTGCTCGGCGACTATTCGGCACAGGCCTACCACTGGCTGACGGTCACCGGTATCGAGCGGATGAAAAAGCAGTCCGTGAAGGTCAAGGTGGATGCCCCGCTGGCCCAGGCGCTGGCCGCCGCGCCGCCCCAGCCGGTGCGGGCCTGGCCGGTGCCGCCGGTGCCGCCGCTCGTCATTCCGAAGCTCCCCACGGCTTTCGAGATGAACGGCGACCCGGCGAAATGGCGCGGGATTCAGCCGCTGCTGATCACCCCGGAGCTCGCCTCCAAAGCCATCGGCCCGGCGAACAACAGTGCGGTGATCCGGTTCGCCTGGCAGGGCAGCGATCTGTATGCCCAGGTGATCAAGTTCGACGACAAGAGCGTGCTCTTTCAGAAGGAGCCGGGCAAGCACTACCTGCAGGACGGCGTCGAAATCGCCATCAACTCCTTCCCGGAGGGCTTCAAGTACAACCTCACCGTGATCGACGGGAAGCCGGCCGTGTTTCGCGATACCTGGCGGGCAAACTACGGCAAGCCCGAACTCAACGCCCTGCTTTCGCCGGAGGTGGCGCCGCGGTCGATCCGGGTGCTCGACGACACCACGCCGGTGGCCGCGGAGCGGATGCTGATCGAGGCGGCGACCGGGGCCGATCTGTCGAAGGCCACGGCCATGGTCATCGAGGTCAAAATCCCGCAGTCGTCGATGACCCCGATGACTCGCCCAGAGCAGGAGGTGGTCTTCGAAAGCGGCAAGGGCTTCCGACTTGGCATCATGCTCAACGACAACGACGTTTCCGGCTGGGACGCTCTCAATCCGGTTGTCTGGCCCTCGACCTACGGCACGTTCGAGCGGCCCGACCGCCTTGCGCCGGCGGTGTTCGAGTGAGAAGAAATTCGGTGCCAGGCACCGAATCCTCGCCAGTCCCATCGCCGACGCTCCGGGCTTGTATTGATCCCATAGAAGCCCCCGGCGGGAGCCGGGGGACTCCGAGTATGCGGCGGCGACCGGTTGCCACATCGCCCCGCTCATCCGGGATGGAAACGGTGCCTGGCACGGCAACCGACAAAATCGCTCCCGTCCCCGATTTCTCTTTTGCTCATGGCAACTGGCGGATCCGCCAGTTGTGCCCATCGAATCAATGCTATCCGATGGGGATCCGTGTGACCGCACAACAACTGCACTTAAGGACCGAACGCTTCCCCACGGAGCCCGCATCGACATGACGTCCTCAAGCACCCTGCCCGCCGCCACGATCCCGCAGCGGTTGTTCGCTCCTTGCGTGGCCACCCTCCGGTCCGCCTTATGGACAGCGGCATGGCTGACGACCGTTGCCACGCCGGCCGCCCCGCTGGCAGCGGCCGAACTCGGCCTCACGCTGCCCTTGCAACGCACGGTCTACCAGACCAATGAGCGGATCGATTTCACGGTGCGGCGGCAGGCCGAGCCCGGCACGCTCGACGTCGCCCTGGAATCTGCCGACGGCGGCCGGATGGCGTTTACCCTGCCTGCCACCCGCGGCACGGAGCATTTCCATGTCAACGCCGCGCTCCTGCGGCCCGGCACCTACACCGTGGTGGTCACCGACGGCGCGGCGACCGCGCGGACCGAGATCGAGGTGTTCAGCCATCTCCGCCGCTCGAACTACCGGCTCATCAACTGGGGCTCCGCCCAGAAGCCGGAGGAACTGCTCGAACAGGGCGAGGCCGGCTTCGGCTACAACCTTTATTACGGACAGCTGTTTCGCGGCAAGGCCGGCGGCCCTGCCCACGCCGCCCTGATGCGGGCCGGCGTCGACGCGGTCAGCGTCTGCACCATGAGCGGTGCCCACCAGATGGACATCCGCGGCGAGTGCGACTGGTCCGACCCCTACGTCACACGCGGCGGCACGCAGCGGGTGGCTCAGCAGGCCCTGATCGATCGCAGTTTCGGCAACGTGCCGGGCGTGCATTTCTACGATGAGCCGGGGCTGACCTGGTGGAAGAACCCGGAAACCGGCGTGATGGGCCCGCACGACGTGCCGCAGCAGGTGCGGGCGTTCGAGGCCACCTTCGATCGCAAGCCGCCGCAGTCGTGGAAGCTCGATCCGAACAAGCCCGCCGACGTCGCGGCCTGGAAGGAATGGGCCGTCTGGAAGCTCGGCTTCATGGACGCCGCCTGGAAGGAGGCCCAGTTCGGCGTGAGCTCCGTGCGGCCCGACTTCCTGTCGCTCAACCAGAGCCAATACGGGTGGACCGCCTTCACCGACGGCTACTACTTCAATGTGGTGCGGAGCCTGCCGATCATCAGCGGCCACGGCGGCTACGACGACTTCGGCCTCGGGTATTTCAACCCCTCCTACTATCTGGAAATGGCCCGCGGCCGCGACCTGGCCCGCGACTGCTGGTATCTGCCGACCTGGTATGGCAACACCACCGACGACGACTATCGCCTGGAGCAAAACCTCTCGTTCCAGACTGGGATCGAGGGCATGATGTCGCCGCCGCCCCTGGAACCGGCCCGCAACGCGAGCGCCCGCAAGGCGATCGTCGAGTGCAACCGGCTGATGGGCCGGCTGGGCACGATCTTCACCACCATGCCGGTGACGAGACCGCCGGTGGCGATGCTTTACTCCCTCTCCGATGTGATCGCCGCGCAGGCCGCCGACCGGAGCGTGAACTATGCGCATGCCATGCCGCAGGGCGAACGGCTGCCCTTTACCTACCTGGCCGGCAAGCTGATCCAGCGGCAGTTCCTCCCGATCGTGGACGAGGATGTCGTCGATGGCACGCTCGCCACCCACCACAAGGCGGTGATCCTGACGGCCATCCGCCACCTCGACCCGACCGTGACGGCGGCGCTCGAAGACTTCGCGGCCCGTGGCGGGCTCGTGCTGCTCAGCGGCGACTGCACCGTCACCATCAAGGGCAGCGTGAATCTGGGAGTGAAGCCGCGGCTGCCCGACGAGGAGTCGGAGGCCTACAAGGCACTCGTGGCCGCGAAGAAATGGCCCGACCTCACGCCCTTCCAGACCGTGGCCAAGCACGTGCAGGCCGCGGAGCCGCTCGCCAAGGCGATCGCAGCCCAACTCGACAAGGCCGGGATCCCCCCGCTCTTTGAGTGCGACTCAGCCGGCATCTCCGCCACGCGGCAGGCGGAGGGAGACGTCGAGTATCTCTTCGCAGTGAACGCCACGGCAGATCCGGCTGCGACAACCAGAAACGCATCGAAGCCCACGGCGGCCACGATCGCGCTGCAGTCACAGGGCAAAGCCATCTACGACGCCCTCAAGGGCGGACCGGCCAAAGCCAAGGATCGCTATGAGTTTGGCAAGGGCGAGATGCGGGTGTTTGCCCTCACCGCCCGTCCCATCGGTGCCGTTCGCGTGGCCACGCCGGTGGTCACCCGCGATCTGACGCAATCGACGCCGATCACGCTGCGGGTCGCCGCGACGGTGCTCGACGACAAGGGCGGGCTGCTCTGCGGCAGCCTTCCGCTGCGGATCCGGGTGCTCGATCCGAAGGGCACCGTCCGCTACGACCTGCATCGGGCCACGAAACAGGGCGTGCTGTCGCTCGAACTGCCGCTGGCGGCCAATGATCCGGCCGGCGACTGGTCAGTCGTCGTCACCGAACTGCTCGACAACAAGGAAGGCACAACGCCGTTCACCTACCGGCCGGCATCGTCGTGCGGTGCGACGGCGGGCCTCACCCGCCGCGGCATCATGCTCGGCGGCGAGCAGGCAAACCTCTTCCGGTTTGCCCGCGTCAACCATGCCGTGACCATCGTCAAGGGCACCGCCGACTTCCACGGGCCGGCCGCGGACCGGCTAAAGAAGATCCTCGAGCCGTGGGGCGTTGCCTGCACGATCGTCGCCGCGGCTGACGTCAGCAAGCCTCGCACGCTCACCGCGGAGGAGGCGAAGACCTGGGTCGGGCTGACCTACACCGGCAGCGGCGCCACCAAGCCAGGCGACGGCAACCCGCTCACGGTCGCGGGCTTCGCGGTCGCGGGGCCGGTGATCCTGCTCGGGTCGCCGGAGGACAATCCCTTGATCAAGTTCCTCGCCGAGCAGAGCGTGCTGCCCTACCAGCCCAAGGCGGGAGAGTTTCCCGGGGCTGGTCGCGGCTCCGTGGCGTGGCAGCGGGACATGATCGGCAAGGGTCAGGAATCGGTCGCCGTCATCGCCCACGATGCCGAGGGGCTGAGCGAGGCGGTAGGATCGTTCTACGAGGCCGTGGCGGGCATGGACCCGCTGACGCCGTGGATCCTGCCGACTGCCAGCAGCGTCTCCGTGCCATAAGGAGAGCCGAGATGTTCCGCCGACGCGGCCAATGCGTGCTCGCCATGTTTGCCTGCCTCGTAGCGCAGGCCGTCATGCACGCCGGCCCGGCGGCGGAACCCGCCGACCGTCAGGACGAGGCGACGCCGCCTTTTGGCATCAGCTACGAGATGCCGTACGACGGCTTCGCCGCGGCGCATGTCTACGATCGCGACGGCAAGAAACTCATCCGCCGGCTCTCCGCCGAGATCGCGAGGCAATCCGGGGACGTGCGCGAGGCCTGGGATCTGCGGGACGACGCCGGCCGGCCCGTCCCGCCCGGCGAATACACCTGGAAGATCCTCGCCCGGCCGCCCTTCACCCTGACCTACGAACTGACGGTCAACAACGCCGGCCGGCCGGCGTGGTGGGCGCCGGCGCCCGGCAAGGGGGGCGGAGGCTGGCTGGCGGACCATGGCGCACCCAACTGTGCCGCCGCCATGGGCGACATGATGTGGTTCGGTTCGCTGTGCGCGGAGAACGGCGACTCCGCCATCGCCACGGATCTCGAGGGCAACAAGCTCTGGGGCACCCGTTCCATCGCCCGGGGCTTCCGCGGCCCGATGTACATCGCCTGCGACGACACCTCGGCCTATCTCGTGACGCCCGAACAGGTCAATCGCGTGGTCCCCTCGCGAGAGTTCGCGATGCGGCAGGTCTTCTCCGCCCGACCCGATGCCGCCTTTCCGTGGATCACGGCAGGATACGAGATCGTCGGGGGCGCGGCGGCCCGCGCCGGCCGCTTGTATTGGTCGATCCAGGCTCCCGCCGAGTCGTGGCTGGTGTCGAGCTTCGCCTCGGAAGACATCGATCCCTCCAAGTGTTTTCCCGGCGTCGGCCTGTTTCGGGGTAAGGGCCGCCGAGCCGGCAAGGCCGACAAAAATTACAGGGACGAAGATTACGACGAGCTGATGCAGCTCTATGCGACGTTTCTCACGGGGAAGACTCCCGACGGGGGCACGCCCACGCTGGCCGGCGCGATCCTGCCGAGTTCAACCCAGGCGAGCTTCGGGGATGCGCCGACCTCGGGCGAACTCGCCGGCTCGGTCGCGGTCGTCTTCCGTAAGCCCGTGGTCGTCGGGTCGGTGCTCGTGCCCGACGCCTCGATCGCGGTCTATGCATTGAAGCCCGGCCTCGAACCGGCCGACGCCCTGTCAGCCCGGGCGGAATCAACCAGCCTCCAACAGGCCACGGCAGACGACGATGCCGAGGTCGATGAACTGCTCGGCGAGCTGGAAGAGGATCTCAACGCGGGCGAGACTGCTGATGGGAAGTGGATTCGGCTCGAAAACAGTTCGGCTGGCGGCGGTTCAGACAAGGGTTCTGCTTCAGGCCAAGCTCCAGTAGCAGGCCAAGGCCCGGGCGTCGCGATCGCGCCGGCGGGCGGGCTCAAGACCCTTGCCCTGCGGTTCAAGACCAAGCGGCTCATCTTCGCCCAGGCGCTGACGCACCGCATGACCGACTCCGCCCCCGCCGCCCGACGGGTGCATGGCGAGGGCCAGGCCACCAAGGGCGGCGGCTGGCAGACACGCCGCATCGCCGAGCGGAACGTCTGCCCTGCCGCGCCCGCGGCGGCGGCGCTCGTGTGGCCGGCTCCGCAGCGTCTGCGCGGGATCTCGCTCTCCTACCCGGTGTTCGGCGAGCTTGAAGTCTCCATCTGGAACGGTGCGACCGATCCCGATGCCGAAACAGTCAACGGCTCGGCTGGCTGGGAGACGGTCGGCACGCTGCGGCCCGAGCCGAATTTCAACGGCTATTTCGCCCAGGTGCCCACGTGCCGGCATGTCGATTTCGGTAGCGTGGTGACCGCGCGGGCTGTTCGCATTCGGATCACGAAGGGGGTGAACCTCGAGGCCGGATTCGCGGGCATCGTGGCCTGGACCCCGGCCGGCGGAGACCCCGATGGGCTCACTCTGCCGATGACCGAACGGATCGCGGTGCTCGAGATGCCTCCGATCGAAGACGACTCGGCCCAGGCGACTGTCGTCCGCAACATCCCCCTGCCCCGGCCCGGCCCGCTCGCCTTCGATGCCGAGGGTGGGCTGCTTGCTATCTCAGACCGCCGGGTGGTGCGGGTGCCGCTCGAGAGCGACGAGCCGCTTCGCGTCGTGGTGCCGCAGGGCCATTTGGAGCGGCCGACCGGCCTGGCAGTAGACAAGCAGGGCCGACTGCTCGTGACCGACATGGCCACCGGCACGATCAAGGTCTTCGATGCCGCCGGCGCGCCGGCCGGCACGATCGGCGCGGGCCGTCCCACCGCCGGCCCGTGGGACCCCGCGCGGCTCGACCAGCCGATGCAGACGGCGGTGGACGTGAAGGGGCGGATCTGGGTGGCCGATTCCTCTTATCAGCCCAAGCGGATCATGCGATTCACCCCCGACGGCACACCGGACCGCTGGTTTCTCGGGCCGACGCAATACGGCGGTGGCGGCTGGCTCGACGAGCACGACCGTTCGCGGCTCTTTTACAACGGCATGCTCTTTCGCATCGACTGGGACAAGCGTGACTGGAAGCTCGAAAGCGTGGTGCATCGCAACGACGATCCCCGCTGCCTCGCGGGCGGCCCCCCGCCAGATCGGCCGATCACCTTCCGCGACCATCGGTATCTCGTGGGCCTGAAACACACCCCGATCGCCGCGGTGTGCGAGGAACGCGACGGCGTGGCGCTGCCGATGGCCGCCATCGGCAGCCTGGCCGCGTGGGGCGACATCGATCGCCGTGACGATCTCCGCGAGCGGTTCGCCGCCGTCGACCGCGAGAAGTTGCTTTTTGTGTGGAGCGATCTCAACGGCGACCGCCGGCCGCAGGTCGATGAGGTGCAGACGATGGCCGCGCCGAGGAATCGGCTCGGCTGGACGGTGGGCGAGGATCTCACGCTCTATGCGGTGGGCTACCGGCTGCGGCCCGCGTCGTTCCGGGCCGACGGCGTGCCCGTCTACGACCTCAAAAAACTCGAGACCTTCGAGACGCACACGCATGGCGAGGGCGCCCGGACGGAGAACGTTTGGGGCACGCCGGACGGTCGTATCTTTATGATCGGCACACGGCTCATCGCCCCGGACGGCCAGACGCAGCTGTGGGAGTATTTCAACGAGTTCGCCTGCCACGAGGGCTACTATCGCAGCAAGTTTGGCTTCGAGCGTCCGCCCGGCGTGCTCAACCAGGAGCACTTTCCGATCGGCCGCGTGGAGCTGGGAGACGAGGAATACTTCTTCACCAACAGCGACCAGGGCGACTGGCTCTGCTACTCGGCCGACGGCTTCTTGGTCGGCTGCGTATTCGGCGGTCCGAAGGGGTACGGATTGCGGCGCTGGACGATGCCCGAGTGGACGCCGGGCAAGGTCGATCTGAGCGACGTGCGGCTGCCCATGGAGCACTACCAGGGCTGCGTCGTGAAGGCCGACGACGGCAAGGTCTACGCCGTGGCCGGCCACACCCATGCGAGTATCGTTCGCGTGGACGGGCTCGAGGACGTTCGCCGCCTGCAGGGATCCGCCACGGTGACGGCGGACGATCTGGCCAAAGCCGCCGCGTGGGAAATCCGCCGCGGGGCGACCGCGCAGGCCGGCGCATCAGCCGAACGCCGCAAGACAATGCAGGCCAAGCTCGTCCGCCGTCCGCTCGCGATCGACGGATCGCTGACGGCCTGGCCGAAGGATCTCTTCGTGACGATCCACGAGCGAATCGAGGGCGGTCTGCATGCGGGGGATCATCCGGTCGACCGTGTCGTCGGGGCGCTGGCCTATAGCCCGGAGTTTCTCTATGTCGCGGTGCGGGTGGCAGACTTCTCTCCCCTGCGGAATGCCGCCCAGGACCCGCTGCGGGTGTTTCAAGGGGGCGACGCCGTGGACATCACGCTGGGGCTCGATCCTGCGGCCGACCCGAAGCGAACCGCACCATCGGCCGGCGACCTGCGGATCGTGCTGACGATGCTCGATGGCAAAAAGCCGCTGGCCATGCTCTATCGTCCCGTCGCGGCCGGCGCCGCGCCGGAACGGCGGGCGCTGTTCGAGAGCCCCGTCGGCCGCACCGAGATGGACGAGGCCCGGCCCATCACCGAGGCCAAGGTGGCCGCACGCCGTGAAAGCTGGGACGAACTCAAGTCGACCTCCTGGACGCTCACCGCCGCGATTCCCTGGAAGGCGATGGGCGTGACGCCGCCGGCGGCCGGCGCCCGGCTGCGGGGCGACATCGGCGTGCTGCGGAGCGATCCGAACGGTGTGGTCACAGCCGAGCGACTGTATTGGAGCGGCAAGGGGCAGACGGTGATCAGCGACCTGCCCTCCGAGGCCAGCCTCGTGCCCGCGGTGTGGGGCGAGATCGTCTTCGAGGAGGATCCGCTGACGATCGACGAGGCCGACGACGGCTTCACACCCGTTAGCCCAGGCCTCGGCCGCTGAGATTCATCCATATCGCTGCCAGCGGCAACTCGTGTCAGAACCGCCAGATGCCGAGCACGATGACCGTGGGCGGGTCGTCCAGAACGTCGAATAGCACTGCGAGCGGAGGCACGACGCCCAGCCGAACGGTCTCGTAACGCGACTCGCCGAAGTCGAGGGGATCCCGCGCCAGCCATACATCAATCTCTCGGACGACGCGAATGAGATCACTGCCCTCGTCCGCGTTACGAATGAGCGATTGAAGCTTTTCGTCGGCCTCCGGGGCCCAAAAAACGAAGTGCCTCACCGTGGCTCGAGGCTCCGCAGAATCTCGTCCAGGGTCCGGCCGGACCGATGCGCACGTCGCTCCTCGATTTCATCGGCGGTCAACGGGACCTTCAGGCCGGCTGGAGGCTGCCCCCGAGCCGCCGCCCCGGGCAAGAAGAAGCCGATCACGCGACCTGCGTCATCACACAACTCAACTGCCTGCGTGGCCTCACCGAGCCGACGACAGGTTTCGGAATCAAGCGTATAGCGGACCATCGAAGTGTCCTCGAAATATTTTCATCAATATACGCACGTTCAGACACTCCTGTCTACCGAGCGCCGCCACAGTCAGTGGAGGGAAAAAGGCGTCTCGAGACGTCAGCGTTCTTGTTTGCCTTCGTCAGAAGTCAGGTCGAACTCGAACGAGTTCTTCCCAGCCTTCACCTCGACCGAAAAACCGCTTGTTTCCGCGTTTTGGTATTTCGCAGGAAAATGGGCCTTGAGCGGATTGGCCGGCATCACCGCCACCTTGTGCGAACCGATCACCGCGCCATTCCCTGGCCGGCCGGAGATCAGTCGGAAGTTGCCGTCCGGTTGGAGAGTGCCCGCCGCGGCGAAACCTTTCTCCGGCACGAACATGACCGTCGCGTCGGACAACGGTTTTCCATCGAGGGTGACCTTCCCGGAGACCTCGGCCATCGGGAAGCGGCGGCTGCAGCCGGTCATCACGACGGCGAGCACGAGAACTGCGACGGCGGCACGGACGCCACAGTCGAGGCGGGGAATGAAAGCGAACATGCTCATGATTCGAACGTGGCAGCCGCCGGCGGCATGCCCTCCAGTGGACTTTTTGTGGCCGCGACGGCCGCGGCTCACGGCACGGTGATCACATTACCGTCATTCCGGGCCGCCAGCCTCTTGGTCAGGGTCAGGTCGGTGCCGGCCTGCAGATACCGAACACTCCCGTCGGCGAAGAGCGTGTTCGTGCCGCCGTCGCTATGCGGCGAGCGAAGGGGTGAATTGTTGCCGTTGCTCCCATATTCGCCCTGCCAGTCCTGCAAGGCAGCCGTGCAGACCCGGGTGCCGATCGGCGTCGTGATCGTCGTCGTGTTCGTAACCATATCGCGACCGTGACCGAGCGTCTGATCAGTCCAACAGGCCCCCGTCCACAGGCTGGCTCCGACATTGCTCGAGCGGCACGTATTCCGGCGTCCGGAGCCGTCCACCGCCCAGTCGGTCTGCTCTCCGATCATCATCGTTTTGCTCGTCCCGTCGATGACGGACCCGGCATGAATCTTCGAGTTCACGAAAAGCACGCCGTTGAAACCGACGGATCCATAACCGCCCGTGCACCAATCCTTGCTCGCCGCGGAGGTTCTCGAGCCCTGCGTGCCGATGTCGGCCCCCGCGATCGCCACGTAGTTGTTCGCCGCCATGTCGCGATTGCCGGACCAGACGTTCGTGAAATGAGGCATCGGGTTATCCGGACAGCGGAACACGCTCGGCAAGAATCTAAAGAATGTGTTCATGTTCGGCCCCCCTTGCACCCGTCCGGCGGTCGTATTGGTCGACGGCGGAGCGAAGAATTTCAGCGAATTATACTTTTGTGATTCCTCGACATACGGCAGCACGTGCACAGCCCAACTGAACCCCACGCCTTCGCCGTTGTCATAGGCCGTTTGGCCTTTCGCATTGTCCCCAAGATTCCGCCAGTATTGGTAGAGGTCGACGCCGTCGCTTGCGGGCGGAAATCGCTTGCGGGCGTCGTGCACGTTGTGCAGCGCGGTGCCGATTTCCTTCAGGTTGTTTTGGCATTGCATGTTTCTTGCGGCGGCTCGCACCGCCTGCACCGCCGGCAGCAAGAGCCCCAGCAGAATGCCGATGATCACGATCACCACCAACAGCTCGACGAGCGTAAAAGCGGCGCGATTTGGCCCAATGGTTCCGATCGGCCCATAAACTGCTGGCAGCGGTGCATGCGCGCCAGATTTCGTCGGCACCGCCGCCGGACCCGGAAAAAGAATGCTCATTGCCCCCGCTCCTTGTCTTCAGGAATGAAACAAGCTCGAATCCAACTCTAGCGAGGGGTGCCGCCACCGTCACCTGGCGGATCCGCCAGGTGCGACCCCGCCAATGCCGGAATTTTCGGCTTCCCAGCCCCCGTTGCCCGGCCGTCTGGCCCATCTGGCCTCACTTGCTCTTCCCCGTCGCCGCGCCACCGGGCTTTACCGCGTCCAGATCGCCCTCGGTCCGGCCGAGCACGATCTGGTCGACCGCGCCTGCCCCGTTGTTGAAAGCCAGCCAGAACTGGGTCACGTTCAGCGGTTTCTTCGCCAACGCCCAGAGATCCACCCGAACGAGTTGCCAGTCGTCCGTGGGCTTGAGCGGGATGACGGTGAATGGGCTCCCATCAGGGTGCCCCAACCACAGCTTGAGCTCTTTGAGATCGGGGCCCAGCCGCTTCACCGCCATCTGCAGCCAGCGATACTGGCCGGCCTCAGGCTGTTCTGCGATCGGATAGAGCCACGTGTCGATCTCACGCATCGGGCGGCATTGCGAGAGGCCGCCGACGTTCTTCGCCGGGTCGAAGAGAAAGTACGCCGCGCCGCTGTAGGCATCCGCGGCCGTCACCGGCTTGTAGCCCGTGTTGAAGCCGTTTTGGAGGGCCGTGTTCAGCTCCGCGAGGTTCTCGTCGAACAGCACGGCGACCGGCTGCTTGGCCCGCACGGCCGGCGGCCATGACGGCCCGAGATCGTCGCCGTGAAACACGATCTCCGTCAGCCGCAGGTTGCTGGCCGGCCAACCCGCACCGTCCGGCCGCGTGAGCCGGAACTTCATGCCCTCGATGGGCTGGCTCAGCCTGTGGGTGTGGATGGCCGCATCGGACGTGAGGTACTGCGCGAACTTCCACGCCTCACTGGCGGCATCCCAGTATTCGAGCTTCGCGTCGCGCAGCCACGACTCGGGATGGGCCGGGTCTTCGACGAACGTGATCGCCGTCACCCGCGCCACCCGCCGAACGAGGGCTATCTCCAGGCTGAACGAACCTCTCCAGCCGGAATCGATCATGCCGATGTCGTCCCAGCTCACCCACGGCTTCTTCGGGGCGCTGGTCTCGCCGTCGAACAACAGGGCGGCCGGATGCTGCAAGGAAACCGGTTTATCGCCCATCCGGGCCTGCACGGCGACTGCCTTGGGTGAAACGATATTCGGCATCACCGGCAGCGGGGTCGCCTCGGTGTTGAAGCACGTGGTGAGGCGGGACGAGGCGACCGCGTCCTTTTGAGCGGCTGCCGACCGCGGCTCCGGCGTGACCACCACCCGCCACCGCTCCTTCCCGTCGGGTGACAGCCGGCAGACTGTCCCGAGCCACGTCGCCAACACGAGATCGCCATCCGGCAGCCAGGCCGGAGACGCCAACGCGGCCATGTCGCGTGTCGTCGTCGTGCCACGCGCGACATCCACCAGGGAGACCGTTCCCAGCTCACTGCTGACCGCGAGCCGTTTTCCATCAGGCGACATCCGCGGGAACCGCAACGTGCCATCGCCACGAAAGACCCACTGCAACTGGCCGTCCGCGGCGTACCATTTCAGTTGGTCGCCGGTCGTCACGCCCACATGCCCGCCATGGGGAGTCATCACCACCGCGTCGGCGCCGGTCGGCAGCGATCCGATCACCTTGCCCGCCCGCACGACAAAGACCCGGCCACTCTGAGCAGTTGTCCGCGCCGCGATCGTCTGGCCATCCGCGCTCGCCGCCAGTCCTTGGATCTCGCCGGTCGCCGCCAGCGTCACGTCCCAGCGGGCTTTGCCAGTGCGGGCCTCGAACGCCGCCAGCTTCATGCTCTGTCCGGCGATCAACGTCGTGCTGTCGGCCGCCGCCAGTGTCATCGTCGACCGTTTCGACTGCGACCAATCCTGCGACCAGAGCAGGTTTCCGTCGGCCGACCACACCGCCAGCCCCAGATTCCCGGCGGCCGCGATCCATGATCCATCGGGGGCGGACGTGACGTTGTTGATCCGGTCTGTCAGCTGCGGGGCAAACGCCCAGTTCGTCAGCCGAGCCGGGAGGCCTGGCACGGCAAACCGCCGCATCACCTTTCCGGCGGCGTCCAGCCGGTAGACGTGATAGCCCTCGCCGCTCCCGAGGTCGTAGCCCTGCACACCGAAGCCGTCACCCACGGCGACCGGTGCGTAGGCGAAATGGTCGCCGACACTGCCACTCCAGCGGGTCTTGCCGGTGGCGAGGTCGATGGCGCAGAGGTTATGGCCCCAGTCGAAGGCGTTGAGCAAGGCGGTCGTCCCGTCCGGCGAGATGGCGATGTCGCGCAGCCGCGGGCCGAAGACCGTGTCGATGGTCCGGGGCTCCGAATCCGGAGATGACGTCCCGGCCCTCTTCCCGCTGATCAGTTCGGTGGCGGAAACACTGACGGGCAAGGCGGCATCGACCGGCACGGTGAGCGTGCCACTGCCGGTCGTGGTAGAGCGTTCTTCGATCAGCCCGCCCGTGCCATCCCGCAGCACGATCCGCAGCGGCAGCTTTGCTTCGATACCGGGGACCGTGGCGGTCCACTCGAAGGTCTGGCCGGGCTTCAATGCCTTGGGCACGCGGAGCTCGAGCGAACGGATCGCCCGCGGCAGGACTGCGTAAAGCCTTGCGTGACTGAACCGCAGGTCCGCGGCGACACTGACTGCCGACTTCCGACCGCTCACCTCCGATCTGGCGAACACGTCATACACCACTTCTCCATCCTTCACGGGCAGCGTCACGTTGGCGACGACCGGCATGCGGGTGGCGATGGCGTTGTTGACCCGCCAGAGCAGGCCCGGATCGAGCTTGGACGAGGTGTTGTTCACCACCCAGACAAAGCGGCCGTCGCCGCTCCTTCGCTCGCTGACCAGCACCTCCGGCTGATCCACCTCGGCGACCGGTGACGTAAGCACCGCGAGCTTGCCCGCGACGGTCGGTGCGGTGGCCAACAGAGCCTCCGGAAACTCCCACCAGGCGGCGTCGTTGTTGAACCCGTGGAGTTTTTCAATTCTGTCGAATGCCACGCCGAGGGGCGTGAAGTCTTTGACCAACGACTCCCGGCAGGTGGCGTCATGGAAAATCATGATTCCGCGGGCCTTCGCCTGCGCCAGCAGCGCAGCCAGCGGCGGGTCGAACTCAAATTGCTGGCCCACGAGCAGCAGGGCCTTGAACCGGCCCAGATCAGGTTTGTCTTCTGGATAGAGAAACGTCGCCGGCTGGCGGGCGTAGAGACAATTCATGAACGCCTCCCACAGCCGCGTGAAAGAGCGACCGCCGATCCCGCCCCAGGCATCCACCTTGATCTGTCGGTGCGACACGACGATGCCGACGCGGTCGTTGTTCTCGAGCGTGGTCAGCCACGCGCCGTAGTGCCGGGAGAACTCGGTCAGCCCGCGGAAGACCGTCGGGATGCCGGGATAGCCGGAGCGGGAGTCCGTCGGCTGCGCGCCCCAGTTCGGGATCGAACCCGATGCGCCGATGCCATCCGCCCCCCGCATGATGGCCAGCCAACTCGCCGGCAGGATCTGCTCACCGGTGCCACTGTCGTTCCAGACCTCGGGATGGATCCACGCCGGTTTGCCGGGCCGCTTGTAGAAGTCCGTCGCATGCGCCGTCCAGTCCGGGCAGGAGATCTGCTCGGCCTGAAAATGCAGATCCACCTCGTCCACGTTGGCAAACGTGACTGGCGGATAGATCTCCGGACGGCGATATGGCCCGGCGTTGGCGGTCGTGCGACCGGGCGCGACCGCGGCCAGGGCGTTTTTGAAAATCTCCTGCGCCTCCGGCTGCCAGTTGATGGCGCGGTCGCCGACCGTGTCGAGGACCGGATCCCAGACGCCTGTCTCGTTGGCCTTCTTGAGCGCGGCCTCGTAGGCCGCCTTCTCCTCCGCCGTCGCGAACCGCTTGCCGTCCACCGTCCACCAGTTCGCCACCCAGTCCCAGCCGGTGAACGCCGGCAACGCCGCCAGCGGCTCGGTGTAGCGTTTGATTTCCGCCGCATACTGCTCCGGCTTTATTCCCGCCGCCCACGGCATCGACGCGCCGATCGGCAATCCCGCGTCCATGCCGACCAGGATCAGCATTTCGCGCAACCCGTAGGCACCCCACGCGCCGAGCGTGTGTGCATGCGGAAACCCAAACGCCGCCTTCTGCGGCGCGACGCCGTTTGCATCCGCGGCGAGGCGTTTTTCGAGATCCTGCTGCAGCGCAATCCCATCGGCCGTATTGGGAAACGCGAGCGGATAGCGGCCGGCGAAGATCCGGTTGATGAACTGGTTCACCCCCACCCGCCGCGCCCAGCCGAGCATGTCGTCCGCCGTGTCGGCGAAATCCCAGACCGACGCATTGGAGACGTATCCGTCATAGTCGCCATGCCGCGTCGTCCGGAATGGCCCGCGTGCCGCCAGCCCCGGTCCGATGCGGATCGGCTGCGCGACGCAGGTGAAGCCGGCCACGTCCGCCCGCAGTTCGTAGCGGCCGGGGGCCAGCTGCGCGGTGAAGGCGGCGGGGAGCGTGGCCCGCCACTCGCCAGGCTTGTCCCCCTGGGCTGCCGACACGGTTTCGCTCCACAGGGTCGGAGCTTTGTCTCCCTGCCCGGCATGAGGACGCAGGGAGAGCGCGATCTTCTCAGGCACCGTGTTCGTGGTTCGCGCGACGGCCGTCACCGGAATCGCCTCACCGCGGCCCCACCATGCGCGGTTGAGCGGCGTCCACACGCTCACCGTGCCCTGGCTGTCGGGAGCCCGCACCTCGACCACCGCACGCAGCGTGTACTCGCTGTCGGCCTGCGGATTGAGCGTGGGGGCGATGCGGAGCTGATAGAGGCCCGCGAAATCCCCGGGCACGTCGAGCCGATCCCCGGCCCGTTCCAATTCCCGCCAGTCGCTGTCGCCAAGCGCCGTCGCCCAAACCCGGAAGTGGGCGGTCGCGGCAAACGGGACGGACTCGCCCGCCGTCCACACAACACTCGGAAACTCGACGGTCGCCCGCTCGTGATCCGACTGCACGACCCGCCTGAGTTCACCGGTGGTGAGGTCGTGCACCTGGAACAGCTCGGCCGCGTGGGAACGCTTGACGACGAGGTCTTCACCAAAGACCGCGATCGCCGTCACGGCCGTGACCGGCAGGCTGATCTCCTCGCCCTGCGGCTCACCGGTCGGGGTGTATCGCTTGAGCGTCGCCCCCTGGATTGCATACACCGCGCCGGCATCGTCTACCGTGAAGACACCCGGGACTTTCTGCTGCCACTTCACCTGGCCATCGAAACCGACGCCCCGCAGCACGCCGTCGCGGCTGCGGAGATAGAACGTCTGCGTCGCCTCGCAGACGCGGAAGTCAAAGGCCTTGGCTTCCGCCGGGAAGGCATAGACCTGCACGATCTTGCCGGCCGGGCTGATCCGCAGGATGCGAAGCCGGTGCTGGTCGAGGCCGTAGAAATCGCCACTCGCGCCGGCCTCGACACGGGCCGGTGCATCCCACTGCACCGTGTCGTTGACCAGAAACTCGCCGCAGGCGGCGAAGTGCTTGAAGGAGGCGTCGTAGAGGTTGACCGAGTGGTTGAAATGCGAGTTGGCGCTGGCGATCACCCCCTCGGTGTTGGCCGTGGCGTTGGCCATCGAATAGATCGCGTCGCCGCCGAGCTTTCGCGTGCCATCCCGGCTGACCCGCAGAATGAAACCACCGCCGTTCACCACGCTGGAGAGATACACGTTGCCGTCGCGGCCCACGGTCATCACCGCGGCCGTACAATTGAACTTCGGATCCTCGCGGGAGATGATCCGCTCCAGCGTGACTGCCTGGGCCGGCAGGGCCACCGTCAGCAGTGTCATCCAGACCAGTGGCAATACTTTCGACACGGGTGCTCCTTTTTCAGATGTAGCCAGGCCGACGGGTGGGATCTCAGCGGGTCATGAACCCTCGGCGTGGATCGGACATCAATTCGTCGCGCGAGACAACTGGCGGATACGCCAGTTGGCGGCGACGTCTGCGGAGGCCAGCATGTCCCGTCGCTTCCGCTCCGGGCTTATATCGATCCCATAGAAGCCCCCGGCGCAAGCCGGGGGATCGCCGACCGACCACCGCGGATCCCAATCGCTCGCGCTCCGGGCTTCTATGGGATCTGGCAAACGGCCAGGATGGCCGTGTTTCGGATCACAGATTCTTGAGCGGCCGCTTCGGCTTGGGGACGGCCAGCATCTTCTTCTTGTCGTCAACGCCCGCGGACGGAACCCCGCCGCCACCGCCGTCGCCCATCTTCGGCTTGTTGACGCCGGTATAGCGCTCGACCCACGTGTATCCAAGCGGCCGCTCCTCAGCAGCGAGAAGCGCCCAGGGCGTGCCCGGATGATCCCGCTTCACGCG
The DNA here is from genome assembly GCA_044236455.1 of Pirellulales bacterium. Lineage (GTDB taxonomy): Bacteria > Planctomycetota > Planctomycetia > Pirellulales > UBA1268 > CAMCQY01. Next base: position 30,852 of record JBIIGJ010000010.1, read on the forward strand.
CTCCAGGAGCATCGTGGCCAGCTGCGAGATTTTTTCCGTCTGCGATCCCGCCTTGGAGACGTCGTCGCTCTCCTCGAGCACCCACGTGTCGTTCTTAGGATCCTTGAACTTCATCCCCGACTTCGCCTGCGCGAGCATCGTGTTGTAGGCATCGGTCCGAACTTTCAGGGCCAGCACCCGGCCGAGCGACAGGTCGTAGCCCGCCTGCCACCGCTTTTCCTTGATCGCATCCCGATCGGGCAGGCCCGACTTGAGCAACTCCGCCAGCGCGTCGATCCGGGGCTGGATGCGGGCGGCCGTCTTTTGAGCCTCGCTGAGCAATTGCGCGAGGTTGCCGTCATCCTGCCGCGGAAACGTCGTCGTGGGCGATTCCATCGGGCTGATCTCGACCGACCTGGCGGCCTCGACGAGCACCTTCTTAGCGCGGTTGCCGGCGAGCATCTTGTCGATCGTGGCGGCCGAGACGTAGTCGGGCTGGTAGTTCCGCATCACGTCGGAATCGAAGAAATACCGCAGCCGCGACGACATCGCCGCCGTCTGATCGTCGCGCACCCTGCCCCGGGCCCCGCGGTTGCCATGGACGGCAAAGTAGATGCCGCCGGTTGCCGCACAGAGTTTCGAAAGGCTGAACGGCCCGAAGCCCGAATCGATCGCCTCGTCGGCAAGTCGCCCCGACCGCACGTGCACAACCTCGGGATAGAGCGTCTCGGGCCCCTGCTCCACCACGGCCCACTGCGGCTCCTGGTCATATTTTTTGTCGAATTCGACGAACTTGAACTTCACGTCTTTCGTGCCGAACGGTGCCGGCACGCCGACGACGTAGACCGGGATGCCGAGCGTGCGGCAGAAGGCGGCGGTCTTATCGGCCTCGTTCTGGTCGTTGCCCACCTCGTCGGTGAAGGCGATGATCATCACATTCCTGCGGGGCGCCCTGCGAAACACACTCGCCTCATGGGCCGCATTGCGGATCGCGGTGAAGGTCATTTCAACGCCCGAGTCGTCCACGGGAATCGATTCAATCGCTTTCACCACCGCGTCGGCGTCGTCGGTGGCCTTCGTGACCAGGGTCACGTTCTTGCCGTAGGCGACCACCATGTTCTTGAGGTCGGGCCGGTGCGCCGCCAGCCGGTTGACACCAAGTTCTTCGAACACCCGCTCGAGACGGGCGGCGATCTCCTTCCGCTGGCCGGCGAGGCTCACCGACTGGTCGAACACCCAGCAGATGACGGTGGGCCGTTCGTCGAGCGATGCGGCGATCTCACCTGTGAGCCGATCGATGGCTCCGGTGGCCCCGGTCGCCCCGGCGGACACGGCCCCCTTCACGACGAAGGTGTCGTCGAGCGTGGCCGCGGTGGGAATCACGTCGAGCGGTTCGAGCCTGACTTCGTCGGCGAGATCCAGTTCGGCCTCGACCGGAACCACAGACTCTTCAGCGAGCGTAGGGGCGAGTGCCTGAGCGACCTCCATGCTGCTCTCCTCGCTCGCGGCGCCGGTCTGCGGCTCCGGCTCATCCGCAACCGCCATCTCCCGCGGTGCATCCAGGACATCCTCGACGGACTCCGGCGACTGGATGATCGTGATCGCGGGGGATGGTTTGGGGGGCTCCCTCAGGGCCACCAGCGCCAGCGACAACAGCACGGACACGTGGATGAACAGGCTGACGAACCAGGCCGGAGTGTCGCCGTCGAAGGGCGTATCCTCCTCCCCCGTATACGTCTGCCACCAGTTTTTGAACTGGCCCAACAGGTTTTCCAGAAGTTCCACGGGAAGTCCTCGCTCACGCGACACGGCCGCCGGGCTAGGCCCGCTGAACGACATCACTCCAAGCCGCGGCGATACGGAGGTGACCGCAGCCGGCCTCTCCAAACACCTCGGCACCCGTATTTTCCATTCGCTCCGGCCGGAGAGGTTTATTCCCCGACCGCAGCATTGCCCGGGCCGACCCCCAAATGATAGCTTTTTTCGTGGGGTTTTGCCACAAAAGGATCTGGTCCCACGGTTCCCCTCCCCCGCTAAGGGAAACATTTTGATGGTGCTGCTCGTGCGTCCCCGCCTGCGTTTATTCGGTCCATTGTGCCTCGCCGCCACCCTGCTGTTGTTGCTCCCCCCGGAAAGCCGGGCGGATGAAGGCGCTGCCGTGGCGACCGCGCAGGCGGTGGAAGAATTGCGGCTGGAAACCTCGGACGGCATCCGGATCGCGGCCTGGTACTACCCGGCGCCGACGGATGCGAAGGCAACCGCGACGGTGATCCTCGTCCACGATCTGGAGGGCTCACACAAGACGGTCGACGGCCTGGCCAGGTCCTTGCAGCGGGCGGGATGCGCCGTTGTGGCCCCCGATCTCCGCGGCCACGGTGCCAGCGGATCCCGGCCCACCGGCAACGGCGCGAAGGCCGATGGCGTGGAACCCCGCCTGTTCAAAAAGATCGATCTCGAGTCGATGGCTGCCGCGACCGGGGGCCGGCTTCGTGACCAGTCCGCCTTGCGGGGAGAGATCGAAGCCGTCCGCAACTGGATCGACCAGCGGTCCGATGCAGGCGCGCTCGATATCGACCGGCTCTGCGTCGTGGGCTGCGGCGTCGGCGCGACGCTGGCCACCATGTGGACGGCAGCCGACTGGAATTGGCCACCCACCACGACGGGTCCGCAGGGCCGGCAGGTGCGGGCGCTCGCGTTGATCAGCCCGGTCTGGGCGACGAAGGGCATCTCGATGTCACTGCCCTTGTCGAGTGAGGGGATCCAGCGAGAGATTCCGATCCTCGTGTTGGCCGGCAAGGCAGATCGCGATGCCAGCCGTCTGTTCGATCAGCTCAAACGATTCCGGCCGGACGAATGGTTCCAGCAACGCGCCGACCAGGCACCAGACAAGGCCAAGGAACTCGAGGACCCGGCTCAAGCGACGGCCTTTTTTATTCAGACCGACACCAGCCTGACGGCCGACAAACTGGCCAACGATCCATCACTCAACGTCGCCCAGCAGATCAACACATTTTTCTCGCTGGCCCTGTCCCGCAAGCGCGAGTAGAGAGCCGGGCTGGCTGGAAGTCCGTCACGGCAATCGCAACTCGACTCCGGGCACGAGCAGGTCGGGGCTGCGGAGCCGATCGCGATTGGCCAGCCAGATCCGCGACGCCACCGACCTGTCGCCATAAAACCGGTGCGCGATCGATTCGAGTGAATCTCCCATGCCAACCCGCACCGTGGCCGGCCGGCTCGCCGACGCTGCGGGTGCCGCGGTCGATTCCTGCCCCGACCGTTGGCCGGGCCCGGCCGTGAGCATCGCGGAGGGAGCCGAGGCACCAGCCCCCTGCAGCCAGAACGGCCCCGAGCCGTCGCGGGCCGCCGGCCCGGCTGGCTGCGGCGCTGCCATCGCCCTGCTACGGCCGGTGTTCTGCAACGTGCCCAGGGCGGGCTCGATCGCGAGGCCGCCCGCACCGCCCTGCCCCGCCGGGGTGGCGGGAAGCGTCCACGAGGGCGGCAGCCTGAGCGTCATGCCGATGGGGAGCAGTTGGGGGTCGGTGAGCCCATCCCTGTTGGCCTCCCAAATGGCGTTTGCAGCTCCTGCATGCCCATACACCTTCAAGGCGATGCCCGTGAGATCATCCCCGTCACGGACCACATACGCCGAGGGCACCGTCGCCGGCTGCGTCGCCATGCTCGCCGTCACCGGCTTCGCCACATCGTGCACCGACCATCCGGCGGCAAGCGGCGGCGGTGCATGGACATCGAGCAGTGGAGGCGGCGGAATCTCAACGGTGGAGCGGTAGGTGCCGTCGAGCGCCGGTGCGGCGGGCGACCAATCGAGGCCGGAGGCAGGCAGCGGAGCCGGCGGCTGTGGGGGTGGGGGTGGCGAGAACTGCCCCTGGGGTGAGGACTGGTCCCACGGGGCGGGGTTCACTGCCGCTGCGGCAGCAGCGAGCGGCATGCCGCCGTCCCCCATCCTCGCGGCCGCATCTCCGGGAATATCCAGCTGCCGCGCGTCGGGAATCGCATGGCCTCCGGCGCCGATCATCGCGGCTGGCAAGCCCGCCTGCGTGCCAGGCGGCGGCGATTCCGCGGCAGGCGGCCCGTTGCGGCTGGCAGCGAGCAACGCCGACGCCAATGGCTCGGCCAGCACCGCCCCTCCGGCGAGCATCGACAGGCCGAACACGAACCGCACCGTGTGCATGAATTGCGACATGCTCTCATCCTTTCGACGCGGCCTGGCGCTGAGGCCCAGCGACTGCCACAGAGAGAGTATGCGCCGCCGCCGCCGCCCAGACGGGCTTCAGCCCTCCGGCGCCGGCTTTACCGCCGAGCGCAAGGCCGTCAGAGACGGCATTGCCGGCAGGGTTTCACGACGGAAGGTTCGCCGTCAGGCTGTCAGCTGCGGTGACGACCGCGGAGCCGACTGATTCCGCCGGGCGGCGCCGGCCCCCTCCTGCAGCCAGAGCACGATCGGCGCGGCGATATAGATCGTGCTGTAGGTGCCGGTGATGATGCCCACGAGCATCGTGAACGCGAAGGCGTGGATGCCCTGCCCGCCGAACAAGTAGAGGATCAACGTTGCCAGCAGGGCCGTGCCGGACGTGAGGATCGTACGGCTCAGGGTCTGGTTGACCGCCTTGTCGATCATCTCCGCCGTGACGAACGGACTCTTGCCCCGCAGTTCGCGGAGCCGGTCGAAGATCACGATCGTGTCGTTGATCGAGAAGCCCACGATCGTCAAGAGCGCGGCGACCACGTCGAGGCTGATCTTGAAATCGTCGATCAGCGCCCAGCCCAAAAACCGGCTCAAGGAGGTGCTGAAGGCGAGGCAGGCCACCGCCACCAGCACGTCGTGAATGAGCGCCACCACCGCGGCAAGGCCGAAGGCGACGTTCTGGAACCGCACCCAGACGTAGAGCACGATCATCAGCAGGCTCGCCAGCAGGGCGTAGATCGCCGTGATCTTCGTATTGCCCGCCACCTTGCCGCCGATCGAGTTGGCCGAGAGGTAGACCGGGGTGTCGGAGAGCTTCTTCGCCACCCGCTCGATCACCCGACGGGCCGAGGCCTCGTCGAGCGACGTGGATAGCGCCCAGTTGCGGTAGGGCTTCGTGCGGCTGGCAACCCCCTTCGTCTGCGAGGCATCCGGCTCCAATTCAAAAACGGCGTCCGCCACACCTTCGGCCTGCATCGCATCCTGCATGGTGGCTCGCAGCGTGGGCAGGTTGATCTTCTCTGGGAAGTCGAGCGCCACGGCCGTGGGGAGACCGACGGCGTCTGCGGCCGGCTTGCCATCCCCTGCCGTCGACGTGATCTCGCCGAAGCCCATGGAATAGGTGGCGAGCCTGCCGGGAAACACCTCGCGGAGCGTCTGCTCCACCTGGTCGTCGTTGCGGACCGAGGTGTCGATCTTGAACCGCGTGCCGGGCGCCGCGTCGGCCGAGGTCACGGCGCTCACCGCCACATCGGGCAGCACGGCCACGGCCTTGCGGACCTCAGCGATGTCGAGGGCCTGATCGGGCTTGAACGCCACTTGCACGCTCGTGCCGCCGGTGAAGTCGATGTCGAAAAGCCCCTGGCCCCGCTTCGCGCCGGCGGCCAGCCCGAGCAGGATGAAAGCCAGCGAGCCGATGATCGCCGGCCGCACCCAGCGGACGAATTCGAAGTTGGTGTGGCCGAAGAGCTTGGCCATCGACAGCCGCCGCAGCCAGCCGTTGCGTTCGGCCAGGTCGAACACCACCCGGGCACAGTACACGGCCGTGAACAGGTTGAGCACCAGGCCCAGGATGAGCGTGACGGCGAATCCCTTCAGCTGGTCGGTGCCCATCGCGAACAGCACCAGCGCCGTGATCAGCGTCGTGAGATTCGAGTCGACGATCGTGGAAAAGGCCCGCTGGAAGCCGTTGCGGATGGCCATCCGCACCGCCGCACCGCGCTCCGTCTCCTCACGCATGCGTTCGTAGATGAGCACGTTGGCGTCGACCGCCATGCCCACGGAGAGCACGAGACCGGCGAGGCCGGCCAGCGTGAAGGCCGCCTTGAGCGAGATCATCAGGGCCACGACGAGGAGGATGTTGAGCAGCACCGCGAGATCGGCGACGAACCCCGAGAATCGGTAATAGGCCAGCATGAAGGCGAGCACCACGATCGTCGCCAGCAGCATCGCTCGCGCGCCGGAGCGGATCGTGTCGGCACCCAACTGGGGGCTGATCTTCTGCTCGCTGATCGGCTCGCTCACGAGGGCCGCCGGCAGGCTGCCCGCGTTCAAGACGCCGACGAGGAAGTCGACGTCCGACTGCTTGAAGCTGCCGGTGATCTGGCCGTCGCCGGAGATCGTGCTGCGGATCGTCGGCGCCGACAGGAGCGTGTCGTCGAGCACGATGCCCAGCCGGCTGGTGAGCCTGTTGGCGGGATCGGGGAGGTTTTGGCCGGTGAGCGTGCCAAAGAGCGCCGCGCCGGCGGAGCTGAACGAGAAGTTCACGCACGGCTGCAGATTGCTGTCGTAGCTGGACGAGGCGCGGGTGAGGTAGCCGCCCGTGACGTCGAAACGGTCGAGCACGACCAGCACCTCGACACGGCCGTCGGGCAGAGCACGCGTCACGAGTCCACTGGACTCCGCCGCGCCCATCTTGGCGGTGTCGAGCTGCACCCAGCGGCCGATCTGACGACCGCCCTCGGTCACCGTGGTGCCGGGAGAGCGACTGGCCAGTTCGACCACCTGCTTGTGCCGGGGATCCTCTGGATTGGCTGTGATTCGAAACTCAAGCACGCCCGCACTCGACACAACCCGCTTGATCATATCGACCTCCGACTGGTCGACCTCCGGCACGATCACTTCCAGCTGGTCGAGGCCGTAGCGACGCACGGTCACTTCCTTCTGGCCGCCCGGATTGACGCGGCGGCTCACGGCCGCCACCAGCTTGTCCATGTCGACGGCGGCAGACCGACCTGCCACGTCAAACTGGAGATCGAGCGACTCGCCGCTGGCGCGACGGCTGGCCAGCCGCACCTTGGCATCACCGAAGTCGAGCTGTTCCACGCCCTTCAGAAAGGACTCGCGAGAGGCGGCATCGGCCGTGTCGAGCCGCACGGCGATGCGGTTGTCGGCCATCCGCGACACGGTTCCCTTTCGACCATCCTGGCTGGCGAGCAACTGTTCGATCCGACCCACGCAGTCATCGACCTGCCCGGCCGCCTGCCGCGACGCATCGACCTCGTAGACGAGGATCACGCCACCCTTGAGATCGATGCCCAGCCGCGGCGGCCAGCCGAGCCACGTGACCACGGCCCCGGCGGCGAGCGCCACCAGCACCGTTGCCAGTCGGCCCCACATGTCGGCGGCCCGCAGACGCTTCGAGAGCGCCCAGGAGAGCAGCGTCGGCACCGCGACCGTGAGCAGCGTCATCGCCCAGACAGCCCACGGCTCCCGCCACCACGCCGCGGCCGGCAGGGCCGCCGTCGGAGCGGCGGCGGCCGCGGTCGCCACGTCGGCGGCTTGGGCAAACAACTGGATCACGATGGGGAAACTGTTCATGCCGTTCTCGTTTCAGGGTTCTGGTTTCAGGATTCCGGGGAAGGGCTGTCGCCAAGCACCTTGGCAATGCTCGACACCGTGACGGCGATCTTCACATTGCCCGCCTCGTCGACACGCAGCGACACGCGATCGGCTTCACGATCGACATTCGCCACGGTGCCATAGATGCCGGACGTCGTGATGACGCGGTCGTTTTTCTTGAGTCCGCCCAGCAGCTCCTGCTGCTGACGCATGCGTTCGCGTTCTGGTCGGTAGAGCAGCATCCACGCCACCAGCACGATCAGCGCCATCGGCAGGTAGGTGACGAGCAGTTCCAGCGGGCCGGGCGGTGGCGGCGCAGCGGCGGCCACGAACAGGCGAATGGCGAACAGGGCTGGTGGCTCGTGCTGCATGGAAACTCCGATATCGGGCCGAACATCCCTTCGTCGGGACATTCGGCAGATCCGCAAATGTAGTGCGATGCGCGCCCGACGGACAAGCCCGACATGCCATTCGCTGGCCGCGGCGCAGTGGTGGCGTGGGGTGGCCGACCGGTGCATGGGGCGGCGGCCCCCGGCCCTTGGCTGCTATCCCGCCGAATCCTGGGCCGGCTCGAGCCGCTCGAGCAGTTCGCCGCAGACCGCATCGAATTGCCCCGAGAGCACGCCGTCGCGGAGGCGGGCCACGAGCCGCTGATAGAACGTGAGGTTATGGATCGAGGCGAGGATCGGCCCGAGCATTTCTCCCGCCAGGAACAGGTGCCGGAGGTAGCTGCGGCTGTGCCGGCAGGCGAGGCATGGGCACCCCGCCTCCAGCGGCCGCGGATCGGTCGCGTGTTTGGCATTCCGCAGCCGGAGCTGACCGTCGAACGTGTAGACGAGCGAGTTGCGGCCGCACCGCGTGGGGAGCACGCAGTCAAACATGTCGATGCCGGCTGCCACCGCGGCGATGATGTCCTGCGGCTGGCCCACCCCCATCAGATACCGGGGCCGATCGGACGGCAGATGGGGTGTGGTCGCATGGAGTGCGGCGACCATCGCCTCAGGTCCCTCTCCCACCGACAGCCCGCCGACGGCATAGCCGTCGAAGCCGAGGCCACGCAGCCGCACCGCGCTCTCTTCACGCAGATCGGCCTCAAGGCCGCCCTGCACGATGCCGAAGACCGCCTGATCCTCGCGACGATGCGCCGCCAAACACCTTTCCGCCCATCGCAGCGACCGCTGCATGGCATCGGCCACGGCATCGCGAGTAGCCGGCAGGGCCACCACGTGATCGAGCTGCATCGCCACGTCGGCCCCGATCTTTTCCTGGATCCGCATCGACGCTTCGGGAGAAAGCTCCACCTGCCTGCCGTCGAGATGCGAACGGAAACTCGCCGCCGCCTCGGTCACGCGAACTTGCTGCGCGAGCGAGAACACTTGGAAGCCGCCACTGTCGGTGAGCGTGGGCCCCTGCCAGCCCATGAAGGCCGCCACGCCGCCGGCCTGCTCGACGACATCCTCGCCCGGCCGCAGGTGGAGATGGTAGGCATTGGCGAGCACCATGCCGGCACCGGTCTCGGCGACCCGGCCGATGTCGACCCCCTTCACACTGGCCAGCGTCGCCACGGGCATGAACAGCGGCGTCGGCACGCTGCCATGCGGCGTCGTGAGCACGCCCGCCCGCGCCCCGCCGGAGCTCACCGCGTCGAGTTGAAAGGCAAAACCAGGTCGCATGCCCAGAGACTACCTTGCTCAAGCGAAACAGGGCATCCTACGAGCTTGATTGTCGCCTATTATGAGGAGCCTGAAGTCACCCGCATTGGTTCGCCGGCTGCGGCATGCTCGTCGCCGGCGGATTCTGCTACGGGAGGCTCTTGGACGAATCGAGCATCGCTCGTGAGTCGCAGAATTCACCGGCTCCTGCGCGTGCCTCCGTCCGGCTCCTCAGCGGCAACCTTCACGCGAAACACGACGTCGTGTCGTTTTCGCTTGGCCGACATCCGTCGGCTGGTGCTTACCCGGCCCTCCGGGCCTGGCGTTAATGTAGGCCCATCCCATTGCTTATGCTCCGGGCTTCTACGCGTTCCGTTGCATCCGTGAGGGGCTGCCCATGTCCCGAGAGCCGGCGTTGCTGACCAGCGCAGGCAGGATGCCGGAGCGCAGTCAGCATCGAGTGAGCGCAGGCAGGATGCCGTAGCGAACGTCCGGCGACGGGGCATGGGCAGCCCCGAACCGTCGCGTGTGCTCAGAAGATACCCAGGGCTTCGAGGCTGTACCGCACCACCAGGCCGGCCACCACCACGCTCACCATGCTCATGAGCTTCACGAGAATGTTGAGGCTCGGGCCGCTCGTGTCCTTGAAGGGATCGCCCACGGTGTCGCCCACCACGGCTGCCTTGTGGGCGTCGCTCCCCTTGCCGCCGTGCACGCCCGACTCGATGTGCTTCTTGGCATTGTCCCAGGCACCGCCCGCGTTGGCCATGAACACGGCCACGCAGAAGCCGGTGGTGAGGCCACCCACGAGCAACCCCATCACGCCGCCCACGCCGAGCAAGAGGCCCGTGACCACGGGCACCGCGAGGGCGAGCACCGACGGCAGGATCATCTCCCGCTGTGCCGCCTTCGTGCTGATCTCCACCGGCGCGGCGTAATCGGGCGTTTCGGTGCCCTGCATGATGCCCGGCTTCTCGCGGAACTGCCGGCGGACCTCCTCCACCATGCCCTTCGCGGCGCGGCCCACGGCCTTCATCGTCAGGGCACAGAACACGAACGTGCTCATGGCACCGACGAACAGGCCGACCAGCACCTTGGGATTCATGAGCGTGACGTCGTAGAACCGCATGTAGTCGGCCATGTAGGCCTTCTTCGCGCTCACGATCCGGTTCGACTTCTCGAGTTCGTCCATGAAGGCGGGCGTGGCGCCGTCGATCGGCGTCAGCGAAGGCAGTTTGCCAAAGTCTGGAATCGCCCGGTTGTCGAGCACCATCCAGGTGCTGTTCGTGTCGGGCTTCTCGCCGATTTTGAGCGCCAATCCGCCGGCCAACTTCACCCAGTCGCCCGACTTCAGGTCGACGTTCTTGCCGGCCACAGTCACGCTCTGCACGTTGGCCCGCTTGTCGTAGGAGACGGCAGCGTGACCCCAGCGTTCAAAGCCGATGCGGACCTCCTCCACGTAGGCGGCCAGCAGCGCAAGCGCCGTGAGCGCGGCGGAACCGATCGCGAAGCCCTTGCCGGTGGCCGCGGTCGTGTTGCCCAGCGCGTCGAGGGCGTCGGTCCGCTCGCGAACGATCGGCGGCAGTCCGGCCATCTGGGCGTTGCCGCCCGCATTGTCGGCGATCGGCCCGTAGGCGTCGGTCGCCAGCGTGATGCCGAGCGTGGAAAGCATGCCGACGGCGGCGATGCCCACGCCGTAGAGGCCCAGTGCGAACGCGGCAGGATCCTTGAAGCTGAAGCCGTTGGCGAAGCCGAAGGCCAGCAGTGTGGCGACGCCGGTGATCAGCACCGGCGCCCAGGTGCTGAGCATGCCCTCGGCGATGCCGCCGATGATGATGGTGGCAGGGCCGGTGAGGGACTGATCAGCCAGTTCCTTGGTCGGCGTGTATTCGTTGCTGGTCGAGTATTCGGTCCACTTGCCGATCAGCCAGCCGGCCACGAGGCCCACGATCACGGCGACGGCGATCCCGAGGTGCCTGAAGCCGCCCATGATCATGAAGGTGACCACGAACGACGCCACCACGATGGCTGCCGTCGAGAAATTGATGCCCTTGGCCAGGGCCGCGAGGAGCGACTTCTGCGAGGAATCTTCCTGCGTCTGGACCTGAAAGATGCCCCAGATGGAGAGCAGCGTGCCCACCGCCGCGATCGCCATGGGCAGGAAGATCGCCGCCATCTGCATCGAGTAGTTGCCCGGAAATGCCGCCACCCCGAGGGCCGACGTGGCCAGGATGCTGCCGCAGTAGCTCTCGTAAAGGTCGGCGCCCATGCCGGCGACGTCTCCCACGTTGTCGCCCACGTTGTCGGCGATCGTGGCCGGATTCCGCGCGTCGTCTTCGGGGATGCCGTGCTCGACCTTGCCCACGAGATCGGCGCCCACGTCGGCCGCCTTCGTGAAGATGCCGCCGCCCACGCGGGCGAAGAGCGCCTGCGTGCTGGCGCCCATGCCGAAGCAGAGCATCGTGACGGTGATTTCCTCCAGCGAGAGCGGCTTGCCGAAGAGCGGCACGACCCAATAGAGGATGAAGAACCACAGCATGATGTCGAGCAGGCCGAGGCCCACCACGGTGAGCCCCATCACAGCGCCCGAACGAAACGCCACCTGAAGGCCCTCGTTGAGCGACCGCTCGGCACCGGCGGCCGTGCGGTTGCTCGCCAGCGTCGCCGTCTTCATGCCGAACCAACCGGCAAGGCCGGAGAAGAAACCGCCGGAGAGAAACGCCAGCGGCACCCATCCGCTCTGCACGCCGAGGCCGAACGACATCCAGAGGAGCAGGAGGCAGACCGCGCCAAACACCCAATACAACACCCGTCGCTGCTGCTTGAGATAGGCATCGGCGCCCGTCTGCACATAGCCGGCGATCCTGATCATGTCGGGCGTGCCGGCCGGCTGGGACTCCATCCAGATGAAGAACTGCCAAGCCTGGTAGAGCGCCAGCGAGGAGCCGGCCACGGCCAACAACCACCAGAACCCGAAGAACAGGTTTGTCCAGCCAGTGGGGCCAGCCTCCGGGTTGGTCGCAGCTGCGGCACAACCGGCGAGAGGAAGGATGAGCAAAGCCACGGCGACGAGAGAGGCGGATGAACGTTTCACGATTCGGACGAGCTCCACGGGAAGGCGGTGAGCGAACAGGCCCCTTGGGACCTGAGGACTGTAATCCCCGGCAATTCTCCGGTCAAACGCCGCTCACACCGCGGCCGGCCGGCCGATCGAGTGATAGACGAAACCCCGTGTCCGCATCTCTGCCGGCGCGTAGAGATTCCGGCCGTCGAAGATCGTCGGCGAACGCATGCGGCGGGCCATCTCGTCGAAGTCAGGATGACGAAAATCACCCCACTCGGTGACGATGGCCAGGCAGTCGGCCCCGTCAATCGCCTCCATGGCACCGGCGGCATACGTCAGACGGTCGCCGTGGATGGCCCGCACGTGATCCATCGCCTCTGGATCGTAGACGGACACCTGCGCCCCGCCGGCGAGCAGTTGATGGAGCAGGTCGAGCGCGGGGGCGTCGCGGACGTCGTCGGTTCGTGGCTTGAAGGCCAGCCCCCATACGGCAATCCGCCGACCGGCAAGCTGCCCGCCAAAGTGGGCAACGATCTTCTCGCCAAGCACCTGCTTCTGCGCGAGATTCGTCTCGTGCACGGCCGTGAGGATCCGGTGGGACACGCCCTTGTCACGGGCCATCGCGGCGAGGGCCTGCACGTCCTTGGGAAAGCAGCTGCCGCCGTAGCCCACACCCGGAAAGAGAAACGCGAAGCCAATCCGTTTGTCGTGCCCGATCCCGCGGCGGACGTCGTCGATGTCGGCCTCCATCCGTTCGCAAAGGTTGGCCACCTCGTTGATAAAGCTGATCTTCGTGGCCAAGAGCGAGTTGGCGACGTATTTCGTCATCTCGGAACTCTCCGGCGACATGACGAGAAACGGATTCTCGGTCCGCAGAAACGGCTTGTAGAGGCTCCGCAGGATCTCCGCCACCGCGGCCGAGCGAACGCCCACGACGACGCGGTCAGGCTTCTGGAAATCCTCGATGGCGGCCCCTTCCTTGAGAAACTCTGGGTTGCTCGCCACCCGGCATTCCCGGCCGGTGCGTTCCTTCAGCCTCGCCTCGATGCCCGCGCACGTGCCTACGGGCACGGTGCTCTTGGTCACCACAACGGCCTCGGGGTCAAGGTGCGGCGCGATCGCATCGACCACCTTCCAGAGGCTCGAGAGGTCGGCAGAACCATCGGCCGTCGGCGGCGTGCCCACCGCCAGATAGACGACCTGGGCGCTGCTGATCGCCGCAGCGGTGTCGGTGGTGAACAGCAGTCGGCCCGCCTTCGCGTTGCGGACCACCAGTTCCTCCAGGCCAGGCTCGTAGATCGGGATTTCGCCGCGATTGAGCCGCGCGATCTTGTCGGCATTGATGTCGAGGCACGTGACCGTGTTGCCGCTGTTGGCGAAACAGGTGCCGGTGACGAGTCCCACATAACCGGTGCCAACGACTGCGATCCGCATGCGAAGGATTCCTGGACGGAGGGTGATGGTGCCGCCGAAGAACCTACTCTACCTCCGAAAAAAAGGCCTACTTTTCCAGCGAAAAAAGCTGCCGGGATGGCAGCGCCCTACCCAGTAACGCATGCCGCATAGGTTCGCCGGCTGCGGCATGCTCGTCGCCGGCGGATTCTGCTACAGGAGGCTCGTGGACGAATCGTGCGTCGCTCGTGAGTCGCAGAATTCACCGGACTCCTGCGCGTGCCTCCGACCGGCTCCTCAGCATCGGGAGCTTTCATGCCTCCCGCAGGAGGCGGCTATGCCACCGGTGGCTCGCCGGCGACCGGTTCGGTCGTCTCTTCGGCCTCACCCGGGGGCACCGGCACGACGGCGGCCAACGCGTCGCTCTCGTCGAGCCGCATGATCCGCACGCCCTGCGTGTTCCGCCCGATCGCCTTGATTTCGCGGACATTGACCCGCTGGATCTTGCCCCGCGCAGTCATCATCAGCACTTGGTCTTCGTCCTTCACCGAGACGACCGCCACGACCTGGCCATTTCGGGCCGTCGTCTTGATATCGCGGATACCCTTGCCGCCACGGTGCTGCGTGCGATACCGCATGCCGCTCGACTCGCCGTCCCCCTCCGCCTCGTCCGCTGCGGCTTCAGCGGGCTCTGCCTCGGGAGCCTCTCCCTCTTCGCCGGGCGCCGGTCCGGCGATCGGCGTGCCCACACCGAACGGCGTCCGCTTGCCGTAGCCCTGCTCGCAGACAGTAAGCAGCGTGGCATCGGGATCGGCCACCACCATGCCCACGAGCCGGTCACCTGCACCGAGCTTGATGCCCCGCACACCGCTCGTATCGCGTCCCATGGGGCGGGCGTCCGACTCTGGGAAGCGGATCGCCATTCCCTTGGCCGTGGCAAGCACCAGTTCGTCGCCGGGCTTGGTGATTACGGCATCGACCAACTCATCCCCCTCGCGGAGCTTGACGGCGATCAGGCCCTTGGTGCGACGGCGGCGATACTCCTCGAGCGCCGTCTTCTTCACCACACCGCTGCGGGTGGCGAGCATGAGATATTGATTGGGATCCTCGAAGCCCGACACGGCCCGGCAGTCGGCCACCTTTTCACCCGCCTCGAATTCGAGCAGGTTGACCAGAGCCCGCCCCTTCGCATCGCGGGCCAGTTCCGGCAGCTCGAACACCCGCATCGAAAAGACCTTGCCGAGCGTGGTGAAGACGAGCAGCCAGTCGTGGGTGCTGGCCACGAAGAGGTGCTCGATCGGATCCTCCTCGTCGGTCCGCGCGCCCGTGAGCCCCTTGCCGCCGCGCCGCTGCGCCCGGTAGACGTCGGCCGGGGTCCGCTTCACGTAACCGGCCCGGCTGATCGTCACCACCATCGTGGCTTCGGTGATCAACTCGGCCATGTCGCGGATGTCGCCCGCCTCGCCGCTGATCTCCGTGCGTCGGTCGTCGGCATGCTTGCGTTCGAGTTCCAGCAGATCCTCGCGGATCAACGCCTTGATGTTGGCCTCGCTGGAGAGGATCCGCCGGAATTCGCCGATCTTTTCCAGGAGCTCGCGATGTTCGCCGCCCAGTCTCTCCTGCTCGAGGTTTACGAGTTGGCCGAGCGTGAGCCGGAGAATGGCGTCAGCCTGCACCGGAGAGAGACCGTAGGTCTCCGTCACGCCCCGCTCATCCTGCATGACCGCGAAGCCCTCGGCACCGAGCGCCCTCTCCAGGAGCGCCGCCGGCGTCTGGATCTGCACCAGCCGTTCCTTAGCCTCGGCCTGCGACTTCGAACTGCGGATGATCTGGATCACCTCGTCGATGTTTGCCAGCGCCACGAGCAAGCCCTCGACCGTGTGCTTTCGGCTGCGGGCACGGGCGAGCAGGTGCTGGGTGCGGCGGCGGAGCACTGCGGTGCGGTGGCGGAGAAACTCCTCCAGCATGTTCTTGAACGACAGGATTCGCGGCTTCCCGTCGACGAGCGCCAGGAAAATCAGCGAGAAAGACGTCTGCAGCGGCGAGAACTGATAGAGCTGGTTGAGCACGACGTCGGGATCGGCGTCGCGCTTGAGCTCCAGGATCAGCCGCACCGGCTCCTTCAAGTCGCTCTCGTTGCGGATCGCGGAGATGCCCTTGATGCGGTCCTCGTTGACCAGTTCCGCGATCTTCTCCTCGATGGCGTCGCGGGTCTGCTGGTAGGGGATCTCCGTGACGACGATGCGGCTGCGGTTCTTGCCAAACTCCTCCACATGCGCACGGGCGCGAAGCGTGATCGTGCTGCGGCCGGTGAGATACCCGCGGGCCAGCGACTCGCGGCCCATCACGATGCCGCCCGTCGGAAAGTCGGGACCTGGGCAGATTTGGAGGATCTCGGCCATCGAGGTGCCCGGCGCGTCGATCAGCTTGATGAGCGCCCGACAGACCTCGCCGAGATTGTGCGGCGGGATGCTCGTCGCCATGCCCACGGCGATGCCGCCGGCGCCGTTGACCACGAGGTTCGGAAAGCGGCTGGGCAGCACCACCGGCTCGGTGTTGCGCTCGTCGTAGGTGGGCACGAAGTCGACGGTGTCGAGTTCGATGTCGTCGAGCATCATCGCCGCGATCGGCGAGAGTCTGGCCTCCGTGTATCGCATGGCGGCAGCGGGCAGGCCGGCGATCGAACCGAAGTTGCCCTGCTTGTCGACGAGCACGTGGCGCATGTTCCATTCCTGAGCCATGCGGACGAGCGTCGGGTAGATCACGCTCTCACCGTGCGGATGATAGTTGCCGCTGGTGTCGCCGGAGATCTTGGCGCACTTCACGCGGGACGCGCCCGGCGAGAGATTGAGGTCGTTCATGGCGACCAGGATCCGCCGCTGGGATGGCTTGAGGCCGTCGCGGACGTCGGGGAGGGCCCGCGAGACGATCACGCTCATCGCGTAGGTCAGGTAGCTGTCCTTGAGCTCCTGCTCGATCGGCTGTTCGACCAGCCGCCCGCCGGCATTGTCCCGGAGCACGCCAGCCTGATCCCGGTGATCGCCGGAATGGCCCGTTCCGGCGCCATCCTGGGGCGGCACCCCTCCCTCGGAACCACCAGCGTCGCCTGCGGGGGAATCAATGTCATCTGCCAAGGGGGTTTCTCCCAGCTGACCCCCGGGGTTTTCACCGGTGGGAACGCTTGAACATACCCGTCCGGTGGGAACGGTCAACCGGCCTCAAACCGCGGAAAAACCGCGGACCGGACGGCTTGACCCGCGCGCCTGCCCCCCCTACTCTCCCGCCCCGTTTTCACCGTTCTTCCATCCGAGGCCCTCCACCCGTGCCAGCAACGCGTTTTCACGGTTGGTTTATCGCCGTTGCCGCGGCGGTCGTACTGCTTGTTCGGCTGGGCGGACCGGCCCTCTGGGACGACGATGAGCCGAAGAATGCCGCCTGTTCGCTGGCCATGCTCGACTCCAACGACTGGGTCGTGCCGACGTTCAACGGCCGGCTCCGCGTGGAAAAGCCGCCGCTGGTGAACTGGTTGCATCTCGCCGGACTCACCGTCTTCGGCCGCAACGAAACAGGCGTTCGGATCGGCTCGGCCCTGCTGACCGTCGGCACCTGCCTGCTCACTTGGCAGATCGGCTGCCGGCTGCTTGGCCCGGCGTGCGGCCTGTTCGGCGGCATCGCCATGGCCACGTGCGTCTGGACGGCGGTCGGCGGCCGCGCGGCCACCCCCGATGCACCGCTCGTCTTCTTCACCACGCTGGCATTCTTTCTGTTCGTGCGTGGAGTCGGCTTCCGGGCTGGCGACACGCCCGGCGGTCTGACCGGCGACATGCCTTCGCTGTCCCGCTCGTCCGCCATCGGGATCGGGGCGGCCTGCGGTGCCGCCACGCTCACCAAGGGCCCGATCGGCATCATCCTACCGCTGGCGGCATTCCTGTTGTTTGTAGCCTGGCGCAAACGCTCCTGCCCGCAGATCGGCTGGCGGGCTGGCCTCGGCGGGATTCGACCGATCACGATCGCGCTCGCGGCGGTCGTGATCGCGGCGCCGTGGTACGCATGGGTGACCCTCCGCACCGACGGCGAATGGCTGCGTGGCTTTCTGCTCGTGCACAACGTCGGCCGGTTCGCCGCCCCCATGGAAGGACACTCCGGCTCGCTCCTCTACTATCCGGCGGTCATAGCGGTCGGACTGTTTCCCTGGTCGATCGTGCTGGCGGCCATGCTCGCGCACGCGGCGATCATCCTGCGGTCCCCGGCCGACGACGACCGCCGCGCGCCGCTGCAACTCCTTACCTGCTGGATGCTCACTTGGATCGGCGGCTTCTCCTGCGCCGGCACGAAGTTGCCCGGCTACATCTGGCCGGCCTATCCCGCACTCGCGATCGCCACCGCCCTCTTTCTCACCGACTGGGCCGACGGCCGCGCGGGCTTTCCGTGGCCACGTGTTCGAACGCGTTTCCTGCCGATGGATCTCAAGCCCGACGACGCAACGGGCCTGGTGATGCGGCTGGCCTGGTCGATCCTCGCGGCGACCGGCGTGGCACTGGCCATTGGACTGTACATGGCCGCTGGCCGGCTCGCTCCCGGCAGCGAATGGCTGGGACTGTTCGGACTGATCCCGCTGGCGGCCGCAGCGGTGGCCTGGCAGAGCCAGTCAGCAGGCCACCGGCAACGGTCCCTGGCTGCCGTGGCGGCCGGCGGCTGCCTCCTCGTCGTCCTGATGGCTTCCACGGCCGCCGAAGCATTCAGCCGCGCTCAGGGTTCGCGAACGCTCGTGGCGAACCTCGATCAGCCTGCCAGCGACTGCCACTGGGCCTGCCTCTGGAACGTGCCGCCGAGCCTCGTCTTCTACACCGGCGCGCAGATCGAGAAGCTCGACACTGCCGACGACGTCGCCGCATACCTCCGACGGCACCCGCGGGCCCGCATCGTCATCGACAGCCGCCAGGAATCCCTCGTCGCCGCGGCATTGCCCCCCGACTGTGGTGTGCTGGCCCGCGTGCCGACGCTCACCCCGCACGACTTTCTGCTGCTCGGTCGCCTGCCCGGTCAGGAAACCCCGCTTGCGTTTGCCGACTGATCGTTCACCCCCGACTCCACCTCCCGAGACCGTTTTCACGGAACCATCCATGCAGGACCGCCGCCCGCTCGTCATCGTTCTGGTCGCCTCGATCGCCAGCCTCGCGGTCGGGATCGCGGCCACGCCCTTCTGGGACGAAGACGAGCCGCGTTTCGCGGCCATCGCCCGCACGATGGTCGACACCGGCGACTGGGTCGTGCCGATGTTCAACGACGAACTGGCGGTCGACAAACCGGTGCTGATGCACTGGGCCATGGCCGCCGCCTACACGCTCTTCGGCACGTCGGAGATCGTGGCCCGGCTGCCAGCGGCGGTCGCGACGCTGCTCACGGCGCTGGCGTTGTTGCGAGCTGGCACCCGTTGGTTCAACAGCACCACCGGGATCGTCGCGGCGCTGGCTTACGTCGGCTGCCTCCTGGTGGGCATCGAGTCGCATGCCGCCACACCCGATGCGATCCTGACCTGCCTGACGACCTGGGCGACGGTGCTCTTCGCAGAAGTCGTGCTGGCAGGCAGACCCGATGAGAAGGCGGCCCTGCCACGGCTCTCGTGGCGCCGCGCGGCCGTGGTCGGCGGGTTGCTCGGTCTGGCCGTCGTCTGCAAGGGACCGATCGGCTTCGTGGGTCCGCTGGCCGTCGTGCTCCCGTGGACCTGGTGCCTGGCGGTGCAACGGCGGCTCGTGAGTGCGACCACGGCCGCCACGAATGCCACCACCCCGACACGAAAACTTATCGCGGCGGCGTTCCCAGCCGTCTGGGAAACGATCAGCACTTCCCGGCTGGCGATGATCACCGTGGCCACGCTGGCCGTCGCCGCGCCGTGGTACACGGCCGTGTCGCTCCGCACCAATGGCGAGTGGCTCAACGGCTTCTTCTTCATCCACAACGTGGGCCGATTCGTGGCCCCGATGGAACGCCACGGCGGCAGCGTGCTGCTCCATCCGCTGGCGCTGCTCGTCGGCTTCTTCCCGTGGTCGTGCTTCCTGCCACTAGCGATCGTCGTGACGAGTTGGCGGATCTGGAAGCGTGTCGATCCGCCAGCCTGTGCGCATGCGCTCGGCCTGGCGCTCCTCTGGGGCGTGGTCTGGGTGGGCGGTTTCTCGCTCTCCGCGACAAAACTGCCGAACTACGTGCTGCCCGCCTATCCCGCGGCGGCCTTGCTCGTCGCGGCAGCCGGCGTCGCCGCCGCGCAACGCGGCCGATGGGCCCACCCGGCGTGGATGGCCGCCGGCGTCTGCTCGCTTGCCCTGGGTGGCGCGATCACGGCCACCGTCGTCCTCGTGGCGGAACGCTTCGGCGTGACCGGTGCCGCGCCGGCCGCACTCGTGGGCATCGTACCGATCATCGGCGCCGCCTGCCTCTGGCACTGGCGGCACGAACCACTGCGGGCCATCGCGGCGCTCGCCGTGACAGGACTCGTCTTCACCGGCCTCGCCGTCGGACCGGCCGCGGCCCGGCTTGCCGATGCCAATGCGTTGCCGCGGCTTGTCGAAGAGGCCCACCGCCATGCCGGCGGCCACGCCCGCCTCGGCACCTTCACGCAGATCACACCCAACGTCGTCTACTACGCCCACGGGCACGTCACCGCTTGGCAGGAAGACCAGGCCGACGAGTGCCTCCGCTTCCTCGCCTCGGGCCCCGACGCCGTCGTGCTCGTCCGCCAAGACGCGTTCGCATCGCTGTCCGGCGGGCTCCCGGAGGGCGTGGGGGTGATCGGCCGCAGCCGCCCGCTCTTCCGCGACCAAGACTTCCTGCTCGTGGGCACCCACACGCAGAACACAGCACGCCGTGCCGGCCCGACCGCCGCGCTTGAGAGCACATTGGAGAGCACGACCCGATGAACACTCGCATCGACTCCCACCCCGCCATCCTGCCCTGCGAGCGGCCGACTCGGCCGTCCGTCGACCGCGCGCCCGGCGGGCTGCTGTCGATCGTGGTGCCCTGCCACAACGAAGAGGCCGTCGTGGCGGCCACCCATGACCGGCTCGTCGCCGCGGTGGCGGGCACGGGCATGGACCTCGAGATCATCTACGTCGATGACGGCAGCCGCGATGCCACGCTTGAGCGGCTGGAAACGATCGCCGCGCGTGACCGTCGGGCCGTGGTCGTGGAACTCTCCCGCAATTTTGGCCAGCAGGCAGCGATGTCGGCGGGCCTTGCCCAGGCGCGGGGCGATGCGGTGGTGATCATCGACGCCGATCTGCAGGATCCACCGGAAGTGATCCCGGAGATGGTTCGCGCCTGGCGGAGCGGTGTCGACGTGGCGTATGGACGCCGCCGTTCCCGCGAAGGAGAGACGCGATTCAAGCTCGTGACCGCCAGCCTGTTTCACCGGCTCTTCGCCAGCCTCGTCCCCCACCCGATCCCGGTGGACACCGGCGACTTCAAGCTCATCGACCGGGCCGTGGTCGATGCCGTCCGCAGCCTGCCCGAGAAGCGCCGCTACCTTCGCAGCCTCGTGCCGTGGGCCGGCTTCCGCCACGAGCCGGTCTGGTATGACCGTCATGCCCGAATGGCTGGGGAGACGAAATACTCCGCCCGCAAGCTGATCGTGCTGGCGGCCGATGCGCTGGTGATCTCCTCCGACGCGCCGGTGCGGCTCACCTGGCTGTGCAGTTTCGGTCTCGCGATGCTTGGCCTCGTGGCCACGGGCATCGCGACTTGGTCGAGCTTTGGCAACGCCACGACGGGCGACCGGCACGCCGGGATCTCGCTGGCGGCGGTGATCGCGGTGGCGTCGCTCGTCGCCGCGGCGCAGACGGCGGCCGTCGCCATCGTGGGGGAGTATGTGGTGCGGACCTACCGCGAATCGCAGGGCCGGCCGACCTGGGTTGTCCGCCGCACGATCAACGACACCACCACCGCGGCTCCGGGCGGCACACGAGCCGACCGGTCATCCCGCGCCGCCTGATAAGGCTTCCCGCGACAGTTCGGAGCTGCCCATGCCCCGTGTGGCACGGCACCGCCGGGACGGCAGAAGTCTCGTCGCTACGGATTTTTCTCCTTCCACGACCTACGACAGGCCGTTCCCCAGAAGGTCGAAAAATCCTAATGCTCCTCAAGCTTCCGCCGATCCCGGCTCACCAACGACGAGGGCGGGCTCCCCGGACACCGAAGCGAGCATCAGGCGCCTCGGCGGCTAGGGCGCACCATCATCCCCAACGCAATCGCCGAGCCGCCGAGCGAGCGAAGCGTGTTCGGGGAGCCCGACCGGAAAGCGTGACTGCGGCCCCGTCGCGTGCTTGATCTAGCCCGCCTTGCCGAGTTCGGCCTCGATCGTCGCTTTGAGCTTGGCATCGTCAGGAGCCACGCCCGACTTGTAGCGGCCCACGATCTTGCCGTCGCGGCCGATCAGGAACTTCTCGAAGTTCCAGCCGACGTCCCCCTTGGGATCGGCCGACTCGGTGAGCGTCTTGTAGAGCGGTGCGATGCCGGGGCCCTTCACGGCGATTTTCGAGAACATGTCGAACGTCACGCCGTACTTCGACGAGCAGAAGGTGGCGATCTCCGCGTCGGTACCCGGCTCCTGGGCGCCGAACTCGTTGGCGGGGAAGCCGAGCACGACCAGGCCCTTGTCCTTGTAGGTGTCGTAGAGTTTCTGCAGGCCCGCATACTGGCCGGTGTAGCCACAGCGACTGGCAACGTTGACGATCAGCACGACCTTGCCCTTGTACTTTGCGAGGTCGACCTCCGTGCCGTCGATCTTCTTCACGGTGCCCGTCAGGGCGGAGCCTTGGTCGGCATGGGCCGCGGCCGAGAGCAGCGTTCCGACGGCGAGGGTCAGAATCAACGTCACGAGTGTCTTCGTCAGCATCGGATGGTCTCCAGAAGCGGTCACTTGGATCTTCAACACCACGAATCATTAGAGCAGGTTTCACGCCGGGCCGGCGGCCAGCACGTCAGGACCGGCCTGATCGGCATAGGTCGCGAAATTCTCGCGAAACTTCGCGGCCAGCCCGCGGGCCGCGGCCGTCCAGGCACCTTCGTCGCTCCAGGCCTGCCAGGGCCTGAGCAGCCGTTCGTCGACGCCCGGCACCCGTGTCACCGCCTCGAGGCCAAAGACAGGATCACGGGCCACCGGCGCCGTGGCCAGGCTTCCTGAATGAATGCCGTCGATGATCCGTCGCGTCGCCGCCAGGTCGATCCGCCGGCCCTGGCCGTAACCGCCGCCGGTCCAACCCGTATTCACAAGCCAGGCCTGCGCACCGTGCCGGGCCAGCTTCTCGGCCAACAACCGGGCGTAGACCGCGGGATGCCGCACGAGAAACGCGGCGCTGAAACAGGCGGAGAAGGCGACCTGTGGTTCCACGATGCCCATTTCCGTGCCAGCCACGCGGGCTGTGTAGCCGGAGAGGAAGTGATACATCGCCTGCTCGCGAGAGAGCCGGCTCACCGGCGGCAGCACGCCCGAGGCGTCACAGGTGAGGAAGATGACGTGCCGCGGATGCCCGGCCACGCAGGGCACCTTGGCGTTGGCGATGAATTCGATCGGATAGGCCGCACGGGTGTTCTCCGTGATGGCGCTCGATGCAAAATCGACGGCCCGCGTGGCCGGATCGTAGGCTACGTTCTCGAGCACCGTACCGAAGCGAATCGCGTTGAAAATCTCCGGCTCCTTCGCGGCCGAGAGATGGATGCATTTCGCGTAGCAGCCCCCCTCGATATTGAAGATGCCGTCGTCGCCCCAGCCATGCTCGTCATCGCCGATCAGTCGGCGGGCGGGGTCGGCCGAGAGTGTCGTCTTGCCCGTGCCCGAAAGCCCGAAGAAGAGCGACACGTCGCTCCCGGCACCGTGCGAGCCCCGTCCCTCGTTGGCCGAGCAGTGCATGGAGAGCACGCCCCGTCCGGGGAGCATCCAGTGCATGATCGTGAACACGCCCTTCTTCATCTCACCCGCGTATTCCGTGCCCAAGAGCACCTGTTCGCGGCGTTCGAGCGACAGATCGATGCTCGTACGGCTGGTCATCTGCGAGGTGAGCGGGTTCGCCGGAAACTGGCCGGCGTTGTAGATCACATAGTCGGGCGTGCCGAACCGGTCGAGCTCGTCGAGCGTGGGCCGGATCAGCATGTTATGCATGTAGAGGGCGTGGTAGGCGCGGCTGCAGAGCACGCGGACCTTCAGCCGGCAGGAGGGATCCCAGCCGGCGTAGCCGTCGCAGACGTAGATCTGATCCCGTGTGTTGAGATAGTCGATGGCCCGCTGCCGGTTGAGCAGGAACGTATGGTCGTCGATGGGGTGATTGACCGGCCCCCACCAGACATCGGCCTCCGATTCCGGCGCCCGCACGAGGTGCTTGTCCTTCGGGCTGCGGCCCGTCTTGGCTCCCGAGCGGATCGCGAGCGCGCCGCTGTTCATGATGGCCGCGTGCTCTCGGGTGACCGCATCCTCGTAGAGACGCGCCGGCGGCGCATTGCGCACCACGACGGGCACGCTGATCTCATGCGCCGACAGATCGACGTGGAGTGGCATCGGTTGCTCCGGGAACGGGCGAAGACGGGGCTGAGGGTGACGGCGGAGACGAGTTCGCCGGACTGCCGGACGTTGCCAGCGGCCAGCCGACCGGACCGATGGCCAACCAGATCGCGGCCACGATAAGTGCACCGCCGAGGCCGGCGAACAGCCCACCCCACGGGCTGCGGCGGACCCGCAGGCCGCGAATGGCCCGCCGAAGACGCCGGGTGAACTCGCCCCAGCCCTCCGCCGACGACCGTTCGCCGACGTTCACGATACTCACCGTTCGCAGAGGCCCGTTGCCCTCGATGTGCAGCTGAAAGCCGCGGTCAGGCAGGGCCGCACTCTCACCCGCCCAACGGGCCTTGGGATCGAGTGCCGACACGACCTCGGCCACCAGCGGGCGGAACTGCTCCACGGTGATGTTGTAGACCACCATCCGCGGCCGCGAAACGAGCACGCAGATCGCCACGCAGAGCGTGAACAGAAACGCCAGCACCGGCCAGCTCCACGGCGAGCCTCCGGTCACCGGCACGAGCAGCGCCAGCGGCCCCACCACCGCCAGCCCGGAGACGCCCGCGGCCAGCATGGCCACGTCGAACACGCCCGACACGGCCAGCGGCCGCCGTCGGAGGTGCGCCCAGGAGAGCCCGAGAAGATAGGAGCCCAGCGGCACCAGAGCGATCCACGGAGCGGGTGAATGAAGGGATGTGGTCATGGCTCGGCAACCGATTCCAACTCCGGCGACGCTACGATCGGGCCAGCGCCATCCACGCCAGCAGCAGCAGCCAGGCCACCTCGACCACGGCCGCGGCCACGAAGGGCCACGACCACTCAGACCGCATCGGGGACGACGAACGAGAGGTCGCGGGAAAACGCGTCACTGAACTCGTAGACGTCATCGAAGTCCTCCCGCTTGTCCCGACGTGTTTTCCGCATCTGTCCGATCTCGATCATGCTGAATACGATCTCACCGAAATCGTTCGTGCGATGCACTCCCCAACTGCCCAGCACCGTGGGGGCCAGGTAGCCATACTGCTGGAGGGCATACTGCCGCGCCGCCTCGCAGAGTTCCTGGCCGCTGACGTGCCGCTCCGGCTGCCGACGGCGGGAACGCCCCCTGCCCCTGCCCGGAGAACGGCCGCCCGACTCTTCCTGCCCGGATGACAACTCGAGTTCCTCTGCCGGAGGCTCGGCGCCCATACCCAGATTCGCCTGCCCGAATGACAGCGACTCCAGCACGAAGAGGTAGGCGTCGAGTTTGTAGCGACGATCCCGCTGCAAGAGTTGGGACAGTGGGTGGGCCGGATCGACGTGCGACATCACATCCTCGAAACAACGCGGGCTGACACGATGGCGACAAGTATAGCAGCCATGGAGCGGCCCGCCGATGTGCCGCACCACGGCCGCGGGTTTTCCCATGGCCGCAGGTTTTCCCCGTGCACAATCATGTGCCCAATCGACACGATCAACTCGTGCTGGCACGATTGCCGACTACCGCTGCGGCGGGCCCGCGGACACGTCGTCGAGGATGAACTTGTAGCCGAGCGGCGTGACGGGCTTGGAGAAATCCCGCAGCATGTCCAGGCCCTTGTCGATCAGACTTGTCCGGGGATCGAACTGGTAGACATCGCGATCCTGTCCGCCCGGCTTGTAGACCTGGATCGCGAATGGCATCAGGTCGCGGGCCTGCAGAATCAACTCCACCTTGGCAAAGTTGGCTGCATCGGCCTGATACCGCGGCAGCGATTCCAACCAGATCTGGTCGGTGACGCCGGGAGGCGTGATGAGCCGCATGAAGTAGCGCTTCCTGAGGGTGTCGGCCTTGGCACCGAAGACGAACGGCAGCGGTCCGTCACTGATAGCTTTGCCCTGCATCTCCGGCGGTAGCCGCGTCTCGCGAAGCTGCCGTTCGCCGTGGCGAAACTCATAGATGCTGGTGCCGTTGCAGACCCAGTGTTCGCCTGTCTCGCCGGTCCGCTTCTCATACCGCCGCGTCTCGGGATTCCACTGGGTCGACTCCTTCACGCGAAAGAGCCCCTTGTCCGGGGAGGCATACTTGATCTCACCGCTGCTCTCGGAGAAGGCGAGCCGCTCGCCGTTGCCGTCGGCCGGGCTCCAGGCGTTGTATTCCCATTTGTGGAAGGTGCACGACCAGGTCGTGACGGCGGCGTTGCGGGCCTCCCACGCGGCAAGCAAGCGGTCGAGCGCCGCCTGCTGTTCGGGCGAAAGGGGCGGAGGCTGCATCGGTCCCGCCTGCTGCGGGGCCTGCTGCTGGCCTGGCTGCTGCGGAACGGGCTGGCCGGGTACGGCCGCCACCCGCTGCGGAGTTGCAGCCGGACGCTGCTGCGCCGCCGGCTGCTGGGCCTCGGCCGGATCCGATACCACACTCACCATGACCATACTGACCACACCGACCATGACCGTGCCTACGGCAGCACGACGCATCGGCATGGCCGGTTGGGGCATGGTGAATCTCATGTCGCAGACTCCGGGCGGTGGTTCGGGAGGGGTGGGGAACATAGCACCGCCCGCCCCGCCGGGCGAGAGCGTTTCCGCCCCACAGAAAAAGCCATTTTCGCCAGGACCCCTATGCTTCTGGCGTAGACTTTGCCGGTATTCCCCGGACCGTTTCAGGAGCCCTGCCCATGCGGGTCGCTGCTTTTTCCGTCAAACCATACGACACAAGCTCGCTGGCAGCAGCATCGGCAGGTCTGCCGATCGAATGGGCGTGGTTCGAGCCGCGGCTGGACCGCCACACGGCCCGTCTCGCCGAGGGAGCCGTGGCGATTAATTGCTTCGTGAACGACCAGCTCGATGCGGCCACGCTCGACATCCTCGCGGCCCAGGGCGTGAAACTGATCACGCTCCGCTGCGCCGGCTTCAACCAGGTCGACCTGGCCGCGGCCGCACGGCTTGCGTTGCCGGTTGTCCGCGTGCCGGAGTATTCGCCGCACGCCGTCGCGGAGCATACGATCGGCCTCATGCTCACGCTCGATCGCCGGCTCCACAAGGCCTACAACCGGGTCCGCGAGGGCAATTTTTCGTTGGATGGCTTGCTCGGTTTCGACCTCTTCGGACGGACGGCCGGCGTGGTCGGCACGGGGCGGATCGGCCGCCGCGTGGCCGAGATCCTGCTCGGCTTCGGCTGCCGAGTGCTGGCGTACGACCCGACACCCGAGCCCGAGTTGGCCGCCCGCGGCGTGGTCTTTCTGCCACTCGATGAACTGCTCGCCGCCTCCGACATCGTCACTCTCCACTGCCCGCTCAAGCCCAACACGCGGCATCTCATCGATGCAGCCGCACTCGCGCGGATGAAGCGGGGCGCGATGCTCGTCAACACGAGCCGCGGCGGACTGGTCGACACACCCGCCGTGATCGAGGCGCTCAAGACGGGCCAACTCGGCCATCTGGGGCTCGACGTCTACGAAGAGGAGGCCGACCTCTTCTTCGACGACCACAGCAACTCCATCATCCACGACGATGTCTTCTCGCGGCTGCTGACCTTTCCCAACGTGGTGATCACGGCGCATCAGGCGTTCTTCACGCAGAACGCCCTCGACGCCATCGCGGCCCAGACCGTGCGCAACCTCGTGCACTTCCACCGCGGCGAACCGCTCGAGGCCGTAGTGCGGGCCTGAGGGCACCACCGGCGCCGCGCAAGATTGCCGGCCCGCGGGAGTTCTGCGGCTGCCTACGCAATCCCCTCAAGTCCCGCATTCGATTGGTCGATATCCCTCGTACGGCTATTCCTGCACGGGGGCGTTGCGCGCATGCACAAGAAGCAACTGGTCTCAAAATCACGGGCGTATCGGCTGCTCGTGGAGCGGCTGGAACAGCGATCCATGCTGGCCGCAGACATTGACGAGGCTTTCTTCGACTGGTCGCAATTCGACACCGCAGAGCAATTCGATCCTGAAGCCGTGGCTTTCAGTGATTTTAGCGACCAGTATTCGCAGTTGGACGAAAGCTGGTATTTCGGTGCGGGCGAGGAAGAGCCGTTGCCCCCGGAACCGGAGGCGCTACTGCCTGAAAGTGTCGGCGACGACACTGCGGCGGAGGCCACGGCAGATACCTGGGAGATCACTGACCCCGAGATCACTGACCCCGAGATCACTGACCCCGAGATCACTGACCCCGAGATCACTGACACCGAGATCACTGACACCGAGATCACTGACACCGAGATCACTGACACCGAGATCACTGACCCGGCTGTCGTCGACACCCCAGGCGAAGGCACTGACTTCCCCCCTGCCTTGGCGAGTGATGCCGACACGGTGGAAAACGTGACGC
>JBIIGJ010000065.1:0-19352 GCA_044236455.1 Pirellulales bacterium
GAGATCACTGACACCGAGATCACTGACACCGAGATCACTGACCCGGCTGTCGTCGACACCCCAGGCGAAGGCACTGACTTCCCCCCTGCCTTGGCGAGTGATGCCGACACGGTGGAAAACGTGACGCCTGTGGAATCCGGGGAAGACTTCCCGCTGCCGCTTCCGGTTGAGGCGGAGCCTTCCACGCTGGAACCGCCGCTGTCAGGCGACGAATCTGTTGCCGATCTCGATGACTATGGTTCTGCAGATGCCGTCGATCAAGTGGACACCAGCTACGACAGTGGCGAGACCGTGTCCGACACGACGGGCCTCGATCCCGAGGAAACTGTCTCAGCTCAGGCAGACGATGGCGACGTGCCGGACGACACCGCAAGCGTCGACGATCTGCAGCCGCAGGCCGGCAATGAAGGTTTATCTGAGGAATCAGCATCGCCCCTCCCTGACTTCGCCGTTGCGTATGCCGCGACATCCAGTGGCTCGGCGGGAAAGCCGCGGGCTGCCTCCGCCCCGCGGTCAGCGGCCTTCTCCATGATGAGCATGCTCGGGGGGTTCTCGTTCTCGGCCCAGCAAGACGATACCGCGGACGGCCCGATCTTCGCGGGAGGTCGCCGCCGGGCCCGTCGCTGACCCCAGACGCTCCTCAAGCGGCTCAGCGATCACCGCACTGCCGCGGCCCGCAACTCTGCCAACTCCCGGGCGAAGCCGCCGGAGAGAATCGGGAACCGGCACCAGGTCTTCGGATCGAGGTTCTCGTCGTCGAGATGGAACGAGGGCGCATAGCGTTCCCGCTTCCATTGGTTGCGGCTCCAGAGAGTGAAGAACCGCTCTGCCCAGAGGGCCAACTGACTGGCCGAATGACCGGGGAAATCAACCTGCAGTCGCTGCCAGGTCTCGAGCGGCGTCTGCTTGTCACGGATGGCACACCGTTCCGCGGCATCGAGCACGTCGTAGGGCATGAGATCGGCTTCGTCGGTCTGATGGTCGGCCGGCGGCCGCAGTTCCGCCGTCGGCGCCTGCCCATTGACGGCGGCCAGGGCTGGTAATGATCCGATGCCATCCGGCCCGGCATGCTCCAGCCACTCCAGCCAGCGTCTGAGGTAGGCCTTGTCGATACCGGCGATCGGGGCGATCCCGCCGGAGGTGTCCCCATCCATCGTCGCGTAGCCTACGGCCGCCTCGGAGCGGTTGCTCGTGGAGACGAGCAACGCCCCGCGGATGTTCGCCAGCATCCACACCCCCGGCGCCCGGGCCCGCGCCTGGATGTTCTGCAGGGCGACGTCATCGGTCCGCCAGTCAAGGGGACGGCCCACGGCACGGGTCACGAGTGCACGGTAGCCCTGCACGATCACCTCGACGTCGAACTCGTGGAACTCGGCACCGAGACTTTCGGCCAGCCCCTTCGCGGCACCGCGGGTCACGGCGCCCGAGTGGGCGGTCGACTGGTAAACGCAGATCAGCACCGCATGGATCAGCCGACGGAGCGAGCCTTCGGCATTGCCGGCTTCGGTATCGGCCGGCCCATCGCCAGGTGGCATGGTCAGGCCGAGCCGGGATGCCACCGCCGCCACCGACATCTCGCGGGCGGCGAACCGCACCGCCAGGGCGACGAGGCAAGCCACGGCGGAAGAGTCGGCGCCGCCGCTCGCCGAGACGACAAAACCACGCGAGCGGCTCTTCCGTTGGTAGTCGAAGAGTCCAAGCGCAACCGCGTGTGAAAATTCCTCCTCCTTGACGTGCGACCCGGTCTCCCAGGCATCTCGGGCGTCGCCCGCGGCCGGCTCCCGTTGCGGCGTCAGCACGGGGGGTGTGAAGGGGATCGACACGCAGTCGCCGTCGCCCTCGCCGACATCGCGTGTCAGCACCGGCTCGAGCGACAGCCGCGTCTGTGCCAGCCGCGTGGCATCGACATCCACGACCGCCGTGGTGCAGGCTTGGTCAGCGAAGGAAAACCGTCGCCCCGCGGCGGCGATCCGACCGCCGGTGGCGATGATCACGCCGCCGTCGTAGATCGCGCGGCCCGCCTCGTTGCCGAGCAGGTTGGCATACACATACGTCGTTCCGAAGGCCCGCGATCCCTCCAGCACGAACCGGCGGCGGATCTCGTCCTTGCCAAACGCAAAATGGCTCGCCGACGGATTGAGGATCAGGTCTACGCCCCGCGCGGCCAGCCCTGCCCCGGGGCGATCGGCCGCCCAGGCGTCTTCGCAGATCTCGAAGCCGATGCGGACACCGCCGCAGTCGAACCTGAGGTCACCGATCGGCACGCTCCGCCCGTCGACGGTCAGCTGCGCCCGGCATCCCTTCGGCCACGGCCGGAACCAGCGAGGCTCGTAGTGGATGCCCTCGCCCGCGAGGTGCTGCTTACAGACGATTCCCGCCAGGCGGCCGTCCGCCAGCACCGCGGCCGCATCGTAGACACCGCTCTCGAACCGCACCGGCAGCCCAACCGCCACGACGATCCCGGCCGTGTGCGGCTCGATCTCCTCGAGCACCCGCCACGCCATCCGTTGCACGCCCGGCGACTGGAAGGCGTCTTCGCAACCATAGCCGCTGACGCACAGCTCCGGCAGGCAAAGGATCGCGACACCGCGTTCCCGCGCCGCCGCGATCGCCGCCACGATGCGGTCGCGATTGCCGTCCCAGTCGAGCGGCGTCTGATTAAGGGCGGTGCCGCCCACGCGGATCAGGTGCATCGGTATGACTCAGTACCTGGAGCGTGAATCCGGATGAACTGGAGCGGCCTGTCACGCTGATGGAGGAGCCGGGGGTCGGGGGAAGCCGAAGCGAGTCAGCGTATCCTCGCTTCGAGTCGGAGCTCCTCCGCCGTCGGGACGGCGGACGCAGTCGTGACACCGCCCCCGGCGGCTTGGGCCGCTCGACGCATGTCGAATGCGATCGAGCCGCCTGCATTCCGTCTTTCAACCCGGCTCCTCGAGGTAGGTGTAGCCGCCGAGGCCCTCTTCGTAAAACTTCAGGAACCGGCCCGCCTGGCCGTCGCAGATCCGCCCGTCGCG
Source organism: Pirellulales bacterium (assembly GCA_044236455.1). Classification (GTDB taxonomy): domain Bacteria; phylum Planctomycetota; class Planctomycetia; order Pirellulales; family UBA1268; genus CAMCQY01. The sequence continues at coordinate 3,015 of JBIIGJ010000065.1, forward strand.
GACCGCCTGCTCGATCGAGGCCCGCAGCCGCTGCACAAGCTGGTTGGCATCGAACTCGACGTAGTCGAGCACCTCGCGGACGGTGTCCCCCTTGATCACGGCATCGACGACGACCTCGCCACGGTCGTCGGTGCTGACGTGCACGGCGTTGGTGTCGCCGAAGAGATTGTGGAGATCGCCAAGAATCTCCTGGTAGGCGCCGATCAGAAACGCCCCCAGGTAGTAGGGCTCGTTCTGCCAGGTGTGGAGTGGGAGCGTGCGCTTCACGTCGCGACGGTCGATGAACTGGTCGATCTTGCCGTCGGAATCGCAGGTAACGTCGCCGAGCACCGCATTGTGCGTGGGCCGCTCGTTGAGCCGGTGGATCGGCATCACCGGAAACAGCTGCTTGATCGCCCAGCTGTCCGGCATCGACTGGAAGAGGGAAAAATTACAGAAGTAGGTGTCGGAAAGCGTGGCCTCGAGCCCCTCCAACTCCTCCGGCATGAACTCCAGTTGCTTCGACATCTTGGCGATCTTTCGGGAGATCGCCCAGTAGAGGTTCTCGACCGCCGACCGTTGGTCGAGCGGCAGGTAGCCGCTGGCGAAAAGGTTCATCGCCGTGTCGAGCGCCTGCTGCGCATCGTGATAGCTCTCCAGCAGGTTGCGGACGTTGATGTTTTGGTACGTCTCCATCAGGTCGTGCAGCGGCTGCTCGGCATCAGCCGACGGCTCGGCCAATTCGCCGTTGCCCCCCTGCTCCGACACCCCGAGCACGCCGAAGATCAGCATGCTGTGGTAGGCGACCACGGCCCGGCCGCTCTCCGACACGATCGTCGGATGGGGCACGCCCGCCTCGTCGCAGGCGTTCTGCACGTGGTAGACGACGTCGTTGGCATATTCCTGCAGGCTGTAATTCACGCTCGACTCGAAGTTCGTCTGCGAGCCGTCGTAGTCGACCCCCAGCCCGCCGCCCACATCGAGATACTTCAGCCCCGCCCCCCGCTTCACCAGCTCCGTGTAGACCCGCGAGGCTTCGTTGAGGGCGGCCTTGATGTGACGGATGTTCGTGATCTGGCTGCCCTGGTGGAAATGCAGGAGTTGCAGGCAGTCTTCCATCCCCTTGGAGGCAAGCAGTTCGAGCCCCTTCACCAGTTCGCTGGCCGTCAGGCCGAACTTGCTGCGAAAGCCGCCCGACGCCTGCCAGCGGCCACTGCCCCGCGTGGCAAGCTTCACCCGCATGCCGATCCGCGGCCGCACGCCCAGCTTCTCCGCATACTCAAGCACGAGATGCAGCTCGGAAAACCGCTCCACGACCGGGATGATGTGCCGGCCGATCTTCTGCGCGAGCATCGCCGTCTCGATGAACTCGGCGTCCTTGAAGCCGTTGCAGATGATGGGGGTGTCGTTGTCGGCCAGCGCGATCACCGCCAGGAGTTCCGGCTTGCTGCCCGCCTCGAGTCCGAAGTGGTACGGCTGGCCGAACTTCAGCACCTCCTCCACCACCTGCCGCTGCTGGTTGACCTTCACTGGATAAACGCAGCAGTAATTGCCACGGTATCCGCTCTCTTTCATGGCCGAGGCGAACACGCCGTGGATCTCCCCCAGGCGGTGCTGGAGCATCTCCGCGAATCGCAGCAGGATCGGCAGGTCGATGCCGCGGATCTGCAGGCGGTCGACGAGTTGCTTCAGGTCGATGCTCTTGGTGGGATCCTTATCGGGATGCACCAGCAGATGGCCGGTGGGCCCCACCGAAAAATAGCCGTTGCCCCAGCGGGATACCTCGTAGAGGTCAGCGGCATCGGCCGTGCTCCAATGTTCGACGTCGAGATCTGCGGCTGCCATCAACGGCCCTCTCAGCGTGCAGTGTGGAGAGCGGCACCCGACGTCCGCCTCTCAGCAAAGTGTAGCGTTCGCAACGCGGGGGGCCATGGCAATCAGACCGCCACCCGCGACCAGTTCCGGCGCGTGAAGAGCAGAAGCATGGCCAGGCCGCGGACCGTCAGGTCAGCCGCCATGGCGTACCACGCACCGACCGCCGCCAGCCCCAGGCCGTCAACAGTGCCCAGTCCGGCCGGCAGCACGACCGAATCCCGCGCCAGGAACACCGCCAGCGGCAGCCTCACCAGCACCAGCCCAAGGAAGTTGACGGCCAGCGGCAGCCGCGTGGCGCCGGCTCCCCGCAGCCCCCCGGACAGCACCATGAGGAGCGCCAGGGGCGGCTGGGCGAAGGCCACGATGCGGACAAGCCGGGCGGTCAACGCCGCCACCTCCGGCTGGCGGGAACTGCCGCCCACGAACCACCCCGCCAGCGTGTCGGCCGTCGTCAGAAAGACGAGCCCTGCGGCCGACATCAGCGCCATGCAGGCCAAGGTCGCCTGCCAGACACTCCGTCGCGCCCGCCGCTCGTCTCCGGCACCCAGAAACTGCCCGGCCAACGTGGCGGCCACCACCATGAAGGCGCTGCCCGGCAGGAAGGCGAGTGATTCGATCGTGATGGCAACCGAGTGGGCGGCGGCGGCGACATCCCCCAGCCGGTTCACGATCGACAAAAATCCCAGGTGACAGGCGGCATTGCCGATGGCATCGACGCCGGCAGGAATGCCCACGTGCAGGATGCGGCCGAGCCAGCCACGGTCAGGAAGCCAGTCCCGCCGCCGCGGCCGCAGCCCCCGCGCGCGGCGGCCCAACAACACGATCACACAGCCGGCCCCCAGGCAATAGCCGGCGGTCGTTCCCCAGGCGAGCCCCTCCCAGCCCAGGCGTGGCAGACCGGCCAGCCCCACGGCCAGGGCAAAACTCGCCGCCGCATTCACGAGGTTCACCACCGACATGGCGAGCAGGCCGGCCCACATGTCTCCTGCGCCCCGGAGCACCGCCACGCCGACATGGATGATCATCATCGCCGGGAGCGCCGGCAGCACGATGGCGAGATACCGCGTGGCAAGCGCCGTGCTTCCGGTGGGCAGACCGAGCGCTCGCACGAAGCTGCCGCCGAACATCGTCACCGCAGCCAGAAAGACGATCGTCAGTCCCGAGGCCAAGAGCAACGACTGCGCGGCCGCCCGTCGGGCGCCGGGAAGATCACCCGCTCCCACACTCCGCGCCACGAGCGCCGTGGCGGCAACCGCCGGCACCGCGAAGAGGCCGGGCAGGAAACTCAGGCAGTAGGCGACGACGCCCACTGCGGCCAACGGCTCGGCCCCCTCCAGGAGATTGCCGGCGAGCCATTTGTCGGTGAAGCCCACCGACAGCCCCAGCATCTGCTCCAAAAGCACCGGGAACAAGAGCACCGGCCAAACCAGTTGCAGCACGGGCGGGCTCGTTCCGGCCGCGCGGGCTACGCTCCCACGAACACCCGGCGCCCCATCGGCGTCGCGGCTCAGGTGAACAGTTCCTTGATCACCTTGCCGGAGTTGGCAATCTTCATCGGCCGGCCGTTCTTGGCCGTGAAGGTCGTCTCCAGGGAGATGCCGAGCGACTTGAGCACGCTGGCCATCACGTCCTGCGACGAGTAGGGCTCGGTGATTACTTCCTTGCCGTCGGAGCTGGTCTCGCCAACGGCCACGCCACGCTTGAAGCCAGCACCGCCCACCACCACGCTCCAACTCCGTGCCCAGTGGTCGCGGCCGCCACCACCGTTGATGTTGGGCGTGCGGCTGAATTCACCCATCCAGATAATGGCCGTGTCGTCGAGTAGTCCGCGATCCGCCAGGTCGCTCACCAGCGCACTCATCGCCTTGTCGAGTTCGGGCAGTTTCCGGTCGGCCAGCGTTTGGAAGATGTCGGCGTGCATGTCCCAGCCGCCGAGATCGACCTCGACGAAGGGCACGCCCGCCTCGACGAGCCGGCGGGCCAGCAGGCAGCCTCGACCGAATCCGGTCGTGCCATACTTCTCCTGCTCCTCCTTCGGCTCTTTCATCACCTTGAAGGCCTCCATCTGCTTGCTCGTCATCAGCTTGACGGTCTTGTCGAGCACCTTCTTGTGATCCTCGGCCGACCCGCCCCGCTTCTCACCGATGAACTTGTCCTCGATCGTCGCCAGCATCTGCAACCGCTGTTGCAGCCGGGCCGGATCGATGCCCATGTCGAGGTTGCGGACGTTGCCGTTGGAATCCACCTGAAACGGCGCCCACGTCATGCCAAGAAAGCCCGGGCCGACACTGCCGCTGCCAACGGAGACGAACGGCGGGATCTCCAGGTCAGACACCTGCTCGGCCAACTCGTGGGCGATGACGGAGCCATAGCCGGGGTGTTCCACGTTGGGGTTGGGAACGTAGCCGGTGTGCATGTAGTAGCGGCCCCGCATGTGATCCGCCTCGCGGGTGCTCATCGATCGCACGATCGACATGTGGTGCATCTGCTTCGCCATCAGCGGCATGTGCTCACAGATGGCGATCCCGTCGGCGCTGGTCGAAATCTGCTTGAACTGCCCGCCTGTCGGTGCACCGGGCTTCAGGTCCCAGATATCCATCGTGCTGGGGCCACCACCCATCCAGAGCAGGATCGCGGCCTTGTGACGCTTCTTGAGGTCAGTGGCATTGGCAAGCAGCGAGTTGGTGAAGGCGGTGGCCGGCGCAGCCATCGCCGCCGCTCCCGCCAGATGGCTCATGAAGTGACGTCGGTTCATACCGGCTGGCAGCTCAAACATGCTGGACATGGTCATGGTTCCTGGGAAGGACTCGTGCTGGGGTTTTACACTTTGAAAGGATGCAACTGGATGAACCAACCCGCTGATACCGCGCCGGCTTCGGGACGGCAGAAGTCTCGTCGCGGGGGCGAGGATACGCCCAATGCTCCTCGAGCTTCCGCCGATCCCTTCGCTTCCCGCTGCGTATGGCTCCTCAGCTTTAGTGATTGATGATGAACTCGTTGGAGTTGAGAACCGCCCACCAGATGTCCTGGAGAGCGCCGATGGCGTCGCCCTTGCGGGCCATGAGCATTTCGTTGGCGGCCGCCACCTCCTTGGTGGATGGGCTCCTGGCGAGGGCCGCCTGGTAGAGGGTGGTGATCTTCGCGGCATTTTTCATGCCGCCGCTCGCCACGCGGTCCAGGAACCCTCCCTTGCCGGTGCTCGTCGCCTGCTTGATGAGTTCACCGTTGAACATCATCAACACCTGGGGAATCGAGCCGTTGAACGTGGTGGCGTCATCCCCCTCGTCGGTGCCGAAGGCGGTAATGAACTGAGAGAGCCACTGGTCCTTTTTCTTCGCGGCCTCCTCGCCGACTCGCGATTGATCAGCCTCCGTCGCGGTGAGCAGCGATTCGTAGAGGTCCTCCGCCCGCATCTGCCGCAGGTAGAAATGCGTGAACTTCGGCTTCTCGCCGAGGGCGGGATCGTCGCGCTGGTTTCCCTTCGAGGCCTTGCTCGACAGTGAATACGGCCGGGAGAGTACGATCCAGCGGATCAATTCCTTCAGGTCGAAGCTCTGCTCGCGAAACCGTTCTGCCAGCCCGTCGAGCAGTTCCGGATGCGACGGCGGATTGTGCTCACCGAGATCGTCGACAGGCTTGGTGAAACCGTAGCCGAGAAAGTGACCCCACATCCGGTTGACGATCGCCTTGGGCATCATCGGGCTGGCCTTCATGAGATCGGCCAGTTCCTGGCGACGGTTCGCACCGATCTTGGAGCCGTCCTCTAGCGTGCGTGGCACGTAGCCGGTTCGCGAGATCTCGGTCCCGTCCACGAACACCGGGTAGGCGACCTTCATCAGGCCGTTCCGCAGTTCGTAGAAGAGTTCGGCCTCCTCGGCGTTCCCCCCCTCGCCCGCGAAGTCCTCGTCAACCAGTTCGATCCATTGAATGTCCCGGGTGCCGCCGAACCGCCGCAGCGACCGAACCTGGCGGAAGAAAGCGTTGAACTCCCAAAACTGGTTTTGCTTGCCCTTGTTGAACGGATGGTTGTGGCACTGGGTGCATTGCACCTGCAGTCCGAGGAAGATCTGGGCCGTCTTGGCGGTCGCCTGGATGCCATTCTCCTCCATCTTGCCGCTGAGGAAATTGGCGGCGCCGTTGAATCCCTCAGCGTCCTTGCGATTGGCGTTGGCGCCGGTCGCGGTGACGAGCTCCTCCATGAAGCGGTCGTACGGAATGTTTTTCGAAAACGACCGCCGCAGGTACTGTCGCATCCCCGACCGGCTCACCATATCGTTCTCGACATCACGACCGATGAGCACGGTGATCCAGACGTCGGTCCAATTCCGGGCGTAATCATCGACATAGTCCTCGCCCAACAGGCGGTCGACGAGTTCTGGTCGCTTCGTCGGCGATGAATCGGCCACGAACTTCTGCAGCTCTTCCAGTGCGGGAATACGGCCGACGACGTCGAGATAGACGCGACGGCACCACTCGCCGTCCGAGGCCGGGTCCGAAGGCTTCAGCGAGGCATCCGCCCATCCGGCGGTGATCTGCTCATTGATGAACTTCACCTGCGGGATGCCGAAGTGCTCGTTCTCCGCGGGGCCGGCCCCGCTGGCACCGGCCGCCAGCCCGCCCAAGCCCCAAAGCACCCCGCCAAGCATTACCGCGGCTGACCAACCGACGGGCAGCCCTGCTCGCCGATGCCACGGGGAATGTTTCGTCGCCCAGACCATGAGATCGACCTCTGCGGGTGCCTGCGGGACCACGGCGGAGGCGCCGCGTGACCTACCGACAGTCTATTCGCAGCCTGGCCTCCGGCCTATTCCCACGGAACCATTTCCCTGGAAGATTGCCTTGAAATCCGGAATTTAGGCGAACTGTCAGGTGCGGGCCGGCCGGGCGGCCTCGACCTTGGGGGCCTTGGCACGGCCGGCAGCCACCTCGGCACCCACGAATTCGATCATGGCGCGGGCACCGGCATCGCCGAGCCGGGGCGTCGCCAGCTTGAGAATGCGGGTATAGCCACCCGGGCGATCGACATACCGCGGGGCGATCCTCTCGAAGAGGATGCGGGCAGCCTGCTTGTCGCCCAGCAACTGCACCACCCGCCGGCGGGCGACAACAGCAGGCGACACAGCCTTGGCCCACTGCGACCACCGGTCGCTCGTGCGCCACTGCTTCCATTCGGCGGAATCACGCTGTGCCGTCGTGCCAAACTCCCGCGCCTTGTCGAGCGACACCAGGCCGCGCTTCGCGATCGTGATGCAGCGCTCGACGAGAGGCCTCACCTCCTTGGCCTTCGGCAAGGTGGTGATGATCCTGCCGGCCACCTTCGGCGCGCCAACTTCCCCTGCCTCTACCTCACGCTCGGTGAGCATCAGGGCCGAAGCAAGATTTCTCAGCAATGCCCGCTGATGGGAGGGACTGCGGCCAAGTACGCGGCCTTTGCGACGGTGACGCATGGGGATGATCCTCTACTACGTTCTCTGGGACGTTCTCTGGTGTATTCAAACGCTGGCTGGAAGGGACTCGACGAAACAGGGCCCGGCGGACGCGCCCCTGCATACTATCGTCTCTCAAGCCTCGGTGGCGGCAGGTACCTGGATGCCGAGATGCAGACCATGCTCTCGCAGCTTGGCTTCGATCTCCTCCAGCGTGGTATCGCCGAAGTTGCGCAGCTCCAACAGCTCTTCACGCGAGCGGGAGACCAGCTCACGAAGCGTGGCGATACCAGCCTCTTCGAGGCAGTTATTGGCACGCAGCGAAAGCCGCAGATCGGAAACAAGCATGCCCAGGCGGCTCTCCAGCGGGGCCTCGATGGAAAGCACGCCCCCCGGTGCCGCCAGGCTGACCGTGGGACCGGGCTTCGCGTAGCCGACGAACGGATTGAGGTGCTTGCGAAGAATCTTGGCTGCTTCGACAAGCGCCATCTCCGGCGTCACCGTGCCGTTGGTCCAGATTTCCATCGTCAACCGGTCGTAGTTGGTCTTCTGCCCGACACGGGTCTCCTCGACCTCGTACTTGACCCGCGTGACGGGGCTGAAAACGGCATCGACCGGAATGATCCCGATCTCCTGGGACACCTGGCTGTGCTCGCTCGACGGAACGTAGCCACGGCCGTTCTCGACGACCATTTCCAGCTCGAACGGCACGTCATCGGTGAGCGTGCAGAGCACGAGATCCTTGTTGACCACTTCCACGGCATCGTCAGTGATGACGTCGCCGCCCGTGATTGGCCCCTTCGTGCTCCGCTCGACACGGATCACCCGGGTGGAATCGCTATGGTTCTTGACCACGAGGCTCTTCACCGCGAGCACGATGTCGGTCACGTCCTCGAGCACGCCCTTGATGGTGGTGAACTCGTGCAACGCGCCCGACAGCTTGATCTGCGTGACCGCGCTCCCTTCGAGGCTCGACAGCAGAACCCGCCGCAGGCTGTTGCCGACGGTCGTGCCGAAACCGCGCTCGAATGGCTCGGCAACAAACTTGCCGTAGGTTCCCGTAAGCGTTTTTTGATCGGGCACAACCGAGCCGGGCAGCTCGAGGCCTCGCCAACGAATATGCATGCGGAACTCCTTCTTGCCACAACTGAAGACGGACGATGAGAAACGGTGTTCGAAAAAGACGCGATGGAAGCAGCCCTGCTACTTGGAGCAGAGCTCGATGATCAGATTCGCCTGCACGGGGATCGAAACGTCATCGGATACAGGCAGCCGGTCAACACGGCCTTCGGGCACGCCCCCCTCGCTCCGCGAGAGGAAATCCGGCACGTCGCGACGAAACTCGGCCAAGGCCGCATGTACGAGCTGCAGACTGGGCTTGCGGTTCTTCACGCGAACGACGTCACCGGCCTTGACCAGGTAGCTGGGCACGTCGACACGATGCCCGTTGATGGTGATATGTCCGTGCATCACCAACTGCCGGGCACCCGAACGCGATGGCGAAAAGCCGAGCCGATGCACGACGTTGTCGAGCCGACGCTCCAGGAGCGACATGAGCGTCTCGCCGGTATTACCCTTACCGCGCTCGGCACGGGCGAAGTAGGTGCGAAACTGCCGCTCAAGCACGCCGTAGTAATGCTTGACCTTCTGCTTCTCGCGAAGATGCAGACCATACTCCGTCGGCTTCGAACGCCGCTTCTGAACCATACCGGGAGGAGTGGCCCGTCGCTCGAAGGCACACTTCGGAGTGTCGCAACGACTGCCCTTCAGAAACAACTTGAGGCCGTCGCGGCGGCAGAGTCGGCAGACCGGTCCAGTGATGCGTCCCATGAATCAATTCGCTCGCGTGGTGAGTATTTTTCCCGGAGCCTCCGGGAACTTGTATCTGTTGCGTGGAGTGTGTTTGAAAATCAGACCGACCAGCATTACACCCGCCGCTTTTTGGGCGGGCGGCAGCCGTTGTGCGGAAGGGGCGTGATGTCCTCGATGCTCTTGACGTTCATGCCGGCAGCCGTCAGCGCGGTGATCGCGCTTTCGCGACCGCTGCCCGGGCCACAGACCCGCACCTCGAGATCCTTCACGCCGAACTTGGCAGCCTTCTCGGCCGCCTGCTGAGCAGCACACTGACCGGCAAAGGGCGTGCCCTTGCGGCTGCCCTTGAAACCACAGGTGCCACCACTGGCCCAGCAGAGCGTGTCACCACGCGGATCGGTGATAGTGACCGTCGTGTTGTTGAAGCTGGCATTGATATACGCAATACCGGCCGAAACGCTTTTCTTCTTGGCTTTGGCGACCTTGGACATTGGTGATGCTGGATCTCAGGAAGGAAGATGCTGAAACGTGAACGAAACGTGGCTGCTGGATCGCACGGCCCACGAGCCGCGGGACGACCGCGACCCCGCCCGCAGACAACCGCTACTTGAGGTCTTTGACGCCCTTCTTGCCGGCGACCGTCTTCTTCGGCCCCTTGCGGGTTCTGGCGTTGGTGCGGGTCCGCTGACCTCGAACCGGCAGACCACGGCGATGCCGCAGGCCGCGGTAGCTGGCGATATCCTTGAGGCGGGAAATGTTTTGGGCGACCTGACGACGCAACTGCCCCTCGACGACATAGTCTTTGTCGAGCAGGGAGGCCATTCGGGCCAGCTCGTCTTCATGAAGATCGCGAGCAGTGCTGAGCGGATCTACGCCAGCCTTGTGGCAGAGTTCGCGGGCGACCCGCGGCCCAACGCCGTACAGATACTGGAGCGAGTAGATCGTCTTTTTTTCCGAAGGAATGTCGACGCCAAGCAGACGGGGCATGTCAGGAGTCCAGAGCAATGAATCGGGCTAAACAACGAAACGCGAGAACAGATGGGCTCGAGCTGGGCTGGAACGGTCATTCGCACCCAGCCGACACCTCACCAGCCTCCACTCATCATCATCCCTGCCGCTGTTTGTGGCGGGGGTCCACGCAGACAACGACCACCACACCACGGCGGCGGACGATCTTGCACTTATCACACATGCGGCGGACGCTGGCGCGAACCTTCATGAACAAGTCCGTGGTGACGGCCGACCACGCCTTCGACAGAAATGGGATGTTGAGAGAGTCCTAGAATATAGAATCGGCTACCGGGCGTTCACAAGGGGGGCGTGCATAGCGGCCGAAAAACAGCCGTTGAGGCATATTTTCCAGGCCGGTCAGGCCGCCGTACCCACCGTTTCGCCGGCGGCGGGCGGGGAAGTGAGCACCAAGGGGCCGGTTTCAGTGATGGCAACCGTGTGTTCAAAGTGGGCGCTGGGCAGGCCATCGACCGTGGACTGGGTCCAGTGGTCCGCCAGGACGCGCACCTTTTTCGTTCCCATATTGACCATCGGCTCGACGGCGATCACGAGCCCCGGTTCGAGTTCGAAGTCATGGTTTTTCCGAAACGCCGGGGAGCAGAAATTGGGGACCTGCGGGTCTTCGTGCATCTTCCGGCCGATGCCATGCCCAACGAAGTTCTCCACCACTGAAAAACCATGGTCGCGAACGAATTGCGCCATCTCCTGGGCTACATCGCTCCAGCGGTTGCGGGTCGTCATCAATTGGATCGCGAGGGCAAGCACGCCTGACGTGCAGTCCAGCAACCGCTGAACCTCGGGCGTGACCGTTCCGACCGGATGGGTGACGGCGGAATCGCCACACCACCCTCCCACGCTGCACCCGGTATCGATGCTGATGACATCTCCCGAACGCAGCACGCGCTGCCCAGGAATGCCGTGCACCACTTCGTCGTTGACGGAGATGCAGCAGGCGGCTGGAAATGGCACCTTTCCCGGCACGCCCTTGAACAGGGCAATCGCATTGTGCTCGGCGAAGAAGCGATCGACGGCTTGGTCAATCTCCCCGGTCGTTACCCCCGGCTTGACCATCGCCGCCGCCACTTGGTGCGCACCCCAGACCACAAGGCCAGCCCGTCGCATGAGGGCAATTTCACGAGAGGATCGTAGATTCACCACGGTTCAAGCACCCAAAAAATCATGGCACCAGGAAAGAGACACGGAAACCGATCGCGATTATACCGCCCGGACGTCGCGCTGCATCCACGCTCCGGACCGAACGTCCGTTGATCGATTTCGACCCATCAACGCCCCTTGCCGGCCCTTTCGAACCGGCTGACGGCAGCCTTCACTCGTTCAAAGATGTCGTCCGCCGTGCCGAGGCCATCGATGCTCGCAAGCTTTCCCTGCCGGCTGTAATAGTCGAGCAGAGGAGCCGTTTGCTCCTCGAAACTGATGATCCGCTTGGCAAAGATGGCGGGATCGTCATCCGCACGTTTCCGCGCGAGCATCCGCCGGATCAATTCGTCCCGGGGCACGGCGAGTTCGATGACACCGTCGACGCTCATCGCACGCCGTTCGAGCAGATCATCCAACGTTGCCGCCTGAGGGAGCGTGCGGGGAAAGCCATCGAGCAGGCAGCCGTTCCGGCAGTCGCGTGCCTCTAAACGCCGTGTGACCATGCCCACGATCAGCGGGTCGGGAACCAGCTGTCCCTGCTCCATTGAACGGGCCGCCTGCAAGCCCTCGGGAGTGCCGGCACGCACGGCCGCCCGCAACATCTCACCGGTAGAGAGGTGCGGCACCTTGAGCAACTCGACCAGCCGCTGACACTGCGTGCCCTTGCCCGCCCCAGGGGGTCCGATGAGGATGATCCGCATGGCGTATCCTCACGAACGGCAGAAGAGGCAGAAGAATCCGGCCCCCGCAACCGCCGCGGAGGTCAGGATTTTTCGAGGAGACCCGTGTAGTTTCGCATCACGAGATGGCTGTCAATCTTCTGCACGAGATCAAACGCCACGCTCACGGCAATCAGCAGCCCGGTACCGCCGTAAAAGCTCGCGATCTGGGCCGGGATACCGAGCGCTCCGCCCACGATCGTGGGGATGACCGCGACCAATGCCAGGAATCCGGCACCCACGTAGGTGATCCGCTCCATGACTCGTTCAAGATAGTCGGCCGTCCGCTTCCCCGGCCGGTAGCCTGGGATGAACGCTCCAAAGTTCTTCAGGTTGTCCGCCATCTCCTTCGGATTGAAGGTGATCGCAGTCCAGAAGTAGCAGAAGAAATAGATGAGCACCACGTAGAGCACATTGTAGAGGAACGACTGCCCACGCGTGAATGAATCGTGCAGGGCGCCAAGCAGCGTGCTCGAGGGATAGGCGTTGTGCAAATACTGGAAGAACATCTGCGGAAACAGCAGCAACGAGCTTGCAAAAATGATGGGCATCACCCCCGCCTGGTTGACCCTCAGCGGCAGATACTGACGGGTGCCGCCATACACACGCCGGCCGCGAACGTGCTTGGCGCTTTGCGTGGGAATCCGGCGTTGCCCCTGCGTCATGAACACCACACCCGCGACCACTCCGACGAAGAGTGCGGCCAGCACGAGCAGCGTTTCCACGCCCATCTTTCCGCCACCCCCGCCGAGCTCCCAGTTGGTGTCACTGCCCAATTGCACCAGCGCACTGGGCATGGCTGCCAAAATGCCCGCCATGATCAGCAGGCTGATACCGTTGCCGATGCCAAACTCGTCGATCTGCTCGCCCAGCCACATCAGGAAGATGGTCCCGGCGGTCATCGTCATCACGGCCACGAACTGCCAGACGAGCGGAAGTCGACCATCCACCAGGAAGCTCGACTGGATCAGCGAGGTGTCGCCGACGCGGGCCGACGAAAGAAAGGCCACGTAGGCCCAACTCTGCACGAGACAGATCAGGACAGTGGCGTACCGCGTGTATTCGTTGATCTTCTTGCGACCGGCTTCGCCCTCCTTGGAGAGCCGCTCAAGGGGCGGCCACACCGTCGCCAGCAACTGGAAGATGATGGAGGCGGAAATGTAGGGCATGATGCCCAGACCAAAGATCGTGGCCTGCGAAAGCTGGCTCGCCGAGAACACGGCGACCGTTCGCAGCAGGTCGCCGATCCCGCCCGACTCCTCCGCAAAAGCGGTCATCGCCTTGGGGTCAACGATCGGAAGGGGCACTTGCCAGCCGACACGATAGATGGCGAGCAGCCCCAGCGTGAGCAGAATCTTCTGGCGAAGCTCCGGGATCGTGAATACGATGCGCAACTTTTCAAGCACGGGAAGGGCTCCTCAACCTCTGGGGTTCGGACGGATTCGGTCAGCACGCAAGGGCGCCGGCACGACACCCTACCCTGCCGCCGGCTTTTTCCGCGATGCCGTTTTCGTATTTCGCTTGTTCCGCACCACCGGTGCCGGTCCGGGAATCTCCGTAACCGTTCCGCCGGCCGCCAGGATCTTCTCCCGTGCCTGGGCACTGAAGTGGTGGGCGGAGACCTTCAGGGACTTGGCGATCTTGCCATTTCCCAGAATTTTCACCTCGTCCCAGATCCCCTTGGCCAGGCCGACCGTGCGCAGGCTCTCCGGCGACACCTCGCTGCCTGCAGCGAAGCGATCTTCCAGATCCTCGACGTTGACGTCGGTCACAATCCGGCCGTGGCGGTTGTGGAAGCCACGTTTGGGGATTCGGCGAATCAGCGGCGTGCCGCCGCCCTCGAAGATGGCGGGAGCGCTCCAACCGGCCAACTGCCCCTGGCCCTTGTTACCGCGACCGGCCGTTCTGCCGCGGCCGGAGCCGGGGCCGCGACCAACCCGCAAACGCTTGCGATTCTTGTGGACGCCTTTGTTCACATCGTTGAGTTTCATGGTCTGCCTTTTCCGTTTTCCGCTTTCCTTTTTCCGCTTTCCGCTCAGGAGAGCGTCACGCCCCGCAGACGCTCGACATCGGCACGCGTGCGAAGTTGCTTGAGAGCGTCGAGTGCGGCCTTCACCAGGTTCACCGGGTTGGTGGAGCCATGGGCCTTTGTAAGAACGTCGCGAATGCCGGCCGATTCGCACACGGCTCGGACCGCTGCGCCGGCGATGATGCCGGTACCCGGACTGGCGGGCAGCATGATCACCTTCGCGGTGCCGCTGAAGCCCTCGACGCGATGGGGAATCGAACCTGCTTCCACCGGCACTTCGATCAGGTTTTTCATGCCGTCCTTGATCGCCTTCTCCACAGCGGGAGGCACTTCATTGGCCTTGCCGTAGCCGCAACCCACCTTGCCGCGGCCGTTTCCGACCACGACCAGGCCGGCAAAGCTGAACCTGCGGCCACCCTTCACAACGGTGGCACAGCGCCGCACCTTCACGACCTTCTCGGCAAACTCGCCGCCCCGCGATTCGCCGCCGCGGGAATCCCTGTTTTTCGAATCCCTGTCTCTGCTGCCGCTGGTGGACACGATTGGCTCTCTTGTTTCGAAGGCTGTGTTCTAGGTTCGTACGCTCTGGAAACTTACCGTGATTTGCATATCGCCCAGGATCTGCTGACTCAGAACTCCAAGCCGGCCTCGCGGGCGGCCTCGGCCAGCGCTGCCACGCGGCCGTGGTAGCGGAACTCACCTCGGTCGAAGCAGACCTTCGTCACGCCGGCAGCCTTGGCCCGCTCCGCGACCGTCCGACCGATGGCAGCAGCAGCATCCTTATTGCCGCCGAAGCCGAGTCCGGCACGGAGCTGTTTGTCCATCGTGCTGGCGGAAGCAAGCGTCCGGCCCGAGGCATCATCGATGATCTGGGCGTAGATGTGCTTGTGGGCACGAAAGACCGAGAGACGGGGGCGTTCCGCCGTGCCGCGGATGAACCGGCGCACGCGGTGGCGGCGACGGATGCGCTGACGGAGAATCGTACGGGCGTGGTCCATGACGGCTCTAGCTGGCTCTGAGGAAGTGGGAATCGTGACGGTGAAATGAATGCTTACTTGGTAACGGCCTTGCCGGCCTTACGACGCACCTGCTCGGCCTCGTAGCGGATGCCCTTGCCCTTGTAGGGCTCAGGCTTTCTCAGGGCGCGAACTTCTGCGGCGAACTGACCGACGAGCTGTTTGTCGATGCCTTTGATGCTGATGTGGGTCTGATCGGGGCAGGTCACCGTCAGGCCCGCGGGAATCGGCACCTGCAACTCATTAGCGAAGCCAACCCGGAGCTGCAGCACGTTCTTCTGGAGCGCTGCCAGGTAGCCGACGCCGACGATCTCGAGCTTCTTTTCATAGCCCTTGGAAACGCCTTCGACCATGTTGGCGACGAGGGCCCGCGTGAGGCCATGGAGACTCCTCGCGATCCGATTGTCATCCGATCGCGTCACCGTCAGAGACGAGGTGGCCTGATCCACGGCGACCTGGACGGCCGGATGAACGCGATGCTCGAGCTTGCCGAGCGGTCCTTCCACCGTCAGGTTGCTGGCATTCACAGCCACCTTCACACCCTTCGGAATTTGTACTGGTGCCTTGCCGATGCGGGACATCGCCTCTGACCTTTCTTCTGCTTACCTATCCGTATGGCCCTGCCGGCCGACCCGACCTCGAACGAGCGTCAACTCGTTCCGTCATCGAAACTCTGACTACCACAACTCACAGAGCACTTCGCCGCCGAGCTTCCGCTGCCTGGCCTCGCGGTCGCTCACCACTCCACTCGATGTCGACAGGATCGAAATGCCGAGTCCGCCGAGCACCGGCCGCAGTAAAACTGAACGGCTGTAGACGCGACGCCCGGGTGAGCTCACGCGGCGGATGTGGCGGATCAGCCGTTCGCCGTTGGGACCGTACTTGAGTTCCAACTGCAACTGGGCAACAGGTGCTGATTCCACCTCTTTCCAATCCCAGATGAATCCCTCCCGCTTTAAAACGTCAGCCACGCCGCGCTTCACCTTTGAACTTGGAAGTTCAACGGTGGCGCGTTCGACTCGCACCGCGTTGCGGATGCGGGTGAGCATGTCGGCGATGGGGTCGGTCATCATGTCAGCGGAACCCTCTTGTGAAATCCTCAGACTCGTTCTTGATCATTTATTCTGACTTGTTCGTTGGCTCTGCCTCACGCGGCAGTGCCGATCTTCGAGCTACCAACTTGCCTTCCGGACCCCCGGAATGCAGCCCTGATCGGCGAGCTTCCGGAAACAGATGCGGCAAAGGCCAAATTTCCGGTAAACAGCCCGGGGCCGGCCGCACAGCATGCAACGCTGCACTTGGCGGGTGGAAAA
>JBIIGJ010000052.1:0-23493 GCA_044236455.1 Pirellulales bacterium
GTGGGTGCCGTCGCCGAACGGGTGAAGTTCAGCGCCTGGTGCCTGTTCACCGTGCTGTGGGCGACAATCGTCTACAACCCGGTCTGCCACTGGGTGTGGAACGTCAACGGCTGGCTCTTCCAGAAGGGCGTGCTCGATTTTGCGGGCGGCACCGTCGTGCACGTGCTCGCCGGCGTTTCGGCCCTGGCGCTGCTCATGCTGTTGCCCAAGCGTCGCGGTTATCCGAGCGCCCAGTTCGTTCCGCACAACGTCGGCTGGACCCTGATCGGGGCCGCGATGCTGATGGTGGGCTGGTTCGGCTTCAACGCCGGCTCGGCGATCGCTGTCGGCAAGGACTTCCTCCCGGTCGCCGGCGGCGTGGCCGTGCTGGCGTTCGCCACGACGGCGATCGCGGGCAGTGCCGCGGCGGGCTCCTGGCTGTTTGCCGAGTGGTGGAAGGTCGGGAAGCCGACGTCACTCGGGTTCGCCTCCGGCATGGTGGCCGGACTCGTGGCGATCACGCCCTGCGCCGGCCACGTCAGCCCGCTGGGGGCGCTGATCATCGGCGTTCTCGGTGGAGTCGTCTGCTTCCTCGCCGTTCAGGCCAAGCCGAAGCTGGGCTATGACGACTCGCTCGACGTCGTCGGCGTGCACGGCGTGGGGGGTGTGCTCGGGGCACTCCTGGTCGGCTGGTTCGCGATCCGTCCGGCTGTCGGCGGTGTCGGCCAGGTGCTCATCCAGCTGCAAGGTTTGCTCTGGTGCGGCGGCTATGCCTTCGTCTGTTCGTTGGTGCTGGGCCTGCTCATCGACAAGACGATCGGGTTCACCGTCAGCCCGAACGCCGAGGCCGAGGGGCTCGACATCGCCGAACACGGCGAGTCGGCCTACCACCTCACCTGAGCGGTCACTGCGTTCCGCCTCAGACATCTGCCTCGATGGCCTGGGTGTGTTCTCCGAAGAGACGCACCCAGGCCGGGGCATCTGGGCAGCGGCCGAAGGCGTGCGTGGCAGCTAGAACCCACCCGACTTTGGTGCGTCACCGGCTTCGGGGCGGCAAAAGTCTCGTCGCGTGGGCAGGATAGCCCAAAGCTCCTCGAGCTTTCGCCGACCCCTTCGCCTCCGTCTCCTCATGGACCGGGGCATCGCTTCAGCGATCTTTGACTCGCCCTGGCGAAGAGCAAAAGCCGGCACCGCCTACCGTAGAACGACGCGGTCTTGGTCGGCCGTGGCGGCCGCGACTGTGCCGATCTTCCAGTTTTCGTGGCCGAGGTCGGCCAGCTGCCGCTGGATGCTGTCGGCGAAGTGCGGCGACACGACGAGCACCATGCCCACGCCCATGTTGAAGACGCGTTCCATCTCGGCCGGGTCGATCTGCCCGAGCTTCTGCACCCACGGAAATACGCCCGGCACCTGCCACGAACCCCGCTCCAACACGACCTGCACGTGGTCGGGAACGATCCTCGCCAGATTCTCGACGAGACCGCCACCGGTGATGTGGGCGATGCCGTGCACGACCTGCTTCACCCGGTAATGCCGGAGCACCGCCTTCACCGGCCGGGCATAGAGCCGCGTCGGCTCGAGCAGCAGGTCATTGACCGTCTTGTCGCCGAGCGACCCGACGCGGTCGGTCCCCTTAAGGCCGCCCATCTCGAAGACGGCCTTCCGCACCAGGCTGTAGCCGTTGGAATGAAAGCCGCTCGAGGCGATGCCGATGGCGACGTCCCCCGGCTGGATCTGCTTGCCGTCGACGACCCGCGACCGCTCCACCACGCCCACGCAGAATCCGGCGAGGTCGTAGTCGCCGCCGTGGTACATGTCGGGCAGGATCGCCGTCTCGCCACCGACGAGCGCACACTCGCACTCCACGCAGGCATCGGCGATGCCCCGCACGATCTGCTCGAGCAGGGCGGGATCGTCGTGCGACATGGCGACGTAGTCGAGGAAGAAGAGCGGCTCGGCGCCGGTGCAGAGGGCGTCGTTGACGCTCATCGCCACCAGATCGATGCCGACCGTGTGGTGGATGCCGGCATTCACCGCCACTTTCAGCTTCGTACCCACGCCGTCGGTGCAGGAGACGAGCAGCGGGTCGACATAGCCGCGGGAGAACAGCCCCTTGAAGTCGAGCTGGAAGAGGGCCGCGAAGCCCCCCTCCTGGCTCATCACCCGCGGGCACTGCGTCCGCCGCATGTGCGCGGGCAGGCGGGCCATACCTTCGCGGTAGAGCTCGAGGTTGACGCCGGCGCTGGAATAGGTGGCTCCGCTCACGCCGAGTATCTTCGCCGCGAAGCCGCATCCCGCAAGCCCGCCCCGCGGCCCCGCGGCGATCCGGCTCGGCCGCCTCCGGATCGACCCCTTGATGGTATGATTCCCTCCATGTTTTCCAGGAAGCCCAAGGCTGTTGTCGCGCGAGCACACGCCGCGCAGCCACTGCCGCCGATGCAGTTCAGCCACCCGCTGCCGTACGGCGCGTTGCTTCGCGACCGGTCCGGACCGCAGAAACAGGGCGTGCAGTTCGTGGTCTACAGCCGCTCGGCGACGGCGATGCGGGTGCTGCTGTACGACGCGGTCGATGATCCCGAGCCGTCGGAGGTGATCTCGCTGGATCCCAATAAGGACCGCTGGGGCGATATCTGGAGCATCTTCGTCCCGGGTATCAGCCACGGCCAGCTCTATCACTTCCAGGCCGACGGGCCGTTCGATCCCGAGCGGGGCCAGCTGTTCGACGGCCAGGCCCGGCTCATCGATCCCTATTCGAGGGCGCTCGCCGGCCATTTTCTGCCCGGCAGCGACTCCATCATCCGGCCTCCGAAGAGCGTGGTGATCGACGACTCCTTCGACTGGCAGGGGGACCGGCACCTGCGGCGTGGTCTGGCCGACACGGTCATCTACGAAATGCATGTCCGCGGCTTCACGGCCAGCCCGAGCAGCGGCGTTGCCCACCCGGGCACCTATCTGGGCGTGATCGAGAAGATTCCGTATCTGAAGTCGCTGGGCGTGACCGCGGTGGAACTCATGCCGGTCCATGAGTTTCCTACGGAACTGCCCAGCGGCATCCGTCCCGAGCAGTTCAACTACTGGGGCTACGACCCGATGGCCTTCTTCGCTCCGCACCGCGGCTACGCGACGGGGACGGAGCCGGGCTGCCAGGTTCGCGAATTCAAGGAGATGGT
Organism: Pirellulales bacterium; assembly: GCA_044236455.1. Taxonomy (GTDB): domain Bacteria; phylum Planctomycetota; class Planctomycetia; order Pirellulales; family UBA1268; genus CAMCQY01. The sequence continues at coordinate 3,150 of JBIIGJ010000052.1, forward strand.
GCGGGCTCTCCATGCCGCCGGTATCGAGGTGATCCTCGACGTCGTCTTCAACCACACCGCCGAGGGCAACAACCTCGGGCCGACCCTCTCGTTCAAGGGGTTGGAGAACCGCGTCTACTACATGCTCGGCGACGGCGGCAGCTTCTACCGCAACTACACCGGCTGCGGCAACACGATCAACGGCAACCATCCGATCGTCCGCGAACTGATCTTCCTCTGCCTGCGGCACTGGGTGCACAACTACCACATCGACGGCTTCCGCTTCGATCTGGCCAGCGTGCTCAGCCGCGATCGCAACGGCGACATCCTGCCGAATCCGCCGATCGTCGAGCTGATCACCGAAGACCCGATGCTCGCCGATACGAAGATCATCGCCGAGGCCTGGGATGCGGCCGGGGCCTATCAGGTGGGTTCGTTCGCGAGCCTGCGGTGGGCCGAGTGGAATGGCCGCTATCGCGACGACGTCCGCCGTTACTGGCGGGGCGACTACGCCCAGACCGGCCACCTCGCCACGCGGTTGGCAGGTTCGAGCGACCTCTACGGCGACGATGGCCGGCAGCCCTATCACAGCATCAATTTCGTCACCTCCCACGACGGCTACACGCTCAACGACCTCGTCAGTTACCGCGAAAAGCACAACGAGGCCAACGGCGAGGGCAACCGCGATGGTGACAACAACAGCTTCTCCGACAACTACGGGGTCGAGGGGCCGACTCGACGGGCCGATATCGAAGCCCTGCGGGGGCGGCAGATCCGCAACATGCTCGCCACGCTGCTCTTGAGTCAGGGCGTGCCGATGGTGCTCGCCGGCGACGAGTGCCGCCGCACGCAGAAGGGCAACAACAACGCCTATTGCCAGGACAACGACGTCTCGTGGTTTGACTGGAGGCTCGTCGAGTCGCAGTCCGACCTCGTGCGGTTCGTGCGGGAGTTGGTGCGGTTTCGCCTCGACAATCCCACGCTCCGCCGCCGGTCGTTTCTGGCGGGGGGCGCGAGCGAGGCGGGGGGGCTGCCCGACGTGGAGTGGTTCTCGCCGGAAGGGAGCCATGTCGACTGGTATGCCGCCGATGCGAGCCTGGCCTGCTTTTTCGGAGCGCCGTCTCGGGAAAAACTGCTCCAGGAAGATGACGTCGCCGCCGGTGGTGTCGAGGGCCCGCCCCGGCACGTGCTGATCTTCACGCACTCAGGCTCCCTGCCCCGACGCTTCCATTTTCCTCGGCCCGAGGCGATCGCGTCGCTCCCCTGGCGGCTATTCATCGACACCAGCCGCTCGGCACCGGACGACATTTTCGCTGACGGTGCCGGCCCCCGCGTCGATCCGACGCAGCCCATGGAACTGGCCGAGCGATCGCTGGTCTGCTTCGTGGCGGAGCCCGAAATCTCCCCAAAACGAATTACCTTTGTGCCGTCGTGAGCGGTATGCTCATGGATGCTCGTGTATATTCGTGAGCATGGTCTTTTTCCGAACCTCTTCGCACCCCTTCGCCTGGAGAAGCATGATGCCTGCGTCGATGCACCGTGAATGGAGCCCCGCTTGTGGTTGGCTGGTTGGCTGTGTCGGCGGCCTTGCCGGTTTCGGCTTGCTGGCCGTCGGCCTGGTGGGCTGCAGCCCGGCGCCGACCCCCGTGGTCGCCGTCAAGCCGGCCGCCGCCCATGCGGACCACGATGATCACGATCACGGCAAGCACGACGATCACGGCCATGGTGAGCATGCCGAATCCGACCACGACGACCATGAACACGCCCACCCCGAGACCCTCGCGGCGGGCGTGGCGGAGTTGGAAACGATGTGGGGCCATGTGAAGGCCGCCCTGAAGGCGGGCGACCGCGACAAGGCCGACGACAAGGTGCACGCGGTCGGCCACTTGCTGGAGGATTTCGAGGGCCTGCTCGCGAAGGAGACGGCCGACGTTCAGGAAGCCGGCAAGAAGGCCACGCAGGAGGTGTTTGAGTGCTTTGACGCCCTCGACACGGCCTTCCACGGGGAAGAGGACGACCTCAAGAAACTCGATCTCGACGCCCTGGGTGGCCGGCTCGAGGCGGCGATCAAGACGCTCAAGGGCATTGGGCCGGGGAGTTCGAAATAGCTGTTCTTCCGGCGCCGACGAGTAGGAAAACAGATCAAGGAGGATGCTCATGCTGCTGATGCGAAGCCTGCGACAGTTGCCCGCTGGATTGAATTCGGGGCTCAGGTCGCGACTGTTTATGGCGACGGCCCTCGCCACGGCGACAGCCCTGCCCTGCCTGGGACTGGAGATCGATCCGGCCACCGTTCGCGGTCAGTTCGTGCTGCCCGCCGAACCGGCCGGCGCGATCACGCCCACCGCGGCGAAGGAGAAGCTCACCAAGGATCCACAGCCGGTCGTGCTTGCCGGTCGCATCGGTGCCCGGGGCGGCATGGAGCCGTTCCTCGAAAACAAGGCATCGTTCGTGCTCGTGGAGATTCCGGCCGACGACCATGCCAAGAAGCCGGGCCACGACAACGACAACTGCCCGTTCTGCAAGAAGCGGCAGGCCAACTCACCGATGACAGCCGTGCAGTTCCTCGGGGCCGACGGCAAGGTGATCCCGGCCGACGCTCGGAAGCTGTTCGGCATCCAGAAGGGGGCCGACGTCGTGGTTCGGGGTCAGGGCGTGTTTGATCCGAAGCTGGCGATTCCGGTGATCCAGCTTACGGCCGACGGTCTGTTCGTTCGCCCGCCTGCCAAATGAGCCGCACGTCGAGAGGCCCAAGCCGCATGCAGACGGCGTTCAAGGAGTGGGCGGTGATCTGCCGGGCGCTTGCGCAGGGACGGCAGCGGGTGATTCTCCGCAAGGGCGGGATCGTGGAACCGGGCGGCCAGTTCCAGCTGGCCCATCGCGAGTTTCTGCTGATGCCGACGTTTCTCCACCAGTCGGCCGAGAGCCTCGTGCCGGAGGCCCGCGATCTGCTCGTCGACATCGACGCCGACCGACCGCCGGAGGGCACCGTGGTGTTTCGGCACAGGGCACGCGTGGTCGACGCGGAGCGGATCGAGTCGCTCGCCGGGCTGGCCCGGTTTCGGGGTGACCACGTCTGGGCCGATCACGTGGTGGCGGAGCGGTTTCACCGCTGGCGCGACGAACTGCACGTGCTTACGGTGGAGGTGTCGCCGTTGCCAGAGCCGCTCGTCGTGCCGTGGCAGGATTCTTTCGGCGGCTGCAAGTCGTGGGTGGATGTCTGAACGCGGGCCGGCTCGCCAGCGTTTCACCCGGCCCCGTCAGCCGCCCCTGATACCCTCATCGAGGAACGGCTTGAGGAGCGCGGCGGTCGTGCCGTTCCACTTCCAGAGATGGCTGGACCGTCGCTCTCGCCCTGCCCCGGCGGTCCCGGTGCGGTGCAGCCAATAGGCCTCTCCCGCGTTGATCGGCCACCGCGCAAATCTCGGCCACCACTGCGACGGCACGCGGGTCTTCATCCAGCTCCAGTGGGCGATGTGAAGCCGGTAGTCGTCGTCGGGTTGCCGCATGCAAAAGCGACGGTATTCGATCTCCGTGACGCAGGCAAACCGCTCCCGCATCTGCCGCATGAGGGGATCGTCGCGGTCGAGCAGTTCGGCAGCCGCGGCGAGGCCGGCCACCGTGGTGGTCAGCACGACGGCCGGCTCGGGGTCGATCTGGCGGTTCACGAGCGGGGCGAGTGTCGCTGCTTCGGCGGCCCGCTCGGAGAGCAGCCCCGGCAGTTCTGTATCGAACCAGACGCCCAGACGAGCCGCCAGCAACGCCCGTTCGGCGGCAACTTCCGCGGCGGGCCGCTCGCCGTCGCGGGGAGTGAGGCGGTCGGCGGCCGCAGACTGCCGCAGTCCTTCGAGCCAGGCCTCCGATTCTGGTGTCATCAGCATCCTTCCCGTGTGGAGGCCCTTCAGCATACGCTGTCTGCTCGGCCGGGCCCGGAGCGTCAACTGGGCCGGCGTGCTGGGCTTCTCCCTACCCTTTATTTGCCTGCGGCCCGGCCAACATGCCGCCAACGCTTCCATGCAACCATCCCCCACACCGCAAGCGTCGCAGCCCGATGTGATCGTCGTCATGGGCGTCGCCGGCTGCGGCAAGACCGTGATCGGTCGACTCCTGGCTGAGCAGCTCGGCGGCGAGTTCTTCGATGCCGACGCCTTTCACTCGCCGGAAAACGTTGCACTCATGCGGCAGGGAATCCCGCTCGACGACGAGAAACGCGGCCCGTGGCTCGACCGGCTGGCGCGACTGATCGACACCGCCATCGACGAGCGTCGCGGCATCGTGCTGGCCTGCTCGGCACTCAAGCGGAGCTACCGCAGCCGCCTTGGTATTGGCAGGCGGCACGTCAGGCTCGTGCATCTCGATGGCACGGAGACGCTGCTTCGCGAACGCCTCGAGCAGCGCACTGGGCACTTCATGCCCGCCTCGCTATTGGCGAGTCAGTGTGCGCTGCTCGAGCGTCCAACGGTTGATGAGGCGGCGATCACGATCGACATCGCCGCCCCGCCCGCAGTGATCGTGCGAAGCATCGTGGCGGCGCTCGCCAGCCACTGATGCTCGCACGATCCAGACGGGCGTGCACCGTGAAAACTACCGGCCCATCTTTTCACGAAGCCAGGCGTTCTTCCGCTTCTCGAGCTCGATCAGCTTGGCGACGGGTCCCTTGCGAGCGGCGCTGGCCTGGGAACCACTGCGGTTCATCTGCTCGGCAGAGGCGGTGCTGGCAAGGACGAGGCTGGTGAGGACGGCGACGACGAGGGCGATCCGACGCATGAGGGGGGCTCCTGCTTGGGGGCAACGGGCGTGGTGAGGGCGACGGTCGTCGGAGGGCACAACGCTCTCCGGGAGACCGGATAAGTTGCTCATCGTCGCCAGACGCCGCCATTTTCCAACGAGAGGAATCGAGCCGTTGCACGAGAAATAAACCACATCGACCGTGCGCACGGCATCCCGGGCATGGGCGATACAACCCGTTGTCACCGGCGATTCGGAGCACCACCGGCGAGGGGGTCTTCAGGCCACGCATGCTTCGGATAGCGACGGCGGAGTTCCTTTCGCACCTCGGCGTAGGTGGTTTTCCAGAAGCTCGCCAGATCGCTCGTCACCTGCTGCGGTCGATGGTTTGGCCCCAACAGATGCAGGAGCACGGGCACGCGTCCACCGGCGATCCGCGGCGTTTCCCGGACGCCGAAAAGTTCCTGAATCCGCACCGCCAGCACTGGCGGACTGCCCGGTTCGTACGCCAGCTTATAGCGCTTCCCGGTAGGCAGTTCGAGCTGGGGCGGGGCCAGCCGATCGATCTCGGTGACGCGGTCGTAACCCACGATCGCCTGCAGCCGCGAGAGCCAGTCGGCGGTGGGGATCTCGTCGAGCGAGCGCAGGCCGGTGCAGACATCTGCGAGCAGCGGCGCCAGATTGGCATCCGTGAGTGCTGGCAAGCCCAGTTCGGGGACGGCCGCCGTCAGCCAGCGGACCCGTGCCAGAAAACTGCCAGCAGCGGTGTCGCCGCCGGGCAGCAGTCGGGCGATCTGCGGCATGGCCTCGGTGGCAAGCAGCGTGGCGGCGGCGGCACCGTCGCGGATCGCGATCGGTGTCTCGTCGATGACGAGATCGTTCCAATATTTCCGGAGGCGGGCCTCGACCTGCCGCCGCGACGGGTGATAGAGCAGCTCCTCGACCGTGCGCAGGTTCGTGGCCGCGAGCGGCCCGTCGGCGAGCCACGACGGTTCGACGGCCGACGCCTGCCTCACATTGGCCTCGCCGCCGGCGTCGTTGATGTCGATGGCGAGAAAGAAGGGCTCGTGACGCACACGGGAGCCCCCGTCGAGCCGCACGCCCCTGCCCCCGACCATCGTGCCGCGATCCTGCGCGCCGGGCCGGAGCCGCGCGAGCCGGTCGGGAAACGCCTCGAGGAGCGCCTGCATGAGGGCGGTCTCGGGATCCTCCGCCCGCGGCGCGAGGGGCGAGTCGACGAGTCCGTAGAGCTGCTCGGCCGCCCGCAGCACGTTCTGGGCACCGCCCGGATGGAGCTCCAGGTCGGTGCGGCTCGGCGGCATGCCGGCATGAAAGCCCTGCAATGCGGCCACGCGGTCGACCACATCCGACCTGATTCGCACGGTGAGCCGGTCCCGCGGCCCTGCTCGACCATGAGCCCCCGCACGAAAGGGATCCCGCTCTGAAAGCAATGCGGCAGCGATCGACGTCTCGCGAAGCACGCCATGCCGGCCGCCTGCCAGCAGCAGCCGGGCCAGCCGCGGATGCGCCGGCAGCCGGGCCAGCTCCGCTCCCAACGGTGTCACGCTGTCTTCGTCGGCATGGGGGCCGATCTCGATGGCCCCCAGCTGGTGTAGGAGCCGCCTTGCGTTGTCGAGGCTGTCGGCGGGCGGCTGGTCGAGCCAGGGGAAATCGCGGTGCTCGCCGATGGTGAGCAGGTGCAAGAGCGGCGAGGCGAGGTCGCCGCGGAGGGCCTCGGGCGTGTCGGCCTTCGGGCGGTGGTGGTGCGAGGCCTCGTCCCAGAGCCTCCAGCAGACGCCGGGGCCCGTGCGGCCGGCGCGGCCGGCCCGCTGGTCGGCGGAGGCCTGTGAGATCGGGATCAACTCCAGCCGGGGAAGTCCCGTGGCCGGCGACACGCACAGCTGCCGCGCGAGCCCGGAGTCGATCACGGCGGTGATGCCGGGAATCGTGAGCGAGGTCTCGGCCACGTTGGTCGCGAGGATGATCTTGCGGCGGCCCATGTCGGTGAGCACGCGGTCCTGCTGTTCGGGCGGCATGTCGCCGAAGAGCGTGAGCACGGCATGCCCCTGCCTGTCAGCGGTTGCGGACAGCTCCCGCTCGCACCGCATGATCTCGCCCACACCCGGCAGGAAGACGAGCACATGGCCGGTGGTGGCGCGGAGGGCCTCGGGCACCGTCGCGGTGATGAGGTCGATGAGATCCCGCTGCTCACCTCGGCGGGCATAACGGATCTCGACGGGAAAAACGCGGCCCTCGGCCGAGACGACCGGGCACGAGTCGTTCGTGCCGGCGTCACCGAGCAGTCGCGCGACCGGTGCAGCGTCGAGCGTCGCGCTCATCACGATGATGCGGAGGTCGGGGCGGAGCGTCTGGCGAACCCGCACCAACAGCCCGAGCACCAGGTCCATCTCGATCGTGCGTTCGTGGAATTCGTCGAGTACGACCGTTGAGATGCCGTCGAGCGTGATGTCGCCGAGCAGCCGCCTCAGCATGATGCCTGTGGTCTCGACGATGAGCCTCGTGTCGCGTCCGACCCGGGCATCGAACCGCACCTGGTAGCCCACCTCCCCGCCGAGCGGCACGTCGCGCAGCCTCGCAATCTGGTGGGCCACGGAACGGGCCGCCAGTCGCCGGGGCTGCAGCAGGATGACCCGCGCCGGCGGCGGCAGGTCGTCGAGCACGGCGGCCGGCACGAGCATCGTCTTGCCGGAGCCGGGGGGCGCGGTGACGACCACGGCGCCTGTCCGCGAAGCCGCCACGACGTCGCCGAGCACCTCGGCGACGGGCAGATCGGCGGGCAGGAGTGAACGGGTGGATGCGGCCATGGGTGCTTGTGTCGACGAGTTTACCCGGAATCTGCCGGGGGCCCCTGGCATTCCCGGCTAACGCCGGGGGCTTGTATGCGGGTATATAAGCTCAGAGCGTCAGCGATGGGATGGGCAATGATCGAAATATTTAAATCGCAATAAAAGGGATTGTCATGCGGCCGATGCTTCTTTGCGGGATGGTGCTCAGTCTGTTCGTCAGTGGGATCGCGTCGGCCGACGAGTGGCCGCAGTTTCGGGGCGGCATGGCCCAGGGGCTGGCTCCGAATGGCAAGGTGCCCGCGCAGTGGAGCAACACCGACCATCTCGCCTGGCGGACCGCCATCCCCGGAGCCGGATGGTCGCAGCCGATCGTCTCCGGCGGGCGGATCTTCCTCACCACGGCGGTTGGCCCTAAGGCCGACAAGCCCAGCGGCATGGGGGGCGTGATGTCGTTCTCCACCTGGGGCATGGCATCGACGCCGAAAGAACCGGTGCAGTGGCGGGTGCTCTGCCTCGATCCTTCGGATGGAAAAATCATCTGGTCGAAGACGGTTGTCGAGGCCGTGCCGAAATTCGGCAAGCATGCATCCAACACCTACGCGACAGAGACCCCCTGCGCGTCGGACGATACGGTCTTCGCCCTCTTCGGCTCAACCGGCACGCTTGTGGCGCTCGACCGCGAAGGCAATGAACGCTGGCGGCGCAATTTCGGGCCGCAGCCGATCACGAACCAGTTCGGTACCGGCTCGTCGCCCGTGCTGCACCGAGACCCGCTCGGCACGGGCGAGGGGGACCGCCTGCTCGTGCAGCTTTACAACGACGACTCGGCCCGGCTGCACTGCCTCGATCCGAAGACCGGGCAGGACATCTGGACGGCTGATCGCGACAAGGGCACGGCCTGGAGCACGCCGGTCGTCTGGACCAACAAGGGCGTGGTGGAGGTGTTGACGGCGGGGCAGGCCTCGGTGATTGCCTACGGGCTTGCCGACGGCAAGGAACGCTGGCGACTCGGCGGACTCGATACCTCGTTTGCCTGTTCCGTCGTGGCGGATGCCGAGGGAGTCTACTTCGGCACCTCGAGCCCCGGCAGCAAGGCGCCGGTGTATGCGATCGCCTGCGGCCACTTCGGCGACCTGACGCTCCCCAAGGGGCAGACCGCGACGGCGGCCGTGCTATGGTCGAAGAACAAGAGTGGCGCGGGGATGCCTTCGCCCGTGGTCGTTGGCGACCTGCTCTACTTCTTCGGCGACAAGGCGGTCTGCTACGACAAGCGGACCGGCGCGGAAAAATACCGCAAGCGGATGCCGGGCGGCACTGCGGCCGTCGGCTGCCCGCTCGTCGTCGGCAACCGCATCTACGTGGTCAACGAGCGAGGACAAACGGTCGTGCTGGAGGCAGGCCCCGAGTTCAAGATCCTCGCCGAGTGCTCAGTGGGCAGCGATGACGAGGTGTTCTGGGCAACCCCCGCCGTGGCTGGCGACTCGCTGTTGATCCGCTCCTCCGACGCCGTCTATTGCGTCCGGTAAAAAAGTTGACGGAGCGTTGCCGCTGGGTGACAATGTCGCGCTGTCCGTCCGGGCTTTTGCCCGCCAGACAGCCTCGCCTGTGACCAGCTATCCTCACGAGGGCAATATCATGGCTCACTGGAACGTTGACTGCCGCCGACTGTCGCACACGCGTCGGTCTCTGCGACGTGGTTTCACCCTGGTCGAACTGCTTGTGGTGATCGCCATCATCGGCACGCTCGTCGGGCTTCTCCTGCCGGCCGTGCAGACGGCACGCGAGGCGGGGCGGCGGATGAGCTGTGCCAACAATCTCAAGCAGGTAGGGCTCGGCATCGTCAACTACGAGCAGGCCCGCAAGACCTATCCGTCGGGCCGCGACACCAGAGACCAGTTCGGCGTGTCGTGGGCCTTCCGGCTGCTCCCCTATGTCGAACAGTCGCAGATCTTCGCGGCCTACGACAAGACGGCCCGTGTCGACGACGACAAAAACATCACCGCCATGCGGACACCAGTGTCGACGTTCTTCTGCGCCAGCCGCCGCTCGCCGGCGGCTGATCGGAACTTCGACAACAACGACCAGCCGCCGCAGGTGAAGGCCGCCGCGGCCGGCGGCGATTACGCCGCCAATGCCGGCAGCTACTACAACTATTTCGTTGCATCCGGAACATCGTTCGACCCCAAGCAGGGCGGCCCGATCCACACCTTTTCGATGGTCAAGCCCCAGCAGGTGACCGATGGCCTGAGCAAGACCTTCGCCGGCGGCGAGCGGCACATTCCGAAAACCACGCAATCAGCGTCACCCGACATGGTGCAGCATGATCAGGGTGATACCGCGATCTTTGCAGCTGACACGCCACTGACTATTTTCCGCGATACGGCCCGTGGTATCGCCGACGGGCCCGATGACCGCAACCCGCGGAAGTACGGCAGCATGCATCCGTCGGTGACCAACTTCGTGTTCCTGGACGGTCACGTTGAGGCGCTCGACAACGGCACCGACGCCACCCTGCTCCGCTGGTATTGCACGGTCGGCGACGGCAATGATCCCACCGCCCCACAGGACTACACCGACTCGACCTTGGACCCGTGACCACGGCAGGGCGTCGGTGAGGCATTCATGAGCATCAGGCAAAAGCCCCTGATCGTGCTGCTGGCGTGCGTGCTGCTCGCCGCCGGTGGTTTGTCTCTGTTTTTCATGCGGGGCAAGGGCCTCGTGGACGAGACGCTTTCGTTGCAGGCAGGCCTCCTGGTCGGTGAACTCCCGGGGCCTGATCGCAGGTCGGGCGTCGCCCAGGTAACCCGTAACATCGACAAGATGGGCCGCGAGGATGTGAAGACGGTGCGGGATGCGTTGATGGCCGACTGGCAAAGGTTGCGGCAACAGGGCATCGACGAATACTTTGCCGCCGCCGATCCCGATCGCGAGACGTTGCTCGACCGCGACATCCGGCGGCTTGTCACGGCTGGAGAGCTCTGGTTCGCGACGAATCCGCGGTCGAACGGACAGCCGCCGAATCCCAGGAAGCCGAAGCAGGCGACGCAGAAAACGCAGAAAACCAAGGTGACGCCAGCCGCACAGTTGCTCGAAATCTATCGGATCGCACTGCTGGCGCGGGCTGGAAAACGGGGCATTCCCGTTCCCGAGTGGCTTCTGGGGATGCGTTGAGCTTCCGGGCAGCGCGATTTCGAAGGCCCGCCGCGCAGAGCGAACGCGGTTGAGGTAGGCTGTGGTGTTCCCGCCCGCACGCCCTCTCCCGCCAGTTCCTCCCCCCAGGCTTCTCCCCATGCCGGATTCCAAGTCCGATCGGTCCCCCGCTCCCGCCCCCGCCCAGCCCGACGACGCTCGCCCCGGACACGTTCCGTTCGCCTCACTGGGGCTTTCCCAGGAGGTGCTCAAGGCCGTGGCGCAGCTCGGCTTCGAGGAGACGTCGCCGATCCAGTCGGCCGCCATTCCCTTGATCATGTCGGGCCGTGACGTGGTCGGCCAATCGGAGACAGGCTCGGGCAAGACGGCGGCCTTCTGCATTCCGGCAATCGAGAAGATCGATCCCGCACTCAAGGCCACGCAGGTCCTGATCCTCACGCCCACGCGGGAACTGGCCACGCAGGTGGCCGACGAAGTGCACAAGCTGGCGGCCTTTCGCCGGGGCGTGAACTCGGTGGCGATCTACGGCGGCGCGTCGTATGACCGTCAGTTCGCGGAACTGAAGCGGGGCGCCCACGTCGTCGTCGGCACGCCGGGCCGGCTCACCGACCACATGAATCGTGGCACGCTCGACCTCACGAAGATCCGCATGCTGATCCTCGACGAGGCCGACCGGATGCTCGACATGGGCTTCCGCGAAGACATCGAAAAGATTCTCGCCGCCGCGCCGGAGGGCCGGCAGACGATCTTTTTCTCGGCGACGATCTCGCCGCAGATCCAGGCGCTCGTCCGTGGCCACTCGAAGGACGCCGCCACCATCAAGATCGCGCAGAAGTCGGTCAGCGGCCCGCCGCTGGTGGACCAGGTCTACCACGAGGTGCGTCACCACGCGAAGCTCGACGCGCTCGTCCGCGTCATCGACTTCCACGACGTGAAGAGCGGCGTCATCTTCTGCAACACCCAGCGGATGGTCGATGAGCTCGCCGACGCCCTCATCGGCCGGGGGTACTCGGCCGAGCGGCTCCATGGCGGCATGGCGCAGGCCCAGCGGACCCGGGTGATGCAGAACTTCAAGCGGGCGGCGTTCGCGTTTCTGATCGCCACCGACGTGGCCGCCCGCGGCATCGACGTCAACGACCTCGAACTCGTGGTGAACTACGACCTCCCCTACGACGCCGAGGACTACGTGCACCGCATCGGTCGCACGGGCCGCGCCGGCAAAAAAGGCAAGGCGGTGACGCTCGTATCGGGTGCGGCCATCTACAAGCTGCAGTCGATCGAGCGGTTTCTGCGGACGAAGATCCGCCGTGAGCACGTGCCGTCGCTGGCAGCCGTCGAGGACCGGCGGTCGGATGCGCTCTTCGACAAGATCACGGCGGCCCTCGAGGCCGGTGGGTTTGCCCGTCGTGCCCCGCTCGTGGAGCGGCTTTTGGAACAGGGCCACACCCCGACCGACGTCGCCGCGGCGATCCTCCACCATTTCGCGCCGGCGAGCGAGGAGACGGCCGAGGTCGAACCGGTGCACCGGCCCGAGCAGCGGCGTCCGCACGACAGGCAGGAGGGGCACCACCGGCATGACCGGGTGGAGCGACGCCCCAGCCCAGGCGGCTACGGCCCCACGAAGCGGAAGTTTGCCCCCGTGAACGGCCCGCGATTCGGCAAGCCGCAGGGGGGCAAAAAGAAGGGCAAGCCGCCGGGCGGCAAGCCGGGGAAGTAATTGCCTGGCTCCTGCCGACCGAAAAGGGGACGCAGCTCATTTCGCTCCGGCGAAATGAGCTGCGTCCCCTTTTCCCTCCCGGACGGGAAAATCGCTGCGTACCCCTTTCGATCCTTTTTCATGCCTATCCGGCAGAGTGCGCCGGGAAGTCGGTGTAGCCGTCGGCTCCGGTTGGGGAATACCAGCTGGTCATCGCGGCGGGCTGGGCCAGTGGCCAGCCGTTCGCAAACCGTTCCACGAGGTCGGGGTTGCTGATGTAGGGCCGGCCGAAGGCGATCAGGTCCGCCAGCCCTTCTGCGATCGCCGCCTCCGCCGAGGCCTGCGTGTAGCCGCAGTTGCCGATCAGCGGGCCGCGGAACACGCGACGGAATTCCGCGAGCGTCATCGGCTCGCCGAGCTGGTGAAAACCGAAGCCCAGACCGTCCATCACATGCAGGTAGGCCAGGCCGAACGCATCGAGCTGTCCGGCCACGAACGTGAACTGTTGCCGGAAGTCGGGCGAACCCATGTCGTTGAAGCCGCCGTTGGGGGCGAGGCGGACACCCACCCGGCCGACCGGCCACTCGGCCGACACAGCCTCGACCACCTCCGCGAGGAAGCGGAAACGATTCTCGACGCTGCCGCCATAGCGGTCGGTGCGACGATTCGTCTTCGACTGCAGGAACTGGTCGATGAGGTAGCCGTTGGCGGCATGAATTTCCACGCCGTCGAAGCCGGCAACTCGGGCCCGGGCCGCCGCACGGGCGTAGTCGGCGACGACTCCCGGAATCTCAGCGGTGTCGAGGGCCCGCGGCACCTCGTATGCCTGCTTGCCCGTCGGCGTGTGGATGCCTTCGCCGGTGATTGCGATGGCCGAGGCCGATACAGGCAGGCTACCGCCGTGGAAGCTCGAATGCGAGGCCCGTCCCATGTGCCACAGCTGCAGGAAGATGCGGCCGCCGCGGGCGTGGACGGCGTCGGTGATGAGCCGCCAGCCATCCGTCATCGCGCTGGTGTAGATGCCGGGCGATTCGAGCCAGCCGTTGGCCTGCTCGGAGATGGTGGTGGCCTCGGAGACGATCAACCCCGCCGAGCTGCGCTGCGCGTAGTATTCGGCCATGAGCGCGTTCGGGATTCTCCCGACGCCGGCGCGCGACCTCGTGAGCGGCGCCATGACGACGCGGTTGGGCAACTCGAGGTCGCGGAGCTGGAACGGCTGGAGTAGCGGCGAGGTATTCATGATCGATGCGATCCTTTCGCGATGGGAAACGAGAGGAGCCGCCCGCTACAACGCGCGACGGTGCTTCTTGATCTTCCGGATAGCCGGTGCTGCCGGAGCCGGCGCAGTGGCCGTGCCTCCGGGCCTGCTCTCACCGTGCGATGTTTCGCTGCGAGTGCCCCGCGAGGCCTGAGCCCCTTGGCGCTGCTGTTGTCCGCTCGATGAGCGGCGGCCGTCGTTCCTGCCGCCTCTGCCTCCCCTGCCCCGGGACGAGCCGGCATGACCGCCACGGCCTCCCTCACCAGATTGGTCCCGCGACGGACGACCCCGCGGGGGGCGGGATCCATCGCCGCGCCGTTCCCTGGGTTCGCTGCTCGACTCGACATGCGGGAGTTCCGGCAGGTCGTTGCGGACCGGGATCGCCTTGCGGAGCAGCCGTTCGATCGCCTGCAGCCGCGGCCGCTCCTCGTGGTCGCAGAGGGAAACTGCCTTGCCCGTCATGCCCGCCCGGCCCGTGCGGCCGATGCGGTGCACGTAGGTTTCCGGCTCGTGGGGCAGTTCGTAGTTGACCACGTGCGAGACGTTGTCGACGTCGATCCCGCGGGCCGCGATGTCGGTGGCGATGAGCACCGGAGGATGCTGCGACTTGAAGGCGGCGAGCGCCTTCTCCCGTTGGTTCTGGCTCTTGTTGCCATGGATCGCCGCCGCGCGGATGCCGGCCTTTTCGAGATCCCGCTGCAGCTTGTCGGCTCCGTGCTTCGTTCGCGTGAAGACGATCACGCGGGCCATGCCCTCGGTCGAGAGCAGGTGCACGAGCAAATGCCGCTTCTGCCGCTGGGCCAGAAAAAACACCGACTGCGCCACCGTCTCGGCCGGTGTCGACTGCGGCGTCGTCTTCACCTCCAGCGGGTCGCGGAGCATCGAGTCGGCCAGTTGCCGCACCTCGCTCGGCAGTGTCGCCGAGAAGAAGAGCGTCTGCCGTTCGCGCGGCAGCATGCCGACGATGCGGCGAACGTCGTGGATGAAGCCCATGTCGAGCATGCGGTCGGCCTCGTCGAGCACGAGAAATTCCACGGCCCGCAGGTCGACGAACTTCTGTTGCACGAGGTCGAGCAGCCGCCCGGGCGTGGCCACCAGCACGTCCACTCCCTTGCTCATCGCCGTCTCCTGCGGCCGCTGGCCGACGCCGCCGTAGATCACGGCCGACTTCAGGTGGGCGTTGCGGCCATACACGCGGAAGCTCTCGTGAATCTGGCCGGCGAGCTCGCGGGTCGGCGCCAGCACGAGCACGCGGCAGCGGCGGGCCGTCCGCTCACGCGGATTCGCCATCATCTGCTCGATCAGCGGCAGCGCGAAGGCGGCGGTTTTGCCGGTGCCGGTCTGCGCGCAGCCGAAGAGATCGCGGCCGGCGAGCACGTGCGGCACGGCCTTGGCCTGGATCGGGGTCGGCACGGTGTAGCCCTCGGCCTTCAGCGCCTTGAGCACCGGTTCTGTCAGTCCCAAACTTTCAAACGTCGTCATGGTCAATCAGTCCTTGCAAAAATAGAGAGTTCGTCAGAGGGCATACGGCCCGTCGATGGCGACGAGTGCGGTAAACGCAGGGATCGCGGGACCGTGCCCACGATGCGGCGATGTCACGCCAAGACAGCCATGCCACGACAATGGCAGGCAGCCCCTTTCCCATTGCTGGGACGCACCGAACCCTGGGCCTGCTGCATCCATCCCTCGGAGCAGACGCACACAATGCGTTGCGGACGAGCGGCGGACCAAAGGCAACACGGCCCACAGGGCCATGCGGTTCAGCGGAGGGGGCAAGCAGAATATTCGCGATTCATCAGTGACGGGCCGACGGTACAACACCGGGGCCGGTCGCTCTCACCACCTCGTTACGGAATGGAGTATACCGTCCGAATGCAGCCGCCGCCAGTTCGCGGCAGCGGGCGTTGCGGGCGACGGGCGATTCGGGGAGATTGGAGCGCAACTCGGGAGACGATCGCATGCAGGACGAAGGCAAGGAATTGTGGCACGGCACGGCACGGGAGCTGCTCCCCTGCTGGTTTACCGACCGGATCCTGTCGGAGCCGGGCCGGTTCGGGGCGCTGCTCGACACCCGGCAGGTGCTGATCATCGACGCCATCAAAGCCGTTCGGCAGGGCCCGAACGGCATCATCTGGCTGGATGTCGAGCTGGTCATCCCGTACCGCAAGGACGGCTTCCCATGGGGCCATTTTCCGGTGCTCAAGTCATCGGGTCTCGATCGGGCGACCTGTTCCATCAACGCCGCCCACATCGTGGCGGTGGTTGAAGTGGATACCTGGGAGCTGCCCCCGCTGGAGCCGGAGCACGATTCCTGAGCGTGGAAATCGCCTGCGTTTAGGCCGCGGGCGGCGAAAAACAGCGGAAATAGGCGGGCTGCAGGGCAGGCTGGGTATGGGTCAGAGTTTGGCCTTGGGTATTTCTCGCGGCCTGCTTATCCTTGGCGACCTGCGGCAGACAGGAGGTCGGCCGCAACTCGATGGCCCGGTCCAAACGCCTGGGAAACTCAAGGATGAGTCCTGCTCTCGCAATCGTCGAGGACCCCTGCGCTACCGACGGGTTCGTCGAGACCATCGAACCCGTGTCGAGGCAGCCTGTCACGGCCGATGACGCTGCCGTGCCTCCCGGACGGCCGGGGAGAACGCTCTCGATCTGCTTGATCAATCCCCGGTTCGAACCGTCGTACTGGGGCTTCGATTTCGCGCTGCCTCTGTATCCCGGCGACAAGCGGAGCACCATGATCTCGGGCTCGCTCTCGGCGCTGGCCGGCCTCTGCGGCGAGCATGACGTGACGCTGGTCGACGAAAACGTGGAAGAGATCGACTGGCAGTCGATCTCGGGCTACGACATCGTGGGCGTGACTGGAATGATCGTACAGAAGGAACGCATGCGGCAGATCCTGCTGCGGCTGCGGGAGATGAAGATCTTCACAGCCGTCGGCGGTCCGCTGATGTCGGTGCAGGAGGAGTTCTTCGAGGGATTGTGCGACGTTTCCTTCATCGGCGAAGCGGAAACCACCTGGCCCCAGTTTCTCCACGATTTTTCACACGAACTGAAGACCGACACGCGTTACGAGCAGGCGAAGCCCACCGACATGACCATGGTGCCGCGGCCGCGGTTCGACAAGCTCAAGGTCGGCCGCTACGCCTCGGCGGCGCTGCAGTATTCGCGGGGCTGCCCGTTTCAGTGCGAATTCTGTGACATCATCGTCATCTACGGCCGCAAGCCGCGGGTGAAGCATCCCGAGCAGCTGGTCGCCGAACTCGAGGATCTGCGGCTGGCCGGCTTTCATTCGGCGTTCATCGTCGACGACAACTTCATCGGCAACAAGAAGAAGGCGAAGGACCTGCTCGAGCAGATCATCCCCTGGATGGAATCGCACAAGTATCCGCTGCGGCTCACCACCGAGGCGAGCATCGATCTGGCGGACGATCCGGAACTGCTCGACCTCATGTACCGCGCCAACTTCCGCAGCGTGTTCATCGGCATCGAGACGCCGCGGATGGACTCGTTGAAGGAGACAAAGAAGTTCCAGAACGTGCGGGGCGACTCGCTGGAGGCGAAACTGGCCAGGATCCAGGCCGCCGGGCTCGACATCAACGCCGGTTTCATCGTCGGCTTCGACAACGACGACAAGGCGATCTTCGAAGACCAGTTCCGCTTCATTCAGGACAACGGCATCACGCTCGCCATGGTCGGCATGCTGCAGGCGATTCCCAGCACGCCGCTCTACAAGCGGCTGCAGGCCGAGGGACGGCTGGTGGAGGAAGATCCCAGCTGCAACTTCGTGCCGAAACAGATGACCCGCGATGAACTGCGTCAGGGCTATTGGGATCTTGTCACGCGTCTCTACACCCCGGCGGCGTACCTCGAGCGGTACTTCAAGGTCTGCGAATCGAAGGAGTATCTGGAGCGGCGTGCCGCGATCTGCCGCAAGGCGGGCGAGGGCAAGGCATTGCCCACCCTGGCCTACGGCCTGACGCTCCTGTGGACGCTGTTCTGGGCCCTGGCTCGCGACGGCTCGCTCCGGAAGGTGGGCTCGGTGTATGCGCAGTTTTTCTTCGGCCAGAGGGTGATCTCGCAGCGTGGGATCGTCGGCTTCGCGCAGTTCATGAATCGCTGCGTGACCCACTGGCATTTCTACAAGTTCACACGTGAGGCCACGGCCGGCCGGCTGCGGGCCTACAACACGATCTGACGGTGCGGTCGGTTGGCGTCAGTGCAGCATCTCGGCCGTGCCGTCGGCTTCGAACCGCACGGTGCCGGCGTGCCAGTCGATGCAGACCGGCTTGCCGAGGATAAGTTCCGGAATGCTGAAGCGGGCCAGCCGCCGCAGGCCGGCGTAGGCGACCGTCGGCCGGGGGTTGACCTCGATGAGCGTGTCTTGATCCGCGGAGGCGCCGAGAACGAGATCGATGCCGACAAGGCCGCGGAGGCCGGGCAGGAACCGGAGCGCGGCCAGGCCGAGTT
Source organism: Pirellulales bacterium (assembly GCA_044236455.1). Lineage (GTDB taxonomy): Bacteria > Planctomycetota > Planctomycetia > Pirellulales > UBA1268 > CAMCQY01. Next base: position 21,235 of record JBIIGJ010000052.1, read on the forward strand.
TGATCGCCCGCTGTTCAAGGTCGGCAGCGAGCGGAAGCCGGCCGCCGGAGTAGGCGAGCCTGCCGGCACCTGCATCGCCCGACAGCCCGACGGCCTGTATGCCGGCGCGAAGCGGGATGGGCGGACCGTCGCAGGGCACGACGAAGGCCGCGCTCGCGGCGAGCCCGTGCACCCGCTCCTGAACCAGCCAGTCGGTGCGAGGCGGAAGCCGTGCGATGTCGGCTGCGGACCGGCAGACGTAGGTGTCGACGCATCCGGCGCCGCGGTTGGGCTTGATGACTACCTCGGCGTGTGCCGCGATCATGTCCAAAGCAGATGCGAGGCCAAGGCTCCCGGTGGGCACGCGGAGGCCCGCGGCGGCGAGCCGCCGACCGATCGCATGCTTATCGCTGACGTCCCGGGCCGTGCTGCTCGAGGACCCGAGATTCATGACACCCGCTTGTTCAACGCGTTCGAGCGTGGCGGGCAGCAGGTCATCGAATTCTGGGGCGATAATGAGGGCGGCTTCGACGGTGGCGAGCGCGTGATCAAAGGCCTTGCGAGCAGATTCGGGCGATTCGGCATCGACGGCGACGGTCCTGCCGGGAAGTTGGAAGGGCACCCGCTCGTCGAGCACGGCAGTGACATCATGTCCCGCAGCGTCAAAATCCTCCGCGAGGCTGCGGAGCATGCCGGCCCCGTCGGCGAGAAGGCCGGCATCGAGGGCCTGGCCGGCGAGCCCACCGGAGCAGAAGTGTTCGTAGAGGAGAATACGCATAAAGTGTGGTGACGAAGGGCCGGTGGTTGCCGGACGGCTCAAGTCGGGCGGTCTAGTTTGACAGTTTTTCGGCTGGTCGCTTAGAAATGTGCCTTGTTTGACGGCGGCGATGGCGGCCGCCGGCGAACGCATCGGTGTCGCTCACCGTCCCAGGCCGATTCATGCCTTCCGATTCCGCTCGCAGCCGACCGCGGTGGACGGTCTACATGCTGCGCTGCCGCGACGGCTCGCTCTACACCGGCATCACCAACGACCTCGCGCGGCGGTTGAAGGCCCACGCCGCCGGCAGGGCGTCGCGGTATACGCGGAGCAGGCTTCCCGTCGTGCTCGCGTATCAGGAGTTTCAGCCGACGAAGTCTTGGGCCCTCAAGCGAGAGGCGGCGATCAAAAAGCTGAGCAAGCGGCAAAAGGAGTCGATGATCGCCGTCGGAACGTGAGCACGCCATGAGGAGAGCGGCGGAGCAACTGAGAAAGCGGGGGCGTTTCTTGACTGTTGCAACCCCCTTGCACTAAATTCCCACCGCCCCTTCAGTGGGAGGCGTACTCTTTCCCCCGAAAGCATGGAAGCGAATTTTATGCAGGAGCATGGTCGGCAGGTTAGTCGTCGCGATCTGGCAGATCGTCGCGGCGTCACGCTCGTCGAGACGCTGGTCGTCGTCGCGGTCATCGGGGGTGTCGCCAGTCTGCTGCTGCCGGCGATCAATCAGGCCCGGGAGTCGGCCCGGGCCATGACGTGTCAAAACAACCTCAAGCAGATCGGCATCGGGCTCCACGGCTTCCACGTGGCCCGCGATTCGTTTCCCGCCAATGTGTCGGGTAATGGGGCCAGATACTATTGGACTGCCCAGATTCTTCCCTACGTCGAGGAAAATCAGTTGGCCTCGATCTACGACTACACGACGGCCTGCAACGACATCAAGAACCAGACGGCGGTCCAAACGCCGTTGGGCTTCATGTGCTGCCCATCCAATCCCGGAGGACGGCTCCAGGATCCGAACTTCAAAAAGACTGGCAGCCCCACGTGGGGAGCAGCAGCGGCGGACTATGCCAGCCCCACAGGCCCCAGCGTTTCGCAGTGGACAAGCTCTCCAGCGTCGGTTTCGTATCCACAGCCGGCTTCCATCGAGGGCATGATCAAAAAGGGCACGGTCAAGCCCGGCGTCAAGGGTCGCCGGATGTCCGAGATTACCGACGGCACGTCGCGGAGCATCGCCGTGATCGAGTCTGCGGGGAGGCCGCAGATCTGGAACTCCGGAAAAAAAACGGCCGACTCAGGAGTGCCGCTCTGTGCCTGGGCAGACACCAACCAGTTTGACGTCAGGGGCTTCCAGGCAGATGCCAGCAAGACTTTTGGGCCGCAGATGATCAATGGGGGTAACAACTACGGCATTTACGCATTCCATCCCGGCGGCGCTCAGCTGCTCTTCGCCGACGGTTCGGTAAGGTTCGTCGTCGAGAGCACCTCCGCGGACATCGTTGCGGCCCTGCTCACCGTCAGGGGC
>JBIIGJ010000150.1:0-6937 GCA_044236455.1 Pirellulales bacterium
CGAGGAGGCGCTCACGAATCCTGCCGAGATGGCCGCCAGGCCGAATGAGGTTGTGGGCATGCTCGCCGGGAGCGCCGGCTACCGAACGCTTTTCGCAGAGGCCTTTCCGGGCCGGCCGATCACCTTCGCACGGGTGGTCGAGGCCGTAGCTTGCTTCGAGAGGACCATCGTCAGCGGTCGGTCGCGGTTCGACGCTTTCCTGCGGGGCGGCGCCGCCCTTTCCGACGCGGAACTCCTCGGCCTCGACCTTTTTCGGCGAGAGGCTCGCTGCATGAACTGCCATCACGGGCCGGCCTTCAGCGACGGCCGCTTCCATGACCTCGGCCTGAGCTTTTATGGTCGCAGCCTCGAAGACCGTGGCCGATACGCCGTCACGAAGGAACCGGGCGACAACGGCCGCTTCCGCACGCCGACGCTGCGGGACGTGACGCGGACGACGCCGCTCATGCATACCGGCAAGTTCGAACTCGACGGCGTGCTCAACATGTACAACGCCGGGATGGTGACGCTCAAGCGGCATGGCTTCCAGCGTGAGGATCCGCTCTTTCCGGTCAAGTCGCCACACTTGAAGCCCCTCGGCTTGAACCCGCAAGATCTGGCCGACCTGGCCGCGTTTCTCGGCACGCTCGAGGAGCCCAAATCCCGCGAACGACAGCCGAAACTCCCTGCGATCGACGCGGCGGCGGTCATGGCCGCGCCGTGAGTGCCGGTTGGCGGGTGGCCGCCGCTTCTCGCCGCGCCGTGACGATTTCCGCGTTGGAAAGCCCCCAGATCCGGGCACCGGCGTCGGATCCCGCCGCCACAAGCCGCGTTCCGTCAGGACTCAGGGCGATCACCCGCGGCCGTTCACGCTGCCCGGGCAGGGTGCAGAGTTCCTGCCCGTGATCCGCGTCCCAGATGCGGATCGTGCCATCGGTGGCGGCGGTAATGATCCGGCGGCGGTCGGCGCTGAACAGCGCCTTCTCCACCACCCCTTCATGGCCGCGTAACGTTCTGATTCCATCGCCGGTTGCGGCGTCCCACAGCCGGACGCTGCCATCCTGCGAGCCGGTCACCACCCGCAGGCCGTCGGCACTGAAGGAGATGGCCCGGACGCTGTCACTATGTCCGTAGAGAAAAGCGAATCGTCTGCCGGTCGCGAAATCCGAGAGATAGACGTTGCCGCTGGCCATCCCGCTCGCCAGCACCCGGCCATCGGCGCTCGCCGCGAGAGCCGACACCTGGCCCTGCGGTGGCAGATCCGCCACCACCTCGCCCGTGGTGCTGTCGAGCAAATCAGGCGCCTTCCACGCCACAAGGCTCCCATTGAGCCCGAACACAGGGCCGGTTTTCTTGAACAGCACCGACTGGCGACGGTTGGTAATCGCCATCAGCCGGCGTCCCGTGCCGAGATCCCAGGCCATCACCTCTTCGTTCCCCGACGTGGTCAGGAGCCGCGAACCGTCGGGGCTGAACGCAACCGTCAGGGCGCCCCGCCCGTGGTCGCCGAACGCGTGAACCTGTTCGCCGGTGTCGGCTCTCCAGACGCGAACGTCACCGGCTTGTCGCGGCGATTCGTAGGCGGCGGCGACGAGCCTGCCATCCGGGCTGTAGGCGATTTCGGCGACGGTGCCCCCTGCGCCCGCAAGCGTGCCAACCCGTTCGACTGTCTGCGTGTTCCAGAGTTCGACGTCGCCTCCCCCTTCAGGGGCCACTGCCACCTGCCGCCCGTCGGGGCTGTAGGCCACGGCCGTCATCCTGCCGACACCGGCCAACTCCGCCAGCGGCGCCGTGGCGGTGCGGGACCAGATCCGCACCGTGCCGTCGAATGAGCCGGAGGCGAGCGTCTCACCGTCTGGGGAGAAGTCGAGCGTGCCGACGATGTTGTCGTGTCCCATCAGTTCCCGCTCGACTGCGAATGTGTCGGTGTTCCAGAGTCGGATGTTGCCGTTGCCGGCCCCGCTGGCGATCTGGCGGCCATCGGGGCTGAATGCCATGGCCGAGATCAGCGCCGTGTGGCCTCGCAGGCTGGCGATCGCGTCGCCATCGGCCGCGTTCCAGACATGAAGCGCGTGTTCGTGGGAGGTGGTGACCAGACGGGTGGCATCAGGGCTGAACGCAAGCAGCCAATCGCTTTCCCCCTGTCCCTTGTGAATCGTCACGCTGGAGAGATGCCGGCCGTCGCGGGCACCGTAGACCCGCACAACGCGTCCCACGTTCACATCGGGCGACACGATCGCGAGTTTCGAGCTGTCGGGGCTGAATTCGAACCTGCCGGTCGATTGGTTTTTGCCCCACTGCACGAGGAGCCTGCCGTCGTCGGCATCCCAAAGCCCAAGGGCGCCTTGGGCGGAAAAGGCGGCCAGGCGGCTGCCATCGGGGCTGAACGCCACGGCGGTCAACCGACCGCGGTGCTGCTCGAGGCTTGTCTCATGTCGCCCAGCCGCGGTGTCGACGATGCGGATGCTGCCGTCGGGGTTCTGCATCGCCACGCGGCCGCCACTCAGACTGAAGGCCAGCGTCGGAGACGATCCGCCCATCTCTCTCGCCGCCTCCTCCACCGTGCTGGTGTGGGTCCGCCACCACTTCATCCATGTCGCCTCGCCAGCATCAATAGGGGCGTCAACAGGGTCATAGTGCTGGGGGCTCGTCGCGGTGAACAGCAGCAGGTCGGGCCGCGCCAACCCCTTCACGATTCCGTACCCTCGGTAGAACGCCGTCGTGCTCACTCGCGACGTGGCTGATAGGGCGGCAGCCGGGTCATTGACATTGGCTACAGCAATGGCTGCCAGCATGCCGCCGCCGCGGCTGTAGGCGAGCTTCCTGACCGTTCTCCGCCCGGTGTCGCGCACGACGAGCGCGTCGTCGAGCCTTGCGGACAGGCAATGCATCTCCAGCGGCAGCGGAGACCCGACGATGGCGAGGTTTTCTTCGTAGAGCTGTCGTGCAGCCCGCACGTTTTTGTCGGCGAGGTACGACTGCAGTGACCGCAGGTTGGCGACGTAGAGCCGTTGCCGCGACATGACGGACTCCGCGTCGGCCCGCGTTTTCTCCCGGTTCGCCGTCTCCCGCTCGTCGGAAGCCTTCCAGGCCTGAGTGACTGCCTCCTGGCGGGCGTCATCAGCCAGCTGTCGCAGGCGTTCGGCGCGGATGGCGAAGATGGAGATGCCCACGATCGCGAGGAGGAGCGACGCCACAATGCCCGCCGCCGCCGTCGCCGCCAGCCTGTGCCGCCGGGCCAGCCGGACGACCGCATCGCGCAGACTCGGCGGACTGGCGGTAATGGGCTCGCCACGGAGATAGCGGCCAAGGTCTGCCTCGAGCTCGGCGGCGCTTGAATACCGCCGGCCCCGTTCCTTCTGCAGGCACTTCGCGACGATCGTGTCGATGTCGCCGCGGAGCTTCGGATTGACCGCGGAGAGCGACTTCGGCTCGACCTCCTTCACGACGCGGGCCACTTCGTAGACCGCCCGCCGCGCGAAGTCGTAGGGCGGGCTGCCGGTGAGCAGTTCGTAGAGCACGATCCCGAGCGAATAGACGTCGACTCGTACGTCGAGATCATCAGACGAGCTGTCGAACTGCTCGGGCGCCATGTAGGCGAGTGTTCCCACGAGTTGCCCGATGTCGGTGTGCATCGTGGTGAGCGCGACGTCGCCGTCGGTGCTCCGTGCCACGCCGAAGTCGATGATCTTCGGCTGGCCTGTTCCGTCGACGAGGATGTTGCCCGGTTTCAGATCGCGATGGATGACGCCTTTCCGGTGGCCGTGTGCGACCGCCAGGCAGGCCTCGCGGAAGAGGCTCACGCGGTCCTGTGTGGAGAGACTCCGCTCGGTCGCGTAGGCCGTGATCGACCGGGCGTCGTCTATGAATTCCATGACGAAGTAGGGCACCTCGCCGCCCGGCAGTGGCTGCATCCCCAGCGAGTAGATGCGGGCGATGCCGGGATGGGTGAGCCGGCCCAGGATCTGGGCCTCATACTCGAACCGCTTGGCCGCCGCGGTTGAGAGCACGCCCGGTTTGATCACCTTGACGGCGACGGTGCGGCAGGGCATCCCCTGCAGTCCTTCGTAGACCCGACCCATGCCCCCCTCGTCGACGAGCCGGATGATCGTCACGTCGCCGAGTCGTGCGCCGGGCGCGAGGTCTGCGTGGACGGCCAATGCCTGGGGCTGGGCGGGTGTCGACGGTCGCTGGAATTCGCTGAGGCCGGCGAAGCTCAGCCCGGAGTTGGCGATCGATTCCCCCGCCGGTTCGCTGGCGTCGGATTCACGTGACTGCATGGCGGATCATCCGCGAGAACAGGGGCTGGCCTCATTCGGGCGGGCATCTTACACGGATGGGGGGGTGTCAGGAACTGTGGCCGGCCGTCCGCTTCCGCGACAGCATGAATTCGTTGCCCTCGGGGTCGACGCACATCGCCAGGTGGGGTGGCTCGCCATTTTCCGGTTCGGGCTCGCGGACAAGTTGCCCGCCTGCGGCCACCACCTCCCGGGCCGCGGCGATCACGTCGGGCACCTGGAAACTCAACCCGGTCCAGGTACGTTTGCCTTCGCCACCCGAGTGGATGCCGATCACAGAGCCGAGGATTTCAACCTCGGCGATGACGCTGTTTTGCTTGAGCAGGCGGCCGCCGCACAGGTCGCGATAGAACCGCACGGCCCGATCCATGTCGGCCGCCCAGATGACATATTTCACGCGTTCGATATTCATGGCGGCAGTATACGCGATCCGCCACCAGGAGGAGCCCCCAGCGAGAGCCCGGTGGATTGCCGTGCTGCCAGCGAGGTGCGAGGATGCGGCCGAGACGCCTGATCTTCCTCACCTCAACCGTTGGCAACCATGCCCCGTCCCAGCCCTGCCCTGCCGCAGACGACCACCGGCACCCTCCAGATCGGCGACCAGTGGAACGCCATCAGTATCATCGCGCATTCGCAGACCCACCCGCTCAAGGCGATCTGCGAACTCACCGAAAACGCGATCGATGCCGGTGCCACGCATCTGACTATCCTGCGGCGGCGGCACAAGGGCGACGTCTACCTCGAGATTGGTGACAACGGCCGTGGCGTGGCCCCCGACGAGGCCGGCGTTCCCGATTTTCAACGGATCGCCACGCACCTCTGCGACTCGATGAAGCGGCATCTCGACGCCCGGCACCGTGCGGGGGTGCATGGTGAATTCGGCATCGGGCTGCTCAGCTTCTGGAGCCTCGGCAGCGAACTGCGGATGATTTCCGGTGGGCCGGGCGTTCCGCTGCACGAGCTGGAACTGAAACGCGGCGAACGCGGCTACACGATCCGGCCCGCTCGCGGCCAACTGCCGATGGGCGGCACGCGGGTGATCGTCGGTCCGTTGCTCGAGGCGACCAAGAAGCTCGTCACCGGAGACAAGGTGGCCCGCTATCTCTCCGCGGAACTGCGTGATCGGATCCGCAAGACGAGCGTGAAGATCGAGGTGGTCGACCGGGTCGCACGGAGCGAACAGCTGGTGACGCCCCGCGAGTTCGACGGGGAGCGGCTGGAGCTGCCGCGGCGGTGTGAGACGCCACTGGGCGACGTGCATGTTGAGCTCTACGTGCGGTGCGAGTCGAGCCAGCCCGATGCTGGGATCGCCCTCTGCAAGGACGGCACCCGTGTGCTGCGAGACGTGGCTGAGTTGCTCCCTTTCCAGCATGCGCCCTGGAACGACGGCCGGCTGGAGGGGCTGCTCGATTTCGACCCGCTCACGCTCGCGCCCGGCACCCGGTCGGGCATCGTGGCGGACGAGGCGTTCGACGCTCTCGTCAAGGCGGCCGAAGCGATGGAGCCCGAGATCCTTGCGGCGCTCGAGCAGCGGGAGCAGGCCGAGACCGACCGGGCGAGCCGGCAGATTCTCAAGCAGGTTCACAAGGCCCTGGCCACCGCGTTGGCCGATCTTCCGTCAGCCGACTACCTCTTCTTCGACATCCCCACCGCATCGGCCGCGTCGGGGACCCGCGTCGGCGCCCGCGGCGAGCCGCTCTCCGGCGGCCCCGACGACGCGATCCGCACCGACACCGATCCGCCGCAGGCTGCAGCGCCGCTGTTGCCGCTCGATCCCGGTCCGCTTGCCGCCGTGCGGATCACGCCCAGGCACCCGCGGCGAAAACCCGGCGGTGAGTGCCGGCTGACGGCCGTTGCACACGACGGCCTGGGCCTGGTGATCGCGGAGGGTGTCGGTTTTTCCTGGCGGGTAGTCGATGGCAACGGCCGCATCGTCGATGCAGATGCCGCGACGTGCCGGGTCGCGGCAGACGTGGTCGGTGGCGTGACGGTCGAGGTGGTGGCCCGGGAGGCGGCCGGTGTCGCTGGATCCGTGACCAAGCCTGCGGTCACCTGGGACGCCGTCGCGGGAGGTGCGGCCGCGGGTGGGAACGAGATTGCCGACCGTGTGATCGTGAAATTCCTGGATGACGCCGAGGGCGATGGCGGCGCCCAGGGCAGCCGGGGGCTGCCGTCGTATCGACTCGAGCCGGAGCACGGCCAGCCGTGGCGGTCGCGGTATGACGCCCGGGCCAACGAGATCATCATCAATTCGGCGCACCGCGATTTCCTGGCCAGCAGGTCATCGGTCGGCAAGCATCGGCGGTACATCGGCAAGCTCTACGCCAAGGAAGTGGTTCTCAGCAACTTCCCGCATGAATCTCCGGCCCAGGCGCTGGAGCGGTTGGTGGAAGTGACCCTCCGCACCGAAGATGCTCTCTGATAAAGGATGACAGTCACTTTTTAAACGGGCCGCTTGCATGCGCGGCCTTCAGATCGCTGGCGTTCGCCGGCGTTTACTCGCCCTTCAGCCAGCGCTCGAGTTCGAGCCCGCCCTAAGGATAGTCCGGTCAATGGCACTTCGGCAACGGTCTTTCGGCTGATGAGCGACTCGTGAGTCTCAGGAGGAGCGGGCCCGGGCGTCCGGAGCCGGTTTCTCGAAACGCCCTGCACCCCTTGCC
>JBIIGJ010000032.1:0-30398 GCA_044236455.1 Pirellulales bacterium
TCCACCCGGGCGCGGATGATATCGTACGCCGATTCGAGCCAGACGGATGTCGGATCATCGGGATCCACGAGCGCGTAACTGAAGAAGCCTTGCCCGCCGTACCACTCCTCGATCAGTGCGCCGTCCCGGTTGAAGTGTGCCGTGCGACGCGGCGCCCAACTGCCCTCGCTGACGTAAAACCCGCCCGCCGCGTCGCAGGCGATATCGCTGGGATAATAGAAATCGGTGGGCACATACCGGCCATACCGGCGGCCGCCTTCCCGGCCATAGACGTGCAGCAGTTTTCCCGTAGAAGAAAATCGTTTGATCTGGTTGCTCTTGCCCAAGTCAATGACGAAGAGGTCGCCGGTAGTGCGGTCCACGCTCAACCGCCCCGGCTCGACAAGTTGGGAGGCCTCGACGACGACGCGTGGCTCTTTGTTGAGGCGAGAGAGGCTGACAATACGACCCTGGCTGGCGACATAGACAGCACCGTCGCCCGCCACCGCCACACTGGATGCCGCCGTGACCGAGGCCCGATCCACTTCCTTGCCATCCGCCGAATACCACCGCACCAGATCGTGCTGGCGGTTGCAGACGACGAGGTCGTCCTGGTAGGCGTCCAAATCCCAATCGGTATAGCTCTCAGGATCAGTGGGAGCGACCCGCGTGTCGAACGTCAGACGCGGCCACCCCTTGGTTTCGATGGTGTCATCCATCACCATCACCTTGCCGTTTTGTTGCAGAACAAAGATCAGCCCGTTCGCACTGGCGATGCTGACCGCGCCTTGATTGACTTCTTTCTGCCCCACCGTCAACAGCCGCTCGCCCGTGAACGATTGCTTGATCAGAATAGGGGTCACCTCGGCCAGGCTGGAGCCGACATAAACACCGGTCTCATCTACGGCGACCGCGTTCGAGGCGGCGAGGTTGCCGGGCCAGGCGTCGTAGGGGGCGCTCCTCGGATTGGTGCCTAACGTCAGTAGATACTCCGCCTGAAGCCCTTGCGAGGAGACCAAACGCCACGTGTAATTCCCACTCGGCAGTCGCTCTCCATCCGCATCGAGGCCATCCCACGATAGTTCGTGCCGGCCTTCCCCCCTCACGTCGGCAGCGAGCAAGGTGCGGACCTGTCGACCACCGTCGTCGTAGATGCCCAATGAGATCCGTCCCGCCCTCTTGAGTTCGAAGACGATGGAAGACGGGGCGGGTCCGTTCGGAGAATCCTGGGAAGGCTGCGCGGCGAAAGGCGCCGATCCAATGCAAAAGATGGGCAGCACGCCGATGAAACACAGCAGGAAAATCTTCTTCATTTGTTTGTCTTGCGATCACCCTCATCCAGTTCGAGTTGAATGACGTTGTTTCTGCCGGCGACGACTTCCGCCGTCAGGGGCGTCTTGTCCGGCGTGCGATAGCGATCTGGAATGTCGGGCCGCGGCCGCGAGAGCGGACGCGGGTTGTCGGAACCAACCCATTCCACGTACGGCGTGATCGTGACGCGGCCTTGGCCGACATAGGCGCCGTCTCCCGGCTTCAGCGTGGTCAGCGAAAACCTGCCTTCTGCATCGGTGCGGCCCCCGGCCCCTGGCTTGCTTGTTGGGAGAAATTGCACGACGGCATCGGGCACAGGCGTGCCCCGCAACGTCACTGTTCCCGATACCTTCGCCATGCCGGGATTGCCACACCCCGTCATCCCGACCAGGGCCAACGCGGCGCACGCAACCGCGAGGCGGCATTTCCGCCGAAGCATTGTGGTCATTCCACCGCCTCCACCTGGCCAGAGTCGCGGATCGCAAGCAGCCGGTACATGAGGTTATCAATCGAGCCATCGACCCACCTTACGGAGCCGTCGGCGAGCACGAACTGGGCCCCGATGCCGTGAGCCGAGCGAAACGGCGTAGAGTTGTCACTATAAGTCACCCATACTCCTGTGCTGGGTTGATATGGATCTGCGCAGAGCGTCGAACCGACTTGCCGCGATCGCGTAATCGATGCCGCATTCAAAAAATCTCCACCGGGCGCACCACCGCTCGCCCATCCGATGTGCATGCCGGCTCGACACTGATTAACATTCGCGCCGTCCCACCCCCAGGCCGTCTGCTCCCCGATCATCAACGTCTTCGACAGCCCATCGGTGATTTGGCTTGGCTTGCAGCCTACGAGCGAACCGATGTCAGAACGTTGCTTCACCATAGTTGCATTTCCGGAATTCCAAGAAGCACAACTCCCCAACGGTCCGGCGAATCCGTCTGGATACCCCGATTTCTTCGCGGTGACGACACCATTCCTGCATTCCTCGTTCTGTCCGAAATTGTCTGGACAGCGGTCGTTGGCTCGCGCAAGACTGTCGCCCTTGAATGCCGTGTCGCTGGCTCCCGCTACGGCCGCGTAACTTGAGAGCAACTTGCCGCTAATGACCTGCGGCATGGGGTTTGAAGGACATACCAGCGTTGATGACCTCAAGCTGTTCATTTCGGAGCTTGCTCGACTGGTTCCTAAATTGCCGACATTGCTGGCGCAAGAATTCCCCCATCCCGTCGTACCCGTCAGGTACGTGCTCCACTGCGGCAGCCTCGTGGAGTTGTACACCGTGTTTTCTTCGATACTCGGCAGGATCAAGACCATCCACGAATAATCCTGTGCATAGCCGACACCAGATGGCGGGAACGTCTGCCGCTGCTCGAGGAAGGTGTGGCAGGCGAGGCCGAGCTGCTTGAGGTTGTTGCCACACGTCGATCGCCTCGCCGCCTCGCGGGCCGCCTGCACCGCCGGCAGCAAGAGGCCGACGAGCACGCCGATGATCGCAATCACGACAAGGAGCTCTACGAGTGTGAACCCATCGGCGGCTCGCTGCCGAGGGCGGTTCGAGTCGGTGGAATGCATGGTTTTCTACTCCGCTGGTTGGTGGAATGTTGCTCGCCCCGCTTCGGTAAACTGTAGCTTCCGCAAATCGGCCCACCAACAACATTCTTTTTTGATTTGTCATAGGTCTTTTTACAACTTTGGTCTTTCGATTTTGCGTAAGTCTTTCGATTTTGCGTAACCGGAACCTGGCCAATAGCCCTACGGCACCACAGCCAGAGAGCGAACGTGGTGGTGGAGCAAACCAACGGAGGCAACCCATGCCACGCGAAACGAAAGAGCAGGCTGGGAAGATCAGTCTCCGCACTTCGAGGGTGCGAAGTGGAGGGGGCGCGAGGCAAGAGGGGCGCTGAGTTCGCCGAGTACCTCAGACGTTCACCAGACGGAAAAGCCTGAATCTGAAACTCAGAAAAACTCCCGATGGGTCACGTCAAATTCATCGGTGGCCGCCTCGGGGGGCCTGCCCGGCTCGGCGCCATGGTCTCCACCGGTTTGTCTCCAGTCAGTCGCAGTCCTGGGTGGCTGGCTGCCGCCTGCTTGCTTCCACCATGGCGGTGATGCCAGCCCGGACGGCTGCGGGCAGTTGAGGCCACGCTGAGATCACTGCCGCCAGAGCGTCGTCATGAGAGCTTTCGGCATCTCTGGTGCAACGTGGAGTGCAACGGCCAAGGTCGCTTGTCGTAAGTGCTTGCTCGTCAGCACTTAGAGCTACGGTGCCGTCGCTTGTGATTCTAGGGGTCGCGGGTTCGAGTCCCGTTAGCCACCCTTTCTTCTCTCCCGCGTGTGCGGCGGCCCCGTTGAAGGACGAGGCCGCCGAGCCATTCTGCGATCTATTTCGTGCGATCCCTCTCGTGGGTTCTACGCGGCATCACGCCGGGGCCTGGCAGTCGCTTCGCGTGCCGTTGCTTCGTAGGCCTCGATGGCCACCGCGATGGCATCCAATGCATCGAACACGTTGACCTCTCCCCGCTCAAAGGCGTCAGCCGCCGCCTTGATGTCCGCCAGTGTCAGGATTGCGGTCGTTGCGGGCTTCACGCCCCAGTTCATAGCCATAGGATCTCCTTTGCATAGTACACACCCCCGGCCCAGCATTCGTGCTTGGCCTGCGGCGTACTAAACAAGGTCCGTCGCCTCACGTCTTGCACCATATGACTGCGAGGCGGCGAATTGTTCCAGAAGGCGATGCGCATCCGTAGGCACCGCCAAGACCCTGCCTGCATCTGTTTCGAGCACAGTCGTTTTTGCATGGCATGATCACGGCCCTCGGGTTGAACGCGAAGACGACCGGTCGCCATCGCATCGCTGACCAAGGGTGCCGCCTTGGCGCGTCAACGGAATGGGCATGCCCCACATGAACTGCTAGCATGCTCCACCGAGGGATGGGGCGCTGCGGTCGTCGTGCATTCAACCGCGACACGTTTCGTTGCAAACAACAGGAACCAGTCGTGGAAGAATCGCGTTCGTACCCTTTTCCATGCCAGTCATGGCTGTCATGGTGGATCAGCGGCCAGCCACCGCAGCCGCGAGAGCTTCACTGGGTCGGCGAGTGCCACCAGTTTGTGCTCGTGACACGCGGGACCTGGACGAACCGCTGGACACAGCACGGCCGCGACACGGATTTCAAATCCGACCCCGGGGATGTCGACTATTACCCCGCTGACGGTAAGCCCAATACGGTCTTCGCAGTGCCCAAGACGCCCTACGATGTATTTTTCCTCTGCATTCCCAGCAGACATCTCGCCAAACTCGCCTCGGCGGACGAAGTCGATGCGGACGTCGTGTACCGCACGATGTTGACGATCACCGATGCCCGCGTGCGACAGAGTCTGTCAGCGATCGCGGCAGCACCAGCGACTGGCGAGTCGAGCGACGAACATGCCCGGGCGTTGGCGATCCGCGTCGTGGAGCTCATGGGTGGAGGCACGCCCTCGTGGCTCCGCGACTCCAGCATGTTCACGCCGCCGGTGATGAGCGATCTGGTCGACTACATAGACGCGCATCTGCGCTACCCGATCGCGCTCTCTGACCTCGGGATCAAGACCGGCCTCTCTCCAAGCCATTGTGCGAAAAAGTTCCGCCAGTCGACCGGGATGAGCCTGAACCGTTTTGTGAACATCCGGCGGACGCGGATGGCGATCGACCGCCTCCAGGCAGGTGCGGAGGACCTGGCAAGCATGGCGCTGGAACTCGGCTTCTTCTCACAGAGCCACATGAACCGCGTGTTTTACGAACACATCGGCAGGGCGCCCGGGAGATACCGGCGGCAGTTCAAGCGGACGATCGGCTGACGGCGGCCGCGAGCCGCTGGGCTTCCCGAACGAGTGATCGTGACCCGCCGTGCCGGTTCATTTGCCGGCGCCACCCAGGTCGAGCTTGCTCCACTTCCGGCCGGTGAGCTTGGCCGCATTTGCGGGCGACAACGGGCCGTTGTTCTTGAACGTGAGCGACTGGAGCTTCGGCATGGCGGCGATTTTTTCGGCAGACGCTTCCGTGACGCCGGTCTCCCTGATCGAAAGCTCCTTCAGGTTGGGCAGACCCGCGATCACCTCCACTGCGGCATCCGTCATCCGCGGCAGGCTCCAGATATCGAGCACCTCCAGTTCCTTGGCTGCTGCGAGCTGACGCAGGCCCTCGTCACCGAGGCTTGCCAACTCGTGGAGATAGAGACGCTTGAGCCGCGGGAGCTTGGCGAGCACCGCGAGCGACGGATCGCCGACGTCGGGCAGGTCTCGCAGCGTCAGTCGTGTGAGCGGCAGCCCCGCAATCGCCACGACGCCGTCGGTGCCGAACCCCTGGCAGCGGAAGACCTCCAGCGACGAGAGCTTCGACAGCTTCGCGAGCTGCGGGCCCGACTCGTTCGTGATCACGAAGTCCTGCATGAGCAGCGACTCGAGCGTTTTGCTCTCGGCCAGCCCCTGCAGCCCTGCATCGGTGACGGCCGTGCTGCGGTGCTTGAGCGCGGTGAGGTTGGGCAGCTTGCCGACCACCTCCAGCGTCATGTCGCCGGCCTCCATGTTGCCCCGCAGGTCGAGGGACCGCAGCTGGGGCATCTTCGACAGGCGACGCGTGTTCAAGTCGTTGAACCGGTTCTGCAGGAGCGTCAGCCGCTCGAGCTTCCCGAGGCTGGCGATCTGCTTCATCGCCGCCCCAGTCATGTTGGTGTTGGACGAGAGATCGAGCTCGACCAGATTCGGGAACGCCTGCACGATCGCCTCGACGCCCGCGTCGGTGATCGCGCTGTTGGTGAGTGCCAGCGTGTCGAGGTTCTTGAGGCCTGTGAGTTGGTCCACCATGGCGTCATTCAAAACGCGGCAGTTGAGAATCTTCAGGGATCGCAGGTCGGCAAGCCCACCGAAGCGTGCCACGTCGTCGGCCGTGAGCTCAGCGCCATCCTCGATCGCGATGTCGGTCAGACGGCCCTCGCCGTCGAGCTTGTATGTGGCGTCCTTGCCGAGGGAGTCGAGGCGGGTTTTCGCCGCCGCCAGGTCTGCCGCCGCGGGCTGGGCCGTGGCGAACCGGCCTCCCACGGCGTGCATCGTGCACGCGATGAGCAGCATGACCATAAGCCGAGCCAGTCGGCCGCATCGCACCGGATTCTTCATGACAACCTCGATGAGTAAGTACGGGGACAGGCAGCTTTTGCTGCGCACAACGAGCCGGTCCGAGTCGCCCGCGTGGGGCTAGTCGAGCCGATAGCCCGTGGGATACGTCGGCTTGATCAGGTCGGCCACGCGGGGCGTCTTGAGATCGGCGAGATTCGTGACCTTCAGGTCTTTGGCGTCCCACTCGACCTTCTCGCCCCAGTCGCCCATCTCGCCGTTGGCGCCCCCCTTGGCGGCCGCCCAGACGGCGAGATTGCCAAGCAGGATGGTCTCGGTGAGCGGACCGCCGCGCTCGATGAAGTTCGACTTGCAGATCTTCGGATCGCCAGCCCGCTTGGCGCGGAAGAGCTCGAACATGTTGTTGACGTCGTTACCCTTCCCTTGGTCTTCGGCCTTCTCGTAGTCGACGGACACCTTCTCGACGCCTTTGAGTTCGTACTTTCCACAGTAGTCGTCGGAAGAGTAGAAGGCGCCCTTCTCACCCACGACCAGCACGCCGCTGTTGGCGACATCGGTGATGCCCCACTTCTCGAACACCTCCGCCGGCGGCTTGTTGCCCTTGCGGTCGTACCACCAGAACGGAATCGCCGGCCGATCCGCGGTTGCGGGAAACTCGAACTTGATGATCGAGCTGGCCGGGAAGCTGTCGAAATCGTGGCCCGTGGTCCTCGCCACCACCGAGATCGGATCGCGGAGGCCGCACGAGGCGAAGGGCACCGTCAGCTGATGGCAGGCCATGTCGCCCAGGGCCCCGGTGCCAAAATCCCACCAGCCGCGGTGCTGGAAGGCATGGTAGAGCCCCGGCCAGTATTCCCGCGCCGGGGCCACGCCCAGCCAGTTTTTCCAGTCCAGCCGCTCGAGCGCCTTGCCGATCTCCTGCTGCTTCTTCTTGATCAGGTCCTGAACGAGCGCGGCCACCTCCTCGGCGGTGGTCGTCGGATCCTCCTGCTCGTCGACCTCGGACATTGCCTGCGTCTGGTACTTGCGGATGTTCATGCGGCGATTCGGTCCCTGTGCCCACACGGGACGATTCGACCACGCATAGACCTCCTTGAGGGTGCCAAGAACGCCCGATCGCAGCTGGGCGATCGCCTCGCGGGAGGAGTCGAGCGCCGTGCCCTGGTTGCCCATCTGGGTACACACGCCCTTGGAGGCCATCTCCTGTGCGACGTTGGCCAGCAGCCTCGCCTCGTAGATCGTCCGCGTCAGCGGTTTCTGCGTGTAGCAGCTGATGCCCAGCCGCATCGCGTCGAGCGTCGCCGGAGCGTGCATGTGGTCCGGCGTGCTGATCGTGCAGATGTCGATGTTCTTGCCGTACTTGGCAAGCAGTTCGCGGTAGTCCGTGAACTGCTCCGCGTTCTTGAACTTCTCCGAGTTGCCCTTCTTCTCGAGCGTGTTGCGGTCCACGTCGCAGATCGCGACCACATTGCCGAAGAGCGCCGCGTTGTCGGAGTCGCTGCCACCCTTGCCGCCCACGCCGATGCAGGCGATGTTGAGCTGTTCGCCGGCGGACTGGCTCCAGGCCTGACGGCCACCGGCGGCGACGAAATAGCCGGCTCCGGCCATGGATGCGGTCTGAAGGAAACCCCGACGTGTGGTGGCGGGCATGCGAGCCTCCTGGGCGTTGGATCTGAGTTCAGAATCGGCCAGCCAGCAGTGGCGGAAACGCGGTGCCGCACGGCCGTGAGGAGCTATCGTAAACTGTCGCAGCAGCGAGCGGTAGCGGTCATTCGGCCACGGTGAGCGTTCCTGTCAGGCCCGGGACTTGTCCCGTTGTGCCGTTTCTACGGGCTGTTTGACTCCCCCCGCCGAGAGCGGTATCAAAACGTTCTTCTCGGCCTCAACCCCCAACCCACCGCCCTCGTTCGCGGAGATACCGAACATGATCCTGGGAAAACTCTGGAAGGCGCTCGCCGCGCAGATGAACAAGGTCGCCAACTACTTCTGGACGGCCGACCCGGTCGCCCAGCTCCAGTATGAATACGACAAGGCGGTCGACCAGATGAAAGAGGGCCGCGAGGGGCTGGAGCAGTATCGCGCTCTGGTGGAGCGGGTGCTGCGGCAGGTGAACGGCTGCCGTGAACACGTGGCGTCGCTGGAGGCCCGCGTGAAGGCCTACCTGCAGGCCGGCGAGCGGGAGACGGCGGCGAAGTTCGCCCTCGAATTGCAGAAGGCCAAGAAGGAACTCGCCGAGAACGAGGCCCAGCTCAAGCTGCACGAGACGGCCTACGACAACAACGTGACGAAGGTGAAGCACGCCACGAAGAAACTGGGCGACCTGAAGACCAAGATCCAGAAATACGACGCCGACCTCAAGCTCTCGCGGGCCGAGGCCGAGCTTGCCAAGCTCGCCAACAGCTTCAACTTCGACATCACCACCGATTTTGGCCAGATCGAGGACGTGATCCAGGACAAGATCGGTCTCAACCGGGCGAAGGTCCGTGTGGCGGCTGATCTCTCCGGGGATGGGCTCGACAAGATCAAGGCCGAGCAGGCTGTCGAGAAGAACATCGCCGACCAGGCGCTCCGCGAATTCGAGGTGGAGATGGGCATGGTCACGCCGGAGACGGCTGGCGTGAAGGCCGACGACAAGGAACTCGGCGCCGAGCGGACCAAGCAGACGCAGGGCTGAGCCTGATCAATCCTGGAGCCGCCGACCGTGACGAACGTTGCCCCGAACGCAGAGCAGCCGGCCTCCCCGCAGTTGGGCACGGCCGTAGCCAACGGCCCATCGACGGCCCTGCCGGACTGGTGTCCGCCGTGGGCCGAGAGGCTCGGCGATGCGTATCTCTCCGGCACCAGTTGCGTGTTTTTGGTGCACGGCAATGTCCGTGATCTCGTGCCGCTAGGGCCCCCCGACGCCCAGCCCCCGGCCGGCTGGGGCACGGCCCCGGATTTCCTGGCGCGGGAGCTCTTCGGCCGTTGGGACATCGTGCTCGCCTACGACGTGGGGAAGGGGCTGCGGCCTCTGGCCGGTCCCGATCCCGCCCGGCTGCGGACGATGGCGCAGTGGCTCACCGAACGGCTGGGCAACGCCGCCAACTGGCCTCGCGATCCCGACCAGGCGATCGCCGCCATCGACGCCCTGCTCGACCGCAACCTCATCGATCCGCCCGAGCAGCGGAAGCGGATCGCCGTCGTGCTCGATTACGGGCAGTATCTCGCTCCCGCTGGCGACGCGGCCTCGAGCGCCCGGGCGGGAGCCGGTCGGCTGGTGCGGATGCTCGGCTGGGCGACCAATCCGCTGCTGCGACGCGTCAACGTGGCGATCGTACTGCTCACCGACAGCCTCTCCGAGATGCATCCTGCGCTCGTGACCAATCCGGCCGTGACGACGATCAATGTGCCACTTCCCAGTGCCGAAGAGCGGGAGCGGTTTGCCCTGTTCACCGCCGCTGCTGCCGGCGTGCCGGCAGGGCAGATGGATGCGGTGAAGCGGACGGCCGCCGTCGCCGGCGGGCTCACGCTTGAAAGCCTGCGGGCCGTCATTGCGATGTCGGCCCGGGACGGCACCGCTCCCGACGGCCCGGAGTTTGCCGCCAAGAAAAAAGACTTGATCGAACGGTCGTGCCAGGGGCTCGTCGAGTTCATCCAGCCGCGGCTCACCCTCGACGCGGTCGCCGGCCACGCCGAGGCAAAGAACAGGCTCGAGACCGACGCCCGCGCCATCAAACGCGGCCAGTTCGAGAGCGCGCCGATGGGCTACCTGATCTGCGGGCCGGTCGGCACCGGCAAGAGCTTCATCGCCGAGTGCTACGCGGGCAGCGTCGGCATTCCCTGTGCCGTGCTCAAGAATTTCCGTAGCAAGTATGTCGGCGAGACGGAGGGCAACCTCGAGCACGCCCTCGACGTGCTCCGCGGGCTGGGGCCTGTCGTCGTGGTCATCGACGAGGCCGACGCGGCGCTCGGCAACCGCCAGTCGGACGGTGACTCCGGCACGTCGTCCCGCGTCTTCTCCATGATCGCCAGGCAGATGGGCGACACGCGGTATCGCGGCAAGATCGTCTGGATGCTGCTTACCAGCCGCCCCGATCTCCTGGCGATCGACCTGAAGCGGCAGGGCCGTGCCGAGGTGCACATTCCGCTCTTCTATCCGCACGACCAGGCCGAGATGGACGCGATGTTCACGGCGATGGCCCGCAAGAGCCACGTGAAACTGGCGCCGGGGTTGCCCGGCCCGATCGACCTGTCGCTCGGGCTTTCCGGCGCCGACATCGAGAGCGTCGTGCTGGCCGCCAGGCGAAAAGGCCTGGAACGGGCGGCCGATGCGGGCCAGCCCAATCCCGATACGATTTCTGCGGAAGACATGAAGGCCGCGCTCGACGACTTCATGCCGTCGGCGCAGGGCCTCGAGAAGGAGATGCAGGAGATCGCCGCTGTGCTCGAATGCACCGAGAAGCGGTTCCTGCCCGAACGCTGGAAGGAGCAGGTCGGCAAGCCCGGTGGACGGGCGCACCTCCAGGAACGCTTGGCGGCGATCCGCGAGGTGATCGGCTCCTGATGCCTCGGTCGCAGGCATGGCAAAACACGCAAACGAAACAGTTGGTCCGTAGTCGCCCGATACCCCCGGAGGAGATATCCAACATGGCAAAGGCATCCGCAGGCAAGACCCCGTGGTTCGACGAGGCGAGCGAGGCTCCGCTCCTGGCTGAATACGCCCGGAAGCTCGATTCATTTCTCGACGTCGTGGCGGACGGCCGCGTCGAGACGAAGGAGATCGAGGCGCAGGAGCACCGTGTCGTCGCCCTCATGAAGGAGGTCGAACCGCTTCTCTCGCCCGAGGCCCACGAGAAGGTCACCAAGCTGCTCTGCGAAGTGACGGCCTACGACCTGATGAATGCCTTCTACATGGCGGGCAAGTCGCGGCCGATCACGAAGTTTCGCGGGTAGTTCTCCTGCTGCCATTGGTACTGGCGGCGAGGCAAAGGCTCTGAACCATGCGGGCCGTGGTGCAACGAGTTTCTGAGGCGAGCGTCTCGATCGGGGGCGACACCGTCGGCCGGATCGGACGGGGACTGCTCGTGCTCGTGGGCGTCGAGGTGGGCGACACGACGGCTGATGCCGGGTGGCTGGCGGGAAAGGTCGCTCAGATGCGGATCTTCGCCGATAGCGACGGCAAGATGAATCTCAGCGTGCGGGAGATCGAGGGCGGCGTGCTCGTTGTCAGCCAGTTCACGCTGCTGGCCGACACGCGGAAGGGGAACCGGCCGAGCTTCGTGCGGGCTGCGAGGCCGCCCGAGGCGGTGCCGCTCTACGAACAATTCCTGGCCGTGCTCGAGCGGGAGACGGGCCATCCGCCGGCCCGCGGTGTCTTTGCCGCCGACATGCAGGTGCAGCTTGTCAACGACGGCCCGGTGACGATCGTGTGCGACTCGCGGCAGCGGGAATGAGCGTGACGGTTCGGGGCTGCCCATGCCCCGTCGCCGGACGTTCGCTTTCGTATCCTGCCTACGCTCACTCGATGCTGACTGCGCTCCGGCATCCTGCCTGCGCTGGTCAGCAACGCCGGCTCCCGGGACATGGGCAGCCCCTCACGGATTGCTCAGAGTCGAATAAAAGCCCTGAGCGGAAGCGACGGGATGTCGTGTTTTTCGTGTATTCAGTCGAGCCAGTCGCGTTCTTCGAGCCGTTCCGGCGTGTAGACGTCGGTGACGTAGCTGATGTCCTTGGAGATGAGCGACTCGACTTCGAGCTTGAAGCCGTTTTTCAGCATCGTCTCGATCTCCTTCTGCCAGCCCTTCTTCTCCGCGAACCACGGGTAGGCGGCAATCTGCTTGGCCCGCTTGACGTCGGTGTCGTTGAGGGCGATCTGCACGCTCTGGCTGAGCTTGCAGCGGTCGTAGTCGCGGGATCGGATGCCCAGGAACTTCGCCTCCGGGATCGCCATCCGCTTCGATTCGTAGGCCAGGTTGATCGACCCCTGCTTGAGCACGGAGTAGATGTAGTAGCCCCAGGGGTCGTTGTCGAGCAGACAGTAGACGGGGAGCTTCAGTTCGTGGTGGAGCCGGTAGAGCATTCGTCGCACGCCGCGGGGCGGCTGGCCGCCGCCGTGCGTGAGCAGGCAGTTGTGCTTCCTCCAAAACTTGTCTTCATTGAACCGTCGCCAGACCGTGTCCTTTTCGACGTGCAGAATGAACTTGGCGTCGCACGACTTGAACTTGACGATGTCGGCCTCGACGATCGACGGGATGCTGTAGCCGCCGGAGCCCATGCGGGAACAGTCGATCTCGTCGCCGGAGTCGATGAGCGTGATCGGCCCCACCATGCCGCCACGATTGCTGGCATAGACGTGCAGTTCCTCGCGGAGGCTTTCGAGCGTGACCTCCAGATCCTCGATGATCGGGTCGCATTCTTCCTGCGTGGCGAAGGTCTCCTCGCGGGTGCCCTCGATCGTGTGCTTGAGCAGGTAGTAGAGACCTCGGATGCTGGTGGTCTTCTGCTGTTCGATGAGCTGCTTACAGCCGGTGGCCACGAGCAGCGTCTGCATGTAGCTCTTGGCCTGTGAGAGGTTGAAGAGCTGGCGGCGGTTGGTCTGGCCCCCCATCTCGATGATCTTCCGCGACTTGTTGAAGCGGACGTTCGAGAGGCTGCGGGTGGGGATCTCCAGGTGCGGGTCGCGGCGCTTTTCGGCGGCGGCGGCGACCTCGTCCGCCAGATCGACGATGAGGCCGCGGGTCTTCACGTCGACCGGGGGCAGTTTCATCGCGGCGGAGCCGCCGGACTTCGGAGCACGTTTCGTTTTCTGGGCCATGTGCAGTAGATTCTCCTCTGGCTGACAGGGCCGAATCTTACCCTCTCGGAGCCCCGGCCGGAAAAAGGTCCACTGCGATGCCGAAATACCTGCTTTCCTACTTGCTGATGACGCTGTTGATCGGCCTGGGCACGTTCATCATCTGCCGCCCGAAGCCGCGTGTGAAAGCCAAGTAGGTGCAAGGTGCGGCAACGGTTCAGGGCTGCCCATGCCCGGTCGCCGGACGTTCGCTACGGCATGCCACTTTCGAGCTGGCGCTTGGATTCAGCACCGAACGTCGTCGGCGCGGCCGACGGCGTTCATGCGGCGCACGAAGTGCGGCTCTTCAACCACGGCTTCCGGCCGGTGGGTGCGACGGATGTCGTCCGTCTTCCGTTCGACCTGCGGAGCATGGAAGAACTCGGCGATCCGGCCAACCACGGTCCGCTGCTCCTCCTCGGTGAGTTCCGGGAAGATCGGCAGGGCCAGCGTCTCTTCGGCGGCCAGTTCGGTCTGGGGCAGGTCCCCCTTCTGCCAGCCGAGGTATTCAAAGCACTGCTGCAGGTGGAGGGGCACGGGATAGTAGATCTCGGTGCCGACGCCGCACGCGGCGAGGTGTTTCCGCAGGGCGTCGCGTTGGCCGCCGGGTGCGCGGATGACGAACTGGTTCCAGACATGCCGGCCGCGGGGCTCGTCTCCCGGCACGGCCACGTGAGCGGCCATGTCGTATTCGGCGAAGAGTTCCTGGTAGCGGGCGGCGTTGACCTGCCGTGACGTCGTCCAGGCGTCGAGATGCGGCAGCTTCACGCGGAGCACCGCGGCCTGCAGCGAATCGAGACGGCTGTTGATGCCGACGACCTGGTGGTAATACCGCGGCTCCATGCCGTGCACGCGGAGGAGCTTCAGCCGCGCCGCGATGTCGTCTCGCGTGGTCGTGAGGAAGCCGCCGTCGCCAACGCCACCGAGGTTTTTCGTGGGATAGAAGCTGAAGCAGCCGACGTCTCCGAGCGCCCCGGAGCAGCGTCCGTGCCAGGTCGAGAGGATCGACTGGGCGGCATCCTCGACCACCGGCAGGCCAGCAGCCTTGGCGATCGGGAGCAGCGCGTCCATGTCGGCGGTGCGGCCGAAGAGATGGACTGGAACGATCGCCTTCGTCCGCTTGCTGATCTTCTTCTGCACGTCGGCCGGGTCGATCAGATAGGTGATCGGGTCGATGTCGGCGAAGATCGGCACCGCGCCGAGCCGAGTGACGGCGCTGGCGGTGGCGAAGAAGGTATAGCTTGGAAGAATCACCTCGTCGCCCGGCTTGATGTCGAGGGCCATGAGCGCTAAGAGCAACGCATCGCTGCCGGAGGCGCACGAGATCACGTGCGGCACGCCGAGCGACCGTGCGAGTTCGGCCTCCAGCTCATGGACGTCGGGGCCGAGCACGAATTTGCCGGAGTCACAGACGCGGTCGAGCGCTCCCCGGATCTCGTCGCGAAGCACCGCATACTGACGATCGAGGGCCAACAGCGGCACGGCGGGCAGGAAACTGCCGGCGGCAGTGCCAGGCTCGCGGGCGGGAGCGGCGTGGCCGCGGTTGCTGGTGGTCGTGGACGAGTTGTGGGGGCTGGTCATGGTGTGCAGATCTCCGGGGCCGGCAGCGCGATGGCGTTTTGGCAGGCAGGCGATTCCGCTGCCGCACCACGCTCAAACGTCGAGATCGTCACAATTGCCACATCCACTACAGTCAAAGTGATGCCAAAAAGCTGCGGAAACGTTTCCTGGGCACCTGCCGGGAATCCGTTGCCAGCCGGAAGTCGGGAAATAGAAAACCGTCCGAACCGGAGTCAAGGGCAGGGAATCGCCAGGCAGTTCAGGGGGGCTGGGAGGGTCGGGGCGTTTTTCTCTGTTCCTCAAAGTTTGACACCCGCCCCGCACGCACCCTAGATTTCTGCGGTTGGCAAGTCTCGTTGAATCACCCGCGCGTGCACGTGCGGGACGGCGAGGGGAATGTGGAGTTGTGTGGTCTGCTGAAGCCCGTGTGGCATCAGCAACCGCCGGTTGGATGGGATCCACGACGCTCATCGATTTGGGGCCGATCGCCCAACGCATCGGGTTGCCGGTAGCGGCGGTCGAGACGGCGGTGCGCCTGCTCGACGAGGGCAACACCATTCCGTTCATCGTCCGCTACCGTCGCGACCAGACCGGCGGGCTCGATGAAGTGGGCATCCGTCTGATCGCCGAGAGCGTGAGTCGCGCCCGTCAGCTGGCCGATCGGAAGCTGACCATCCTCCGCACGATTCAAGGTCAGGGGAAGCTGACCCCTGCCTTGGAGGGCCGGATCGCCGCGGCCTCGAGTTCCAAGCAACTCGAGGATCTCTACCTGCCCTTCAAGCCCCGCAAGTTGTCGCTCGCCGAGATCGCCCGGCAGCGGCGGCTCGAGCCGTTGGCACGGGAGATTCTTGCAGCCGATCCCGCCGCCACCGACCTCGACAAGCGGTCTGCCGATTTCCTCGACCCCGATGCTCAGGTGACGAGCGTGGCCGATGTGCTGCTCGGCGTCGGCCACATCATCGCCGACGACTTCAGCGAACACGCCGACGTGCGGCAGCGGCTGCGTGGCATTCTGCACCGCCAAGCCCGCTTCACGAGCCAGCGGGTGGAGAGCCCGGGCAAGGCCCAGTCGAAGGACGAGAAGCATTTTCGCGACTTCTTCGACTATGCCGAGCATGTGCAGAGGGTGCCGCCACACCGCGTGCTGGCGATCAACCGGGGCGAGCGGGCCAAGCTCTTGAAGGTGCGGATCGACGGGCCGGTGGATGAGATGCAGGCGGCCGCCGAGGAGGTGCTGGTGCCGGCCGGCCATCCCCACGCTGAATTCCTCAAAGGCTGCGTCCGTGACGCGCTTGCCCGGCTGGTGCTGCCGAGCCTCGAACGCGAACTCCGCCGGGAGATGACCGAATATTGCGAATCGCATGCCGTGGAGGTGTTTGCCCGAAACCTGCGAAACCTCCTGCTGCAGCCCCCAGTCGCCGGCCGCCGCGTGCTCTCGCTCGATCCCGGTTTCAAGAGCGGCTGTAAGGCAGTGGCGATCGATGAATGCGGCAACCCGCTCGAGCATGCGGTGCTCCACATCATCGGCAAGGCGGAAAAGCGGGCCGCTGCCGCCGACAAGATCGTCGAAATGGTCACGACGCATGCCTGCACGGTGGTGGCCATCGGCAACGGCACCGCCGGCCGGGAAACCGAGACACTCGTGGCCGAACTGGTATCGGGGCGGTTGCAGGAACTCGACGTCGCTTACGTCGTCGTCAACGAGGCAGGCGCCAGCGTCTATTCGACCAGCGGCTATGCCCGCGAGGAACTGCCCGGGCACGAGGCTGCCGTCCGCGGGGCGATCTCCATCGGCCGCCGGCTGCAGGATCCGCTCTCGGAGTTGGTGAAGATCGAGCCGGCCAACATCGGCGTCGGCCTTTATCAGCACGACGTCAAGGCGAGGCACCTCCATGCGTCGCTCGATGCGGTCGTGGAGAGTTGCGTGAATTACGTGGGCGTCGACGTGAACACGGCGAGCCCTGCGCTGCTGCGTTACGTGTCGGGCCTCAATCAGACCACGGCCCGCAACCTGCACGAATGGCGCGCCAAGAACGGTCCGTTCACCTCCCGCCGGCAGTTGCTCGAGGTGCCGGGGTTTGGCGAAGCGGCGTTCGTGCAGGCGGTCGGGTTCCTCAAGATCACCGGCGGCGTCGAGCCGCTCGACTCCACCTGGATCCATCCCGAGAGCTACGAGGTGGCCGCGAAGGTGCTGGAGCGACTGGGCGGCTCGCGTGAAGATCTCGCCGGTCGCCAGCAGGCAGAGACGCTGGCTGACAGGGCGGCGGCCATCGACCTCGACGCCCTCTCCGGGGAACTCGGCGTCGGGCGGCTGCTGCTGGCCGACATCGTCGAACAGCTCTCACGGCCGGGCCGTGATCCCCGCGAAGACCTGCCCAAGCCGTTCTTCAAGAAGGGCGTGCTCAAGCTCGAGGATCTGCAGCCCGGCATGGAACTGCTGGGCTCCGTGCTCAACGTGGTCGACTTCGGTGCCTTCGTCGACATCGGCCTGCACGACAGCGGCCTGGTGCACATCAGCCATCTCTCCAACAACTACGTACGGGATCCGCACGACGTGGTCAGCGTCGGCCAGGTGGTCCGCGTGTGGGTGCTGGAGATCGACAAGGGGCGTCGCCGCGTGGCCCTCACGATGATCCAGCCCGGTACGGTCCGGCAGGACGGCGGACCACGACGGGGAAATGGGCAGGCAGAAGGGCAGCAGGAGGGAAGTCGATCTCAGGGCCGCGGACGCGGACGGGATCAAAACCGCTCGGAAGGCAGGCCAGCCCGTCCGTCACGAGTCCCGGCTGCTGGTGCGCCAGCCAACGGTGGCGTTGCCACGCCGGCTGCTTCGCGGACGGATCGCCCGCAGAATCGCCCGCACGGTGGTGGCCGCGGCGGACGCGGCCGTCCGCCGCAACGTGAGCAGGGGCCCCGGGTCTATGTCGCGAAGGCGGAAAAAGTTGCCAAGCCGTTGACGAAGAAGATGAAGGAAGGCAAGGAGCCGCTGCGAACCTTCGGCGACCTGAAGCAGTTCTTCACGTCCCGCGAGGAACCGCCAACGACCGAGCCGGAATCGAACGGCGAAGCGGCGGGTTGAGGCTGGCCGGGCGATGCTCTTCGCCGGTCGCCGATCCCCCGGCTCACGCCGGGGGCTTCTTCATTCACGCAACGCACGCTCTTAACGTTCGCGGAACGTGATCCGGCCCTTGGTGAGGTCGTAGGGGGAGAGTTCCACCTTTACCTTGTCGCCCGGCACGATGCGGATGAAATTTTTCCGCATCTTGCCCGCGACGTGCGCATTAACGATGTGGCCGCCGGTGATCTGCACGCGGAACCGCGTATTGGCGAGGGCCTGGGTGACGACCCCTTCCACCTCGAGAGCCTGTTCTTTTTCCGCCATGAGTAGCCTTGGGTGTTCTTCTGGCAAACCGTGTTTGAAACCGTGCGCACACGGTTGCAAACCGCCTGCATAGAGCGTTTATCGTAATCCCGGCCCCGGAAACAGTCCAGCCGCAGCCGGGGTGACCGGAGCGGCCTGGGGCGTCAGGAATCGTCGCCAGCGGCCTGTGGGGCCGATCCCGACGCCTTCCACCGCAGGTAGGCGTCGAAGAAGCCGTCGAGGTTGCCGTCGAGCACGCTCTGGAAGTTGCCGACGTAGTGCCCCGTCCGCTGGTCTTTGACCCGCTGGTCGGGATGGAGAAAGTAGTTGCGGATCTGCGAACCGAACCCGGTCTTCGGCTGCAGCTTGTAGCGGGCCAGCTGATCGGCTTCCCGCTTCTCCTCCTGCATGCGGGCGATGCGGGCCCGGAGCATCTTGATTGCCGTGGCCCGGTTCTTGTGCTGGCTCCGCTCGCTCTGGCACTGCACGACGATGCCGGTAGGGAAGTGGGTGAGCCGGATGGCGCTGGAGGTCTTGTTGACGTGCTGGCCGCCGGCGCCGCTGGCTCGGAAGACGTCCTCGCGAATGTCTTCGTCGCGGATCTCAACCTCGGTGTCGTCGTCGGCGATCTCGGGAGAGACGTCGATCGCCGCGAAGCTCGTCTGCCGCTTGCCTTCCGAGTTGAACGGGCTGATCCGCACGAGCCGATGGATGCCCATTTCCCCCTTGAGATAGCCGTAGGCCCACGGGCCACGGATGGCGACCGTCGCGCTCTGGATGCCGGCCACGTCGTCATCCTGGCGATCGAGCAGTTCGACCGTGTAGTCGTGCTTGCCGGCCCAGGCTGAATACATCCGCAGCAGCATCTCGGCCCAATCGTTGGCATCGGTGCCGCCGTCACGGGCGTGGATCGAGACGAGCGCGTCGCTCGAATCGTGTGGGCCGGAGAGGAGCGAGGCGAGTTCGAGGCTGTCGACGAGCTTCTCGAGCCGGTCGGCCTCCTGCTTGAGTTCGCCTTCGAGCGAGATGTCTTCGCGGCCCAGTTCTTCCAGGGCCTCGAGATCGCGGCCGACGGCCAGCGCCTCCTCCAGCGGCTTGAGCAGCGTGTTGAGCGTTTTCAGCTGGGCGACGGTGGCCTGGGCCTTGCCCGTGTCGTTCCAAAAGTCGGCCTGCCCCATCGCGTCTTCGAGCTTCGTCGCGGAGGCCTTGCGTCCTTCCCAGTCAAAGGGAGTCCCGCAGCTGGAGCAGTCGGGCCCGGATGGTTTCGGAACGGTTGAAAAGCGCTGTGTCCATGGGAGGAGAGTTTACGCTTCGCGTCCCGCGAGGAGAAGGAGACGAGCGTCACGCCGCGTCAGGGCAGGCTGCCGAGCGGTTGCGTGAAGCCGGACGGGCGGCCCGGACACGCTCCGCTCGCTTCGGCGGCTCCTCGGCGAAGTCTTTCGAAGTGGCTACGCCCTGGGCTCGGAGGCGCCTGAGGCTCGCTTCGGTGTCCGGTCCGCCCGCCCTCGTCGGCGAAAAAATATGGGCAGCCGTTCCCGCTGATCTCTACCGGCGGGGCTTTGTTGGCGACTGGGCGGTCGGCTGGCTCGCGGCGATGCCAGCGAATGCGGCGGCCAGGGGCGACCGTGCCGGCGGCTGTGAGACCGGCGGCTTGGCGGCGGGAGCGGCGGGCTTCGGTGGCAGGCCGACATTCACGTCCCGCACGTCCATGCCGCGGGTGATCGTGACCACCCGGCTCTTCACGCCCTGGCCGGTCTGGCCAGCACCCGCGGGCGGCGTCACCACGACGCGGAAGCTGCCCAGGTCGATGCCGCGGAACGAGTAGTCGCCCCGTGCATCGGACCGCGTGGTGGCCACCGTGGCGCCAGCGGCGGTCACGAGCGCGACGGTCGTGCCCGCCACGCCGCCCTCCTGGCGTTGCCGCACGCCGTCTCGGTTGCCGTCGGCGAAGATGTTGCCGCCGATCGACGTGCGGAAGAAGAAAACGTTGGGCTGCAGGTTTGTCAGCTGTGTGTTGCGACGGATGACGTCGACGAGAGAGTTGTTCTGCACGGCACGGACGGCATTCGCCGGCAACGCGTTCTGATACCAGTAGCGGTCACCGTCGCGGAGCCGTGAGAACTGGTCGACGATGATGCGGGTGAACGTCTCGCCGAGGCTCGACCCCGGCAGGTGCTTCTCCGCGAGCCCGGCCACCCAGAGATCGAGCTTGTCGACGCTGCCGTATGCCTGCTGGAGCGACGCCTGCACGGCGGTATCGGAGCTGATCTGGGCGAAGCTGGTCACCTTCGGCAGCCCATAGGCCACCCGCACGGTGTTGTAGTCGGCCAGACCATGATCCCGACCGCGCTGGATGTTGAGCGAGACCAGGTCGAAGCCACCCTGCCCGGGAGCACCGAAGAGAAAATTCCGCACGTCGTCGATCACCTTCGTGTCGATCTCCTGGGCCCGGTCGCTGGCCAGATACTTGAGCAGGGGATCGATGCCCACCTCCGAGACGCTCCGCGGATCAAAGAACACATCCTTGAGCCGCACATCGTCGCGGACAGGGTTGCCGTTGTTGTCGAGGAGCTGGATGTCCTCGCCGAGCATGCTGTGGCCCAGCCGGAACGCCGCCGTGGAAAACTCCGTGGCGATGCCGGGATTCACGTCGGCGCGGTAGCCGCGATAGTTCTGCAGCGCGTTCGCAGCGGGCGTGTTGGCCCCGAGGATCGCCGGCAGGAACTCGTTGTAGGTGATCTCCTGAATCTCGGAGATCACCATCCGCCGGGCATGCTGGTAGAGCTGCTCGTCGGTCCACGTGGGATTTTTCGCTGCGGCCTCCGTCGCGATCCGATTGTGCTCGCGGACGAAGAGCGTCTGCAGGGCGATCAGTTCGGGATTCTCGTTCGCCCGCACGTCTCCCGCGAGGAAGAGCTGGTTGTCGGCGACGACATGGGCGTCGTTGGCGTTGGCAAGGCCCGTGGTGTTGAACGGCAGGAGATTGCCGGCACTGGTCCGCATCCGGCCTCCCGCGAATTCGCGGAGCGCCGCCGCGCGGGTGGCGTCGGAGCCATAGACCTGCGACCCGTCGATGAAGGCCGTGATCGAGTTGACCTGCTGCCGCGGGTTGTTGGTGCCGGTGCCAGTCGCGGCATCCCATGCCGACCGCGACATCGAGATCGTCATGGCTCCGGTGCTGTTGGGGTCGAACGACGGGTCGCCCGTCGGCACCGGGATCGGCAGCCGCTCGCGTGGCGTGGCCGTGTCGGTGAGGCCGAGGTCGTGGTCGAGGAACTGACCCCACGCATAGACAAATGCCGTGAAGTCGCGGTCGTTGGTCACGCCCCCTTCAGGACTGGCTGCGAGCAGATTGCTCACTAGGCGGGCGCCGGGGCGATCCGCACCCGATGGGGTGGAGATACCGTCGCCGTAGGCGACCGGTGAGAGTCGCAGGAGGTCCTGGCCGGTGCTTCCCCAGGTGGGGTGGGCGACGTTGTTGCCAGTGCCATCGATCGACGCGGCCGGCAGCAGGGGGGCCGGCGGTGCGCCGACCGGGTTGACCGACATCATCGACCGCGCTTCGAGCTGCTCGATCGCCGCAGGCAGAAGGCGGCGATACGGTCTCTTTCGTGAGTGGCTCATGGCAGACTCCTCGTTTCTCGAACATGCCCCGACCCACCTTCAACGGTCGGGCCAGGAGGATGTTTCGCGGGAGTTATGCCCTGGCGATCTGGTTGCCGGGGAGCCGCCGGATCAGCCGCCGCATTTCAAGGACACCAACCGTGGCCAGCACCTGGGAGGCGGCCAGACCGCTTCTGTCGACGATGTCATCGATACTGACCGGTTTCGTTGCCCCTCCGGCCAATGCGTCGCAGGCATCCAACACCTGTCGCTCGATATCGCCCAGTTGCAGTTCGGCGGCGCTTTTGACCGCCCGCCCCTCGGCCGTGGTGGCCGTTTCGAAGAGCGGTCCGAACTCTTCCAGGATGTCGTCCACGCTCTCGACGAGCTTTGCACCATCGCGGATCAGGCTGTGGCAGCCCCGCGACATCCGGCAGTCGATCGGCCCCGGCACCGCAAAGACCTCGCGGCCCTGTTCCGTCGCGAGTCGGGCTGTGATCAGGGCCCCCGAGCGGTCCGCGGCCTGCACGACCACCACCCCCAGCGACAGCCCCGACACGATCCGGTTTCGCTGTGGAAACGTGCCCACGTTTGGCTCTGTCAGCGGAGGCAGTTCGCTGATCAAGGCACCTGAGTCGATGACCTCGCGGGCCAGGTCGGCATGCTCCGGCGGATAGACGTTGAGCACGCCGCTGCCAAGCACGGCGATCGTTCGGCCGCCGGCCTTCATCGCGCCGCGATGGGCGGCGGCGTCGATGCCGCGGGCCAGACCGCTCACGACCGTGTAGCCGGCGCGGGCGAGGCCGGCACCGAGCTGTTCGGCGACCTTCAGGCCGTAGGCGGTGGCATGCCGGGCGCCGACGATGGCCACCGACAGCGAGTCTTGCGGCAGGAGCGTGCCGCGGACGAAGAGCAGCCCGGGGGGATCGTCGATCCGCGACAGGAGCGCGGGATAAGTCGCTGTGCCGTCGAGGAGGATGTCGACCGACCGCTTCCTGCAGAGGGCGATCACGTCGTCGGCGACGGCAGAGTCGGCGAGCGTGGGAATCATCGTGGCGAGCTTGCGGCCGATCCTGCCGACCGAGGCGATCTCGTCGGGACTGGCCGCGAACACACCCTCGGGCGTGCCGAACCGCTCGAGCAGTAGTCGCCGCAGGCGTGAGCCGATGCCCGGCACGCACGCGAGGCGGACATGGCTGCGGAGGTCGTCGGTCGAAAGGGAATGAGACGACATGGAACAAGACGCTCAGGCTTCAGACGTGAACATTTGTCACGTTGTAGCGAGCGGCCCTTACCTCGTCAAACCAACACGCCAAACGACGGTGGTGCAGCAGGGCTGCGTCGAGCGGCGATCAGCCGGTGGCACACTTCAGTTCGGCCAGATGCTGGGCGGTGCCCACGAGCCGGTCCCAGTTCTTTTCCACGTATTCCGGCGGGCCACCGATCTGGGCCACGACCTGGGCCACCTGCTCGGTCGGCACCATCTCGATGGCGTCCCAGGGGCAGACCTTGAGGTCGTAGGGATTCGATTTCTTGCCCGGGATATGCACGCAGACCTCGCAGCCCACGCACCGCTCGATATCGATCTCGCACCAGCTCTGCAGGTTGTGGAACTGGTCGTATTGCTGCACCTTGAAGATGCAGTCGACCGGGCAGACCTCCAGGCACGACTCGCAGCCGGTGCAGTTGTCGGCGTTGATGACCGCCAGTTCCTTGGGCAGCTTTTTGCGGGGACCTGCTTTTGCCATGATGGTTTTGATCGGCTCGAGGGGCGGGCGGACTCAAACCCGGGTTTTTCCGGGGCGACTGACCGTCAACATCGTAGCCGTCAGCGTCAAACCGTCCAAATCCGGCGAGGAATACGGGCCGGACGCGGGGCAAACGCGGGTGACCGCGATCCCTGACCGGCGGCGGTGGGTCAGTCCACTTCCGCGACCGCGCGGATCGGCGACCCGTCGCGGCCCTTGATGTTGAGCGGAAAACCTATGAAGCGGAACGTTGCGGGTAGCAGGTGGAGGTTTGTCAGGCCCTCCACGATCACGATCTCCACCCCCTTGGCCAGCAGGATGTGGTGGCACTCCAGCCAGTCGGTACTCGGCGTCGGCGTGTCCATGCCGAGCAGGCCGATGCCACGTCTGGCGATCCATCGCGCGGCGTCGAGCGTGAGCGTGGGAAACTCCGTAAAGAAACGCTCGTCACCGAACATCCGGTCCCAGCCGGTGCGGTAGATCACACGGGCTCCGGGCTGGAATGCATCCGCATGCGGCGCGAAGGTTTCAACGGTGAGCGGCGCGGAAGGGGCCAGGACTGTCCCCGGGGCGAGGTCGACCAGTCGGGCCGGACCATAGAAGCGGTCGAGCGGCATCTGGTCGAGCGTGGCGCCGTCATCATAGAAGTGGTAGGGTGCGTCGAGATGGGTGCCTTGGTGGCTCGACAGGGAGAGGTGCGAGAGGTTGTAGCCAGACTGAGCCACGGTGGTATGGACGCTGATCCCCAGTTGTGGGTCGTTGGGGAAGTTCGGCAGGCCGTCCACGAGCGGATGGCTCAGATCGATGAGGCGAGTCATGTGACGCAGTGTACCAACCGCGATGGTGGACGGTCGGGCGGCGGCAGGAGCCCATGGGGGCAGGCTGTCGTTTTGACTACAGAGCCCCACGAACCGCACCGCTACACTGATTTCGTCATGACCAACGGGGACACCATGAAGCCAATCGTCCAGATTTCGCTCGACCTCACCGACATCGACGAGGCCCTCGAGACGGCAGCCCTTGCCCTGCGGGCTGGCGTCGACTGGCTCGAGGCGGGCACGCCCCTGATCCTCGCCGAGGGGCTTCATGGCGTGCGAGCCCTCCGCCAGGCGTTTCCGCAGGTGCCGATCGTGGCCGACCTCAAGACGATGGACGGCGGCTACCTCGAGGCCGAGATGATGGCCAAGGCGGGCGCGACCCATGT
This sequence comes from Pirellulales bacterium, assembly GCA_044236455.1. GTDB lineage: Bacteria > Planctomycetota > Planctomycetia > Pirellulales > UBA1268 > CAMCQY01. The sequence goes on from JBIIGJ010000032.1 coordinate 24,689, forward strand.
GGTCGTGATGGCACGGGCCCACGAAGAGACGATCAAATGCGTGGTGAAGGCCGGCGCCGACTTCGGCTGCAAGGTGATGGGCGACAACATGGTCTGCCCCGATATGGTCGCCGGCGCGAAGTGGCTGGAGGATCTCGGCTGCGACTACGTCATCCACCACATCGGCTATGACGAACGCCGCGGCATCGCCGCGGCGGGCCACAGGATGCCCAGCCCGCTCGACCAGTTGCGGGAGGTGGTGCGGGCCGTGAACGTGCCGGTGCAGGCGGTGGGCGGACTCACGCTCGAACAGGCAGTTGCCTGTCCGGGATATGGGGCTCCGCTCGTCGTGCTCGGCGCCCCCCTCACGATCGATGCCGACGCCTTCAAGACCGCTGATGGTGACCTGGAAGGATCGCTCCGGATGATCTGCAAGGCCGTCCATGCACAGCAAGTCAGCAAGTCATGAACAGCAAGTCATGAACAGAAAGTGATCTCCCCCAGATGAAAGCCGCCGCTGTCGTCAACTTCGCCCCCGAGAAGGGCTCCGTCGAGATCCGCGAGATCGAACAGCCATCGATCGGCCCCGATGACGTGCTGCTGGAGGTGGCCAACGTCGGCGTCTGTGGCAGCGATCTCCATCAGTGGACCGCCGACCATTCGTGGCCGGTCAACTATCCGGTCGTGCTGGGCCACGAGTTCGGCGGCACGATCACTGCGGTCGGGGCGAACGTGCAGGGTTGGAAGGAGGGGGATCGCGTGGTCAGTGAGACCGCCGCGATCATCAGCCACGACAACCCCATGACCCGCCGCGGCCTCTACAACCTCGATCCGACACGGAAGGGGTTTGGGTATGGCGTCAACGGCGCCATGACCCGATTCGTGAAGGTGCCTTCGCGGATCCTGCATCGCGTGCCCGACCGGCTTCCGTTCGAACAGGCCTGCCTCACGGAGCCCTGCTGTGTCGCCTACTCGGCCGTCGTGAAGAACGCACGGATCGAGCCAGGTGACAGGGTGGTCGTGCTCGGTCCCGGCACGATCGGTATCCTCTGCGCCGCGATGGCCCGCCTCTGCGGCGCCGAGGTGGCGATCGTTGGCCTGCCCAACGACGCCCACCGCCTCGAGATCGCGAAGCAGTATGGCTGCCAGGTGATCATCGGCGACGCCAAGCCCTGGGCCCTGGATCGCGACGGGCTCGGCTGCGATGGCGTGGTCGATGCCGCCGGTGCCAGTGCCACGCTCAAGATCGCACTCGACCTCGTCCGCCCCGCCGGCTGGATCAGCAAGGTGGGCTGGGGGCCGCAGCCGCTGAACTTTTCGCTCGACCCGCTCGTGCAGAAAAACATCACGCTGCAGGGGAGCTTCAGCCACAACTGGCCGATCTGGGAGCGGGTGATCGCACTGTTGGCGAGCGGCGCTCTCGATGTTCGCCCCATCATCGGCGGCGTCTGGCCGATCGAGAAGTGGCACGAGGCCTTCGAGAAGATGCACTCCGGCGCCGTCGTGAAGAGCGTGCTCGCACCGTCGCGGGCATGACCGGTTCAGCATGCACCGTCCCAGTTTTGAGCAGGGGCGGCCACCGCCACCACCAGCCACACCCGGTATCACCAGCATGTCAGCCACCACCAGCATGAGACTCTCCGGCAAGGTCGTGATCGTCACGGGCAGCGCCACCGGCATCGGTCGGGCGATTGCCGTCCGCTGCGTGGCGGAAGGTGCCCGCGTGGTCGTGCACGGCCTCGAACCCGACCTCGTGGCGGCCGTGGTGGCCGATCTCAATGCCGGCGGAAGCGGCACGGCGGTCGGCCATGTCGAGGATCTCACCGCCGACGGCTGTCCTGAACGGCTGGTGTCGCTCGCCGTCACCTCGTTCGGCCGGCTCGACGGCGTCGTCAACAATGCGGCGATCATCACCACGGGCGACATCCGCTCGACCGACGCGGCCTCGTTCAACCGCACGCTCGCTGTGAACACGCTCGCGCCGCTCCAGCTGATCCAGGCGGCATTGCCACACCTCGCCGCCACGCGGGGCAGCGTGCTCAACATCGGCAGCGTCAATGCCTACTCGGGCGAGCCGAACCTGCTCCCCTACAGCATCTCCAAGGGCGCGCTCATGACGCTCACGCGGAACCTCGGCGACGTGCTCTTCCGCGAGGAGGGCGTTCGCGTCAACCAGATCAACCCCGGCTGGGTGCTCACCGAAAACGAGATCCTCCGCAAGCGGAGCCACGGGCTCGCCGAAGACTGGCCCGCCTATCTGCCCAAGGAGTTCTGCCCGGCCGGGCGGCTGATCAAGCCGGAGGAGATCGCCGCCGCGGCCGTCTATTGGATGGCCGACGAGTGCGGCCCGATGAGCGGCCAGGTTGTCGATCTCGAACAGCATCCCTTCATCGGCCGCAATCCCCCCAAGACGATCGCCACCGTGCCACCGCCTCCCGCATCATGACCGCATCCACATCTCCTTCACCGTCCAATCGGCCCCGCCTAGCCGCGTTTCCCAAGGCGTTCATGCAACCGCTCTGTAAGGACGGTGGCATGAGCGTGTCGGACTGGATCGCGCTTGCCGCGCCGCTCGGCGTCGAGGGGCTCGAATGGTATGCGGGCTTTCTGGAGATGGCCGACGAGGCGAACTGGCCACGGTTTCGCCGCGAGGTGGAAACGCACGGGATGACGATCCCGATGATGTGCTGCTCGCCCGACTTCACGCATCCCGACGCGGCCTTTCGGGCCCGCGAGATCGCCAAGCAGAAGCGGTGGATCGACATGACGCACGCGATCGGGGGCTCCTACTGCCGGGTGCTCTCCGGGCAGCGGCGGCCGGAACTCACGATCGACGAGGGTGTGCGGCTGGCCGCCGAGTCGATCTCGGCCTGCCTTCCCTACGCGGCCGATCGCGGGATCACGCTGATCATCGAAAACCACTACAAGGACGACTTCTGGGAGTATCCGGAGTTTGCGCAGAAGATGGATGTCTTCTGCCAGCTCGTCGACGCGATTCATGACCCGCACTTCGGCGTCAACTACGACCCGAGCAACACCTTCCTGGCGGGGGAGGATCCGCTGGAACTCCTGCGACGTGTGTCGCACCGCGTAGTGACGATGCACGCCAGCGACCGGTCGCTCATCGAGGGCACGCTCGAGGACCTGCGACGGGAGGAAGGGGGAGCGGTGGGCTACGCCAAGCGGCTGCGGCACGGCGAGATCGGCAAGGGGCTCAACGACTACGACGCGATCTTTTCGGAGCTGAAGGGTAAGGGCTTCTGCGGCTGGATCAGCATCGAGGATGGCGTCGAGGGGATGGACCAGCTCGCCCGCAGCGTCGCCTTCCTCACACGGAAGATCGCCGAGCATTGGCCTGCTTGACGTATGCGGAAGGCGTGAGGCCGGTGTGGCGGCGGAACTGCTGCGTGAAGTTGCTCTGGTCGCAGAATCCCAGCCGCTGCGAGATCGCGATGATCGGCTCGTGGCCCGCCCGCAACGCCTCGCTCGCCGCGCGAATGCGGCACTTCATCCAGTAAGTGCGAGGGCTGAAGGCAAATACCTCGTGAAACGACCGCTGCAGCTGCCGCGTCGACATGCGGCAGTCCTTTGCCAGGCGGGCAACCGGCGGGAAGCGGGTGAGCTCGGCGCGGAGGGTTGTCAGGGCGGGAACGAGGCGGCTGCCGACCGCGCCCGGCGGGGCGACGCCGCGGCAGCCGCGGAGCGTGCCCATCACGCCGATCACCCGGCCGCTGCGATCGAGGAGCGGATACTTGTTGGTCTCGTACCAGTCGGGCAATCCGATCTCGTCGAACCAGAGGTCGACGTGACCGATCAGCGGCTTTCGCGACTCGATCACCGCCCGGTCGTCGGCCCGGTAGTGGGCGGCGAAGGGGCCGGGGGTGAGGTCCTCGTCGGTAGCACCGAGCATCTGCTCGTAGTCATGGAGCCCGACGTGTGGCAGGATGCCGCGGCTGAAGAAGAGCGTCTCGCCGGCGAGGTTCTTCGCAAAGAAGAACACGTCGCCGAGTCCGTCGAAGGCGCGATGGAAATGGCTCTCTGGGGCGATCTCCGCGAGAAACCGCTCTTGCTCGGCCGCCCAGTCGCGTCGTGCCGCCGCCTTCTTCCCGGATCGTGTCGCCACCCGTGCCTCCCCGCTCCTTTGTCGCCGGCTGTCACCGTGTCATACTGGCCCAGTCTTCGCCGGTGTCGTCTACGACGAAGTAGGAACTGCGAATACAGGCCGGGAAAGACGTCTTCGCGACAGCCCGTGTCGCTTTCTTCATACATACCACCGCCGCTCCATGACGCAACCATCACCGTCGTCTCCAGTCGTGGTCGGGCTTGGCGAAACGCTCTGGGACGTCTTTCCAGACGGGGCCGTCTGGGGCGGGGCACCGGCCAACGTCGCCTGCCATGCCGCTGGCCTGGGAGCGGAGAGCTTCATGGTGAGCAGCGTGGGCTGCGACGAGCTCGGTGAGCGGGGGATCGCGGCACTCGAGTCCCATGGGATCGACTGTCGTCATGTGCAGCGTGACCCGCGGCATCCCACCGGCACGGTCACGGTGTCGCTCGGTCCCGCCGGCGACGCGAGCTATGTCTTCGCGTCTGACACGGCCTGGGACCACCTCGCCTGGGAGCCGTCGCTTGGAGACCTCGCCGCCAGGGCCAGCGCCGTCTGCTTTGGCACGCTCGGCCAGCGGGCGGAGGAATCGCGGCGGATGATCCGCCGCTTTCTTACGGCCGCCGGAAAGGCTGTCCGCGTGTTCGACGTCAACCTGCGGCAGGCCTTTTATTCGCCGGAACTGATCCGCGAGTCGCTTGATCTCGCCAACGTGCTGAAGCTCAATGACGACGAGCTGCCGGTGGTGGCCGCGGCCTGCGGCGTGTCGGCCGACGACCCGGTGGCGGTGGTCCGCGAGCTCGCCGAGCGGCATGGCCTGCGGCTGGTGGCACTCACCCGCGGAGCGGCGGGCTCGCTGCTCGTGGCGGACGGCGTGGTATCGACCCGGCCGGCGGAGGCCCGCACGATCGTCGACACGGTAGGCGCAGGCGATGCCTTCACCGCTGCGGTCGTGATGGGACTGCTTGGCGGTCGGCCGCTCGAGACGATGCACGACCACGCCGCGCGGCTGGCGGCCTTCGTCTGCGGCCACCGCGGCGCGACACCGCAGATTCCCGCCGAGTTGCGGGCCTGAGCCGGGGGATGGGCTGTGACGGGGAAAACCCATCGCTCCCGTCCCTCTTTTCCACTCGCACAAGACGCGGCTATTCCGCGGCGAGGCCGGTGCGGCTGTTGAAGATCTGCGTCTGGCCCTCGGTGATGCGGGTGATCGCCTGCCACCGCGGCGCGTTGGGCCGGGTGGTCCGCGGGCCGAAGTAGGTTTCGCCGCGACGGGTCCGCTCGTGGTGCTCGGCGATCTCGTCGGCCGTGAGGGCGAAGTCGTAGAGGGCCAGTTCGTCGATGACGCCGTTGAAGTTTTCGTAGCCACTATGGCTGCCGATGAAGGCGGGCTCCGGGCCGCCGCTCACGATGAGCGTGCCCTCGGGATAGGCGTGCTCGAACCGGAGCGTGCCGTCGATGAAGATCGCCTTGCGGCCGGTGAAGCTGTCGTAGGTTGCGACGACGTGATGTGGCCTGCCGTCGGTGAGTTCGGCCACGGTCGGCCGGCCCTCGCGGCCGTCGAGCGGCATGTCGAGTTCCTTGTAATCGCGGCCCGCCAGATGCAGTCCGAACGAGAGGCAGGGGCCG
>JBIIGJ010000048.1:0-24668 GCA_044236455.1 Pirellulales bacterium
CCCGCCCTCGTTGGATTGCATGGCAGGATGCCATGCGCAGCACCAGCGACCTGCGGTCGCCAAGACACTGGCTGAGGACGGGCATCCGCCCGTCAGGGCGACAGGATGTCGTGTTTTGCGTGAAGCCGGGGGATCAACGCCGCGGGCGGAGACACTCGACGCGACCGGGGCGTTTACCCGATGCCGTGGCGGATGGCCCAGACTGCGGCCTGCGTGCGATCCCCGAGGGAAAGCTTGCGGAGCAGGTTCTGCACGTGCTCCTTCACCGTCTCGATGCTGATGTCGAGCGAGTTGGCGATCTCCTGATTGGAGAGTCCCATCGCCACCAGCCGGAGCACCTGCGTTTCCCGGGGCGTCAGCGGCACATCAAGGTCGCCTGGCACGGTCTTGTTCGACATCGAGCCCACGATCCGGCGAAACTCTCCGGATCGTGCAGACGGTGCTCCGCGGGCCGCATTGGCCACGGCTTCGAGCAGTTCCTTTCGGGACGCCGTCTTGAGCAGGTAGTCGGAGGCGCCCGCCGAGACGGCGCGGGCGATGTAGGTGGGGCTGTCGAACGAGGAGAGCATCACGACCCGGGTGTCTGCGGAGGCCTCGCGGATCTGCTTGATGGCGTCGAGCCCGTCGCTCGAGCCCAGGCGGACATCCAGCACGATGACGTCGGGGCGGAGCTTGCGGCAAAGTTTCACCGCCTCGGCGGCATCAGACGCTTCTCCGACGATGTGGACCTCGGAGTCCTCGAAAAGGCTGGTCAGCCCCTGACGGATGATCTCGTGGTCGTCGGCGATCAGCACGCTTATCGACGCGGAGGAAGATGGCGTGGATGGCGATCGTTTGGCGGAGGGGGGCATGCGAGACTCACGAGGCGGGGGAAGAAGCCCCCCGAGGCGGGATTTCCGAAAAAGAGTATAAGAATTCGACTCAGTTGGAAAGTGTTTTTCCTGGCGATGCCCGGCGTCGTTGCCGATACGGCCAATTCCCGCGGTGGTAACGGTGATGAACGATCTGCCCGTGAACGGGATCCGTGTGGTCAGTGACTCGGCAGGCGTGATTGCGATCTGGAAGCCTGCGGGACTGGCCACGCAGGCCCCGCCAGGCATCCCCTCGGCCGAATCATGGCTGCGGCGAGAACTCCACGGGGAATCTTCACGTGGGTATCTCGGCGTGCCGCACCGAATCGATCGCGGGGTCTCGGGCGTGGTGCTCTTTGCCGCCACGCCCCGCGCGGCACGCAAGCTCTCGCGGCAGTTCGAACGGCGGCAGGTCCGCAAGTCGTATCTGGCGATCGTGACATGCGGAGAGGCGTCCCGAGACACCGTCGCGGCGCTCGTGCAGGCCGGAGACACCGCCAATGGTGCTGCCGCGCCGGCATCGGCCGGAGCGGTGACATGGTGCGACTGGCTGGAGAAAATTCCCGAGGAAGCGCGGGCCCGGCTCGTTGCGGCCGGCGAACCGGGCGGCCGCGAGGCGGTCACGCTCGCGAGGCTCCGCTGCCGGCTTTCGCCCGACAGGCTCCTCCCCGACAGGCTTCTCTTGGAACTCTCGCCCGTGACCGGCCGGATGCATCAACTCCGGCTGCAGGCTGCCGCCCGCGGCCTGCCGATCCTGGGTGACGATCTCTACGGTGTGGCGGACGACTCCTGGGCTGGGCCACTCCAACCGCGGGAGGGCGATGGTTTGCCGGACGCCGATCCCCGCATGCGGCCGATCGCGTTGCACGCCAGCCGCATCACGTATGCCGATCCCGACACCGGCTCCGAGGTGACGATCGAGGCGGCGTTGCCGGCGTATTGGCCGGAAGCGGCGCGGTGCACCTGAATCACGGACCGCCGAGCCAGCCGGCGTGGGTGAGCCATTGCTGCAGCCAGGGCGTCGTCCACGGGCTCCACGTGGGAAAGGCGACCGAGACGACCGACAACCCCAGCAGGGCGAGTGCGAACGCACGCCCCGTGCGGCCGCCGGCCAGTCGGTCGGCGACAGGCACGGTCGCCGCCACCCACAGCGGTGCCAGCCAGAACGCCCAGCGAAATCCGCTCGACGTGCCCCCGTAGTTGCGGTCGAGCGGCGGCCGCGACAGGTAGAACGCCACCACCACCAGCGACACAGCCGCGATCGCCCAGGCGAGCCGCTCCTGCCCGAGAATGCCCCCATCGACAGTCCGTTGCCCGCCGCGCGGCCCCGGGCTCTCGCGTCGACGCCCGGCTGAAGCGGCCAGCATCGCGATCCCCGGAATTGCCAGCAGCCAAGCGGGCGTGAGCGAAAAGATGCCGTGGTGGCCGACGAGCGCATGCCAGGCATACCTGGCAGCAGACGGCTCGCCGCGGTCGACGCCCTGCGGCGCTCGCCAATAGCTCGTCAGCAGTTTTCCGTTTGGGAGACGAAGCGAATAGTCGTACCAGTTGTCGGGGTTCCAGGATTCGCCGTCGCGGAGCACGACGCCCGGCGGCAGCGGCCGCACCGCGGCGGCACGGTGCGCATAGGGAGGGGCGATCGTGCCGTGAGCCAGCCAGTTGGTCGACAGCGCCGCGGCCGCCACGAGCAGTGCCGCCGGGAGGGCCGCCGTGAACGTGCGGCGAAGATCGGAGGTGGCCAGGATCGCGAGCACCGCTGCCAGCCAGGCGAGCGCCGGCAGTTCGAATGCCGCGGCCAAGGCCGCCGCGAAGCCGGCCGCGGCGAAACCGGCCTGCGAGCGGAGCCCGTCGACGGCGATCCGGTGCACGAACCATGCGCTCGCCGCGGTGCAGGCCGCCGCGGGCACGTGGTTGGTGAGCACGACGGCGAAGGTGTTGAGGAGCGTGCCGCCGGCCGCGAGCCCCGCCGCCCAGAGCCGGCCCCAGTCGCTCGTGCCGATGCGGTCGATCAGCCGGAACGTGAACACCATGAAAATTCCCAGCGGCAAGAGACCGTAGACCACCATGAGCAGCCGTCCCAGTTCGAACGGGTGGTCTCCCAGCGTCCAGCCCGTGAGCCGGTGCAGTAGCCAATAGGGGCCTGCGCAGAGCACGGAGAGCAGCGGTGGCTTGCTCGAATAGAGCCGCAGGTTCCCGGAGGCATCGGGGTGGACGACGGCATCGATCGTGTCCCAGCCCGGCTCCACGACGAGGTCGTCGATCGTGAACGATCCTCGCTCCACCAGCGCACGGATCGTGAGCCAGCGGCTGCGGTCGTTGCCGGAAAGGAACGGCCGGATGAGTCGTTTGTCCTTCTCGATCTTCGCCCTGATGGCCTCGGCATCCGCCGCTTCACCGGCGGCCATCGCCTTGGCAACGGCGTCGGCGACGAGTTTTTTCTCGAGGCCGACGCGATCGACGCTGGCGACCGAGCCGATACGGCCCAGCACCGAGGCCAACGCCATGGTGGCGAGGATCGCATAGATGCCGTGCCGTAGCCGCGCGCGGGATTCGCCCCGGCGGGGCAGATCAACCGGCCGGACCCTGCCCCACACCCGCGTCGCGACCCGCGTGAGATCGAAGAGGCCATGGAAGAAGCGGGCGACGCCATACTTGGAGCTGCCGCGGATCCGCGGTCTGTGGTGCACCGGCAGTTCGACGATGCGGAATCCCTCCGCTGCCGCCAGCACCGGGATAAAGCGATGCATGCCCTCCGACAGCTGCAGACTGCGGATCACGTCGCTACGAAATGCCTTCAGTCCGCAGTTGTGATCGTGGAGCCAGAGCCCGGTGAACAGTCCGACGAGCCAGTTGAACACCCGCGACGGCATCGTCTTGTGCCAGGGATCGAGCCGGGGCGTCTTCCAGCCGTTGACGAGGTCGGCCCGGGCTGAGTCGCCGGCGAGCAGGTCGAGCATCCGGGGAATCTCGGCGGGGTCGTCCTGCCCGTCGCCGTCGAGCATCACGATCCGGTCCCCTTGGCATCTCGCAAAACCAGCCGCGAGCGCCGCCGATTTTCCCTGCCCGTGGTCCAGGCGGATCCCATGAACCCGCGCGTCGGAGGCTTCGATGGCTGTGATCTCCTCCCACGAGCCGTCGGTCGATCCGTCGTCGACCAGAAACAGTTCCCAGGCGATACCCGTTGCGTCGATCGCACTGCAGATTTCGGCGACCAGCGGGGCGATGTTGCCCGACTCATCGCGCACGGGAACGACGAGTGATGCGGCGGGCTTGGTCATGGTGGTCGCAAAGGGTGGACTGCGGGCCGGGGAATCTGCAGCAGGATACTGCCCGGGGAGTCTGTTGGCCATGCGATAATGGCCCCGGGACTGGAGCGACCGCTGACGCCCGGAGGGCGTCAGCGTACACTCTTGAGGATCAGGACGGGCTCGACACTTCAGACAGCTCGTGGTCATGAATCGCAACGTGGAGCAGGCGGAGCAGTCTCCGCGACTTTCTCAGATGACAAAGCTGATTTCGTTCGGTGTGATCCTCGGGCTGGTGGCCATCTTTGGTCTGCTCTCGCTCCGCGTGCTGTCGAGCTTCCTGCTGCCGCTCCTGCTGGCGGCGATGTTGGTGGTGATCTTTGGCCCGCTCCACCGCTGGCTGCGGGAGCGGTTTCTCGTGCCCGAGTGGGTGGCCGCCGGGCTGACCACGCTGTTCGTGCTCTTGATCGTGCTCGTGCCGCTCTTCTTGCTCGTGTCGCGGGCCGGCGGCGACGCCGTGGCCATGCTGCGGAGTCCGGAGGGCATTCGACTCGATCCGAACGTGCTCGACGGGCTTGTCCACACCGTCAACGACGCCACCGGCCTGCACGTGACCAGCGAGAGCGTGAACGGGGAACTCCGCAAGCTCGCCGAGGAATGGATCGGCCCGATCGCGGCCAGGGCCCCGGTGGTGATCGTCAAACTGCTGATCGGCCTGGTCGTGATGACGGTGAGCCTCTTCTATTTCCTCGCCGACGGCCGGCGGATGTTCGAGGCGGTTACCCGGCTCATTCCTCTTGACCGGCGGTATCAGTGGCAGCTGCTCGAGGAGTTCGAGGAGGTGAGCCGCGCGGTCGTGAGTTCCACCCTGCTGGCGGCGATCGTGCAGGCCGTGTTGGCGGGCTTCGGCTTTTACATCGCCGGACTCGGCGGCGTGTTCCTGCTGACGCTGCTCACGTTTTTCGGCGCGCTCGTCCCGTTCGTCGGCGCGGCGGCCGTCTGGGGCACGGCCAGCCTCTACCTGCTCTTTTTCGTGAAGAACACCTGGGCGGCGATCGGCTTGGCCCTCTGGGGGGCGTGCGTGGTCTCCACGGTCGACAACATCATCAAGCCGATCGTGCTGCACGGCCAGTCGAAACTCCACCCGCTCCTGGCCCTGCTGAGCGTGCTCGGCGGCGTGGGGGCCCTGGGGCCGATCGGAATCTTCGTGGGCCCCATCGCCGTGGCCTTTTTGCAGGCCGCTCTCACGATGCTGCAGGCCGAGATCGTCAGCCTCTCCGGGCCCGATGGGGCCGAAGCCGCGGGCGTGGGGAGCGCATCCGGGGGGGACGGAGTTGCACAAAGGGCCGTCGAGAGAGTGAAATCCTCCTGACGGCGGTGCCAACCAGGGCCGCCCGGCCCGGCGAATTCGAGCCCGGCAGAATATTTCGGACGTTCCTGGAGACGACTCTCGTGCGCGCGTATCTGATCACGTCGGTCCTGTTGGCAACGGTCATTGTCGCCATGACGATGACCCCGGCCCTCGCCATCGAGGCCGCCTTCGTGCCCGACGTGGATGGCGGTGGCGACTATCTCGTGCGGGTCGAGCCGGATCTCGTCCGCAGCGGCACTCCGTACACCTTCACCAGCGACGTGCCTGCCGACGCGCGGGATGTCCGCCGCGTGAAGATCTACGTGGCCGACGCCTGGCCGCCTGCCGTGGAGCGTTCGGTGATCGAGGCCTCGCGGCGTCCGCGAGCGGCGCCCGTCGTGGCGTCGACAGGCTCCCGGATCGCCGACGTGGAGACGGCCACCGCAAAGACCGTGAAGCCATGGGGCCTGCTCACGGGGAGCCTGATCGCGCTGTTTCTCTCGCTGGGCGCCAATGCCTACCTCGGCATGCTGCTGGCCCAGATGCGGGCCCGCTATCTCCGCGACATCCAGTCGGGCATCGTCAAGGTCTGACCGGAGTCCCCTGAACCGGAGTCGCCCGGCTTACGCCGGGGGCTTTTCTTTCAGCGACATGCTCCGTCAAACGGCAGTGTCACCCACGACAAAAAGCACCGGACGGGAGTCCGGGTACGTTGGGCGATCCCGGATTTGCATGTGGAACGTGGGGCGGGCTCGAGTCGGCCATCACCGAGATTTGCGTCGACCGTGAGCGTGGCCGTCCTTGATCGCGGCGTAGCCGCCTGACGGACTGAAGAAGAAGTGCTCGGCCGGCCAGGCGCCAGGCTCCACCTCGTTGAAGGCGACCGGAGGCGAGACGGCGGCCGGTTCTGGCTGCGGTGCGGGCTTCGTCGCCGCCACTGGTTCCTGCTGCTGTAACGCCGCGCGGGGCGGGGTCGGGAGAGCGACAGGCTTCGTCACCGGTCGCCAGTCGCGGCCGGGATCGCTCAGCGAGCGCACCGTGGCGTGGGCCTCGGCGAAGATGGAAGCCACGTGTGCGTGGCAGGTGAAGACGAGCATCTGCCGCTCACCCGGCTGATCGGAGACGAATTCCACCAGCACGCGGGCCGCAGCCCGGGCCCGTTCGTCGTCGAAGTTCACGAGCGCGTCGTCCATGACCAGCGGCAGCTGCACCCCATGCCGCTGCAGGTCGCGGACGAGCGCCAGCCGCAGCGCCAGGAACACCTGCTCCCGCGTGCCACGGCTGAGGCGTTCCGGCTTCCAGACAGACCCATCGCGATCGTGCACCTCGAGCCGCGCCTCGTCGATCGTGGTGGTGATCGCCGTGTGCCGGCCGTCGGTGAGCCGGGCCAGCCAGTGCGAGGCATCGCGGAGCACGGGCGGCTGGTGGTCGCGGGCAACCGTGAGGCGAGTCTCCTCGAGGAGCAGGCCCGTGCGTTCCAGGAGCCGTCGGCGGTCGAGCTGCGCGGCCAGTTGCTGTTCGACATCGGCCAGTTCCTCCTGCAGGGCCTCCGTACTGCGGTCCCGCGCGGTGGCGTCGACCTTGGCGGCGATGCCGGCACGGCGGTCGCTCGCCAGCTGCAGCGACTCCCGCAGCCGTTCCGTCACCTCACAGGCCTCGGCCAAGCGATGCTCCAGCGGCGTCATCGTGACGGCCTGCTCTGCACCGGAGCGTAGACCCTTGCTGCTGGTGGCCGGCTGGCGGGGAGGCTCGGCATGCAGCCACTGATCGAGTTCGGCTGGTCCGTCGGCGCGGCGGCGGCCGTCGAGCCAGGCGGCCTCGGCGGCCTCCGCCTCCAGCCTGGTCTGTTCGTAGAGGGGGCGGCGGTCAACCTTGGCCAGGAAGTCCTTCTCGTTGGCCACGGCCCAGCGGGTGAAAAAATCCTTCACATGGCGTTCGGCCACGGCGAGTTGCTTCTTACCGCGGCGGTGCGCTGCGCGGGCCCGTTCGAGCTTGCGGGTGAGCGATCCGCGGCGGCGGTGTGCCAGAGACTCGGCCGCCATCTTTTCACGAAGTTGCCCCACGTGTTCCAGCGGTGTCGCCTCCGGAACGAGATCGCATTCCACCATCAGTTCGTCGATGCGTTTGGCGAACACCGCCAGTTCCTCGCGCTTCTGACGGGCCTCCTCGGAAAGCCGGCGGCGGTCGTCGTCGAGCGTGAGGAGCGTGTGCCGCTGCAGCCCGATCTGTTTCACTTCCCGCGGAGAGAGCGTGGCGGGCAGACCGCGGTGTTCCAGGGCCTTCTGCCACCGGAGGCGGGCGGCCTTGCGGGCCAAGATCGCCCGCTTGAGTGCCTGCTGTGCCACGGCGACCTTGTCGGAAAGCACGTGCATGGATCCTTCCCGGGTCGCCAATTCCTCCAGTCGCTCGACCTCGGCCTGGGCGAGAGCGGCCCGGCGTTCGAGAGAGTTGACGGTGTCGACGGGAATCTTCTTGTCGAGCAGGCCGCACTGCGCCAGCAGTTCCTCCCGCTGCTTGTGCACCATCTCGCTCTGGCTCCTCACCGCCTCGAGGCGGTTGGAGGCCGCCCGGTCGAGCGACCACGTGGTGACCGAAGCCAGCCCCGTGCCGGCCAGCCCGAGCGCCGCCAGCGCGTAGGCCAGCGGACCGGTGACCGTCGACGGCAGCAGCAACCCTGAGAGCAGCATGCCCGCGCCCGTCACGAACACTGCGCCCAGCGCGATCAACCAGCCCAGCGGGATCAACTGTCCCTCGAGATGGTGCGCGACCTCGTTGTCGAGGCGGGCGATCGAGCGGTCGAGTTCCGCCAGTTGTGCGGTGGCAGCAAGTCGGTTGCGGAAGAGCGTGACCCGTCCGCTGGCCTCCTCGATCGCCTCGGCGATCGTCATCCCCTTGGGGCCGACGCCCCCCTTGACCAGTCCGCGGGTATCGTCGAGCAGTCCCTTGGCCTCGGCCACGCCACGCTTGGCCTGCTTCACCTCGCGCGAGGCGGCGGCACAGTCGCGGGCGCGGGACTTGAGCGGCCCGAACGACTGCATGAAGCCCTCGGGAAGCAGCGCGTCGGCCGCGTCGAGCGGCCCGCTGATGGAGACGATCCTCGCGAGTCCGGATGCCCCGATCTGTTCGCCAAACCGGCGGGCCGCCAGCCGCGCATGCGACTCGGCGCGGGCCACCTCCGCCACCAGCCGCTCCAGGCGGGGCTGTTCCTCGCAGAGGGAGGCCACCGCCGCGCGTTTCTTCCAGAGGGCCGACTCCGTCGGCACTTCGGCGAGGCTGCGGGCCAGCCGGCTGCGGGTGCGGTGCCGGCGGCGGACGAGCCGGGCCAGCTTGTTGCGAACTTTCGCAGCGCGTTTCCAGGCGTCGAGATCGGCATGCACGAGCGTCGTGCCCACCATGGCGTCGAGCTCGGCGGCTGTCTGCCGATAGGCCCGATAGAGCGGCTCGAGCCAGAGCACGCCGCGCACGACGTCTTCCTCGCCGACGGCCCGTTCGATCGCGGCTTGCAGCGTGGAGAGTTCGGCATCGGTGCGGGCCAGCTCGGCAAGGAGGCCGCCTGCTGCGACGGCCGGAGCGTTGAGCGCGGCGAGCCGGTCGAGCACCTCGTGCCGACGCAGCCGCAACGATTCGACCGGCGAGACGGCCGGATCGGTCGAGTCGAGCCGCTCGATCGCCTGCCGAATGTGGGTGAGCACGCGGGTGACCTTCGAACGGTCGAGGCCGCTGGCCAGTTCGTAGAGCCGGCTGCCACAGCCCTCCGGCTCCAGTGTGCGGAGCTCGTGCAGTTCGTCGAGGCCGAATGCCATCACGTTGGTGAAGGTCCGCTCGTCTATGTCGCCCACGATGTCCTGCAGGTAGGGCCGGTTCCATGGGCGGCCATCGGGCGGGGGGACGATGTCCTTGATCGAGATGAAGTCGCCATGGTCGCCGCCGAGCCCGACGATGTCGTCCTCGTAGCTGGCCTGCGTCAGCGTCGCCAGTTCCGGCCCCTCGTGCCGACGCTCGATCGCCAGCCGGCGGCCGTCCGGGCCCGTGTGCACGACCAGCCGACCGGCACAGGGCAGCTGCGGGTCGAGCACGCCGCGGCGAAACAGCCCTTCGAAGCCGAAGAACATCGCCCGCACGAATTCGAGCAGGGATGTCTTGCCGGTCTCGTTGGTGCCGTGCAGCACCTGCACGCCGGGCCCGAGGTGGTCGATCGTGACGCCGGTCAGCGAGCCGGAGCGTTCGATGTGGATCGTTTCGATGTGCATGTCGCGAACTCCGTGGAGGGCTTTTCCACAGCCAGTTAGGTGGATTCGATCAGTTCGAGGGCGAGCCAGGCGGACTCCCGGGCAAGGTCCTGGGGAACAGTGTGCAGGGGCTGCTGTTCGAGGCGATTGACGATGTCTGCCAGCGCCGTCGAGAACGACGTGGTGCTGCCGGGCTTGGCGCCGGAACGCGAGTGGCCAAGCGCCACCAGCGACTCACCCGGGTCGGCGATCACCTCGTGGCACCAGCCGCGGAACGTGCGCGGATCGTACAGCTGCCGCAGACGGGCCAGCGTTTCGGCCGAGATCTCCGCCACCCGCACGCGACGTTGCACGCTCGTGCCGCACTCGACGTGGCAGCGGATGATCTGCAGCGGGCCGTTGGCATCGAGCGACAGGCCCTCGAGCGCCGACCAGATGGTGGTGGCCAGTTCCTCGTCGCCGCCGGTGGCGGAGGCGATCGTGATCGTCTGCCAGGCGACGTGATGCGTGGGCAATTCCCGCCAGTTATGCCGCCAGTCGGTGCGGGATTCGAGCGAATCCCGCCGCGCGGCGGCCGGCACGCCGTCGTCGACTGGTGGATGGTCGAGGAGCGTGAGCAGTCCGCAAGATCCGGCGGCGGCCTCATGTGCCGAACGGGCCTGCAGCGCCGGCAGGTGGTGCACGCCGGCGGCCACGGCAGGACGGCGGCGCGAGCCCCACACGCAGAAGGTGTTGGACAGCGGCCCGCCGGCGCCGGGGAGCCAGCGGTTGTCTGCCGTGGAAGGATCGTGGTCCCACCGCTCTGCATTCCAATGGCTTGCATCCCAGCCCACGACGATCCTGCGTTCGAGCGTCGACAGCGGCGAGTGCGCGGCATCGGTGGAGGAGGCCAGCGCCGATGCCACGGCGGCGTGCCTGTCGCTGGCCGAGACGATTTCGACCGTGAGGCCGCGGATCTCCAGGTGGAGCGGTGCGACGGGCGTCACGAACACGAGCCCGGCCGGTTCGCCCAGCATCCGCGCGATGTCGGCACACGCGGTGGTGTCGGCCGCCAGCCAGACCGTGCGGCAGCCGTGGGCGGCCAGACTGGTGATGAGCGAGCGGAGCGTGGCCGCCTGCGCCGGACTGGCCCGCTGAGGATCGAGAACGCGGCCGAAGAGCACGAGCGCCGCGGCGTCTGCCTGGCGGGCGGCCGCTGCGGCGGACATCAGCGCATCGGTCGCGGCCGTCGCGACCGGCTCCGCCAAGGCGGCGGGCGCGGATTCAAGCCTGGGAAGGGGACGGTCGATCGCGGGATCGAACGCAAACACGATGTCGGCCACGGCATCCACCTTTTTGTCTGTGCACCTCGAGCAGGTGCTGAAGTGCCGACGGCCGACATGCGGGACCGATCACAAGGCCCGAGCCGATCCGTGGCAGGGGAACGCAGGAAAGATGGGGGCAATGTAACGCCTGAGCCCCGCTCGCGGCCAGCGCAATAACAGGCCGGAAAACGCTACTCCTCTATTACGACACCGTCTCACCCCCAACAAAAAGCCCCCGGCGGAAGCCGGGGGGTGAACACGTCCCGCCTGACATGCCGTGCGAGGTAAACCGCATTGGTTCGCCGGCTGCGGCATGCTCGTCGCCGGCGGATTCTGCTACGGGAGGCTCTGGGATGATGGGGCATCGCTCGTGAGTCGCAGAATTCACCGGCTCCTGCGCGTGCCTCCGACCGGCTCCTCAGCATCGGGGGTCACGTCGTCAGCATCGGAGGCGAGGCGGCGAATGAAGCCGCGAGGTCCGCGGCCCAGAGGGTGGCGTCGGCCGCGGGGCCGATCGCCGCCAGCACCCGGCTGCGGAGGAGCACGCCTTTTTCAAGCGCGGTCGAGAAGAGCCAGCATTCGACGACGGAACGCTTGCCGTCTCTGCGAATGGTCAATCGCCGGGCGTCGCCCGGGTGCACGGCCACCAGCACGCTCGTGTCGTCGGTCCTGGCTGGCCCGCCGCGTCTCAGAAGGACGCAGATCGCTGCGGCCGACGGATCGGTGTGCCACTGCACGACGCCGTCAACGCACGTTCCCCACAAGATGTTGGTGGCGTCGATCTCCGAGATGACCGCGAGCATGGAATCGCTCTGCAGCAGAGAGGTCTGCGCTGATGCGACGAGTTCCCACGCACGCGTGCCGACGGCCGCCGGGCGCAACCTCCACATCGCGGTGGTCCGCAGGTGGCGGGCGTCGGTGGATTCATAGACGGCGGTAACGTCATCGCCCCGCAGCCAGTGGTCAGTGAGTCGGCAGTCGGACCGCAGGTCGAGCCCGAGCAGGTGGTCCGCCGCGGCAGGCCTTGAGGCTTCCAGCGTGATGCCGTGATGCGGTTGGTCGAGATCGATGGTGGCGGCGATCACTGATCGCGGGTCGTTCATCAGCCGACCGGTGGCGAGCCAGTTGGGACTGGGGGCGGGTGTTGACGACGGCCGTGAGGGCGAAGGCGGCGGCGGTGCAGAGGATGGCATGGGGGAGCAGGGTCCTGTGGAACAGATGCAGGCAGCGGATTCTACCGCACCGGTCCGGAGAGCGGACCACTTTTCCGGCCGCGACCGTTACACTGCGAAGTTCTCGGAAAAAGTATCCACGGGCTTTTCCTCCAGTCAGATCGTTTGCCGTGAGTCTCGGACGATGTCCTTCGTGAGCCCGCCATGCAGCCAAAGATCCCCGCCTCCCGACCGGATTCCTCGACGCTCGACAAGGCGGCCATTCCCACCAATGCTCTGAAGATCTGTGAGGCCGCGGCCCGTGCGGGCGGCCGCGTCTTGCTCGATTGGGTGGGCAGGTTCGGCGTGTCGAACAAGGGACCGCGCGACCTTGTCACCGAGGCTGATTTCGCCTCACAACGGGAGATTCGCCAGATCGTGCTCGAGGCGTTTCCCGATCACGGCTTCATCGGCGAAGAGTCGCTGCCGGAGCACGCGGCCGCTGGTCAGCCCGCAGGCCACCATGCTGAAGCCCAGGCAGTGTTCAAGTGGATGGTCGACCCGCTCGACGGTACGAGCAACTACGTGCACGGCTTTCCGGCCTGGTGTGTTTCCGTGGCTCTCACGCTCGGCGACGAGATCCTCGTCGGGACGATCTACGATCCGCAGCGCGATGAATGCTTCACGGCACAGCTCGACGCCGGCGCCTGGCTCAATGGAAAACCAATTCGTGTGAGTGGCTGCGTGCTGTTGTCAGATGCGCTCGTCGCGCTCAGTTTTCCTCCGCATGTGAGCCCCGAGTCGGGGCCGGTCGCCGACTTTCTCGCCATCGTTCCCCACGTCCACTCCGCCCGTCGCACCGGCTCCACGGCGCTCAATCTCGCCTGGCTCGCCTGCGGCCGGCTCGATGCTTTTTGGGTGCGGCGAATCGCCTGCTGGGACGTGGCCGCCGGACTGCTCATCTTTCGCGAGGCGGGGGGAAGCATTTCCGGTTTTGGGGACGGGGCTGCGCCCGGGGCAACGATTCCGCTCGACAAGCCGGCGTTCATCGCCGCCTGCACGCCCGAGGTGCTGGCCGACCTGCGGGCCCGGTTGCCGTAGCCGGGGGACTTAGGATTGTGGCGATCGTGACGGTCGCATCGGGCGCGCCACCGGTCCACGGCCGATCCGCGACGGATTTCGGCGCCGGCGGGTAGGCTGCGGTGTAGGGTGAAGGAGGCCGTGCGCGTTTGCGCAATCGGCACTTCTTACCAGCGGCAGGCCCGGTCTTCGACCGTTCCTGCTGCCGCACCCTCTTTGAGCCAGCCGATTCCGGGAGCCACGCCGGCCCGATGACGAGCCGACCTTTTTTTCTCCGTGCCCTGACGGTGCTGCGGGCAGTTTTGCTCGTTGCAGCGGTCGCATTGCCGGCGGCCCGATCGCCCGGGGCCGATGGCGTCGCGACTCCCGCGATCCGGGAGGCCGCGCCCGAGATCTATTACATGCAGGACGACGCGGGCCGGCTCGTGCCCGTGCCCGGATTCCGCTACCGCGACTTCGTCGACCTGCTCCGCATCAAGGAGGGGCTCCCCGGTTTACCGGAGCCGCCGCCCGCCGTGCTGGAAAACGTCGTGCTGCGGGCGACGCTGCCGGCTGCCGGTGCTGCGGCCGGAACAGCCGACGTCGTCGCCCAAATGACAACCTGCCAGGTGACTGTGGAGCTGACCGTGCGGCAGTCCCGCAGCGGCTGGGTGAGCCTGCCGCTGGCGCTCGACGGCCTGCTGCTCACCGCCGCGCCACGGTACGAAGGACCGGGGCGGATGCTTCTGGCAGCAGCTTCGTCCGCTGATGCGGCAATCGGTGCGGAGCCAAAACAGGGTGGTTATCGCCTCTGGATGACAGGGCCGTCGAAGGGAGCGGACGAAGACCTGCGGCACTCCATCGTCCTCACGGGCCACATCTCCCTCGAAGCCTCGCCCACCCACGAATCAATCACGCTGCAAATGCCCAGGGCAACGGCGTCGCTGGTGGAACTGCAGACGCTGCGGCTCGATCCAGACGTGTCGGTCCGTCCGGCAGGGCTGCCGCCGCGAGTGGAGCCACAGGCCGACGGCACTGGCAGCTTGGTCACGCTCGTCGGGCTCGCCGGCACGGCACAAATCCGGATCGGTGCCCGGCGCAACGAGGCCGGCGCCGAGACCATCGGCACCGATTCCAGCCGTGCCGCCGTGCCGCAGGCGATGGTCGAGAGCCTGGTGCGGATCGACGGTCGCGTGGCGATCACGCAGGCCAGCATCCGCCTCGACAATCTGCCCCCCGACACCGCGACGATCCGTGTCGGTCTCCCGCCGCGTGCCACGTTGCGGAGCATCCGCAGCCCTTCGACACTGGTGGCCCTGGAAGGCACCGACGCCCAGCCGGAGGCGGTGATTCGCATCGACCAGGGGGCCGATGGCCGTTGCCTCGTGGAACTGGAATGCGAGCGGCCGATCGACCCCGCCGGCCGCGAGGCCTTCGAGGCGCTGGGATTTGCCGTGGCGAATATCCCGCCGTGGCGGCAGTGGGGGCGGGCCAGCATCGTCGTGGAAGGGGATTGGCAGGTGGAGTGGGATGACGCTGGAAGCAATCGGCGGATCGATCCGCCACTTTCCGCGCGGCGGCCGGGCTTCGTCGCCGCCTTCGCCTACGACGCCCAGCCCGCGCGGCTGCCGCTTCGCGTGCTGCCCCGCGGCAGCCGCGTGGTGATCGAACCCGAATACCGCTACGACGTCTCCGCCACCCGCGTGGCCCTCGACGCGCGGCTGCGGGTCTCGGTCCGCGGCGCACCGGTGTCGCGGATCGTGGTCTCGCTCGACGCCTGGGATGTCGACGAGGTGGGGCCCGCCAGCGTCGTCGACTCGGCCGCCGTCTCGTCGGAGGGGGGCAGGCTCGTGATCCCCTTCGTGCAACCGCTGTCCGGTGACGCCGTCGTGGAAATCCGGTGCGGTCGGTCGCTTGCCCATGACAGCAGCCGGGTGAGCTGGAAGATTCCGGCGCCGCAGGCCGACCTCGTGGGCCCCGCCTCGATCATCATCGCCTCGCAGAGCGACATCGAACTCCTCCCCGATGCCGAAGGTGTCCGCGGACTCGTGCGGCAGTTGACACCGACCACGCTGCGGTCCGATGCCGACCGGGTGGCGCTGGCCTACCGACTCGACGGCACGGACGGCAGTTTCGAGGCGACCCGTCGCTTCCTGCCCCGTCGCGTCGATGCTTCCATCACGGCCCAGGCCGACATCGATGAAGCCGACATGATCGTGCGGGAGACGATCCGCTTCGCCGTCGCCCACGTGCCGCTGGAGTACGTCTCGCTGGACGTGCCCGAGGCCGTGATGCGCAACGGCACGCTCGAACTGCGGCAAAACGGTCTGTTGCTCAATCCCGAGGAGGATGTGGAGGGCGGTGGCCAGACTGGCCGGGCGAGCGATGCTCCTGCCGCCACGGCGCCGCCGAGGGTGCGGTTGCGGGCCATGTTGGCCATGCCGCTGTTGGGCGTGGGGGAGGTGAGCGTGCAGTATGAACTGCCGACACCCACGATGGTGCCGGAATCGACTGTGGCCGAGGATCTGCCGCTCGTGCTGCCGGCGGCCACGAGGATCGGGGGCCAGTCGATCACGCTGACCGTGCCGGAGACAGTGTCGATCGACGTTCGCGGCGATACCTGGAAGCGCGATGTCGCCTCGCTTGGGTCGGTTGCCAGCCGCACATGGACCACGGCCCGGTCGCAGGAAACGGTGCCGCTGGCGATCTCGGCCCGGAAACGGTCGCCGCTGGGTGACACAGTGGTCGATGCGGCATGGCTGCAGACGAGGCTGCTCGGTGATCGACGAGAAGACATCTATCGCTATTGCGTCATCAGTTCGGCCGATCAGCTCGCGCTCTCTCTGCCGCAGGGCTTTGCTGCGACCGGCGACGATGCTCCGTGGACGGACGACGTCGCACGCGCGGCGGATGTGGCCGTCGAGGTGCGGCTGAATGGAAGACCGCAGCCTGGGGCCGCCCGCGCCAATGGCCGGATCGTCATCGAACTGCCTCAGCGCGCCGTGAGCCCCACATGGCTGGTGGAGGTGGTCGCGAGCCAGAAGCGTGACCGGTGGGCGGGCGTGTTTGGCGAGGTGGCCGGGATGCCGACGGTCGTGTCGCTGCAACCGCCGGTCTTCTCCGCGGGCACGCTCCAGAGACGGTTCTATTGGGAACTTGTGCTCGAGCCTGACGAGCACCTCGTCGGCCATCCGCGCGGGTGGACATCGCAGCAGCGTTGGGAGTGGGGCGCATTTGGCTTCCGCCGCGTGCCGGTCGTATCGCCCGACGTGCTGGCCGCCTGGCTCAGCGGCAGTTGCGCGGCCGTTGGGCAGCCTGCCGTAGCGTTCGGTGCTGATGCCGACGCGCGGCCCGCAACACCGTTGGGGCTGACGGCGGATGTGCCTGCAGCCGGTTCGCGGTCCGTCTTCTCGGGTGTTGGGCCGCCGGAAGCGGGCCGGATCTTGGTCGTGCCCACGTGGCTGTTGGTGCTGGCGGTCTCGGGGCCGGTGCTCGCCATGGGGTTGTCGGGCGTCTACCAGCCGCGGCTGCGGAGCGTGCCGATCGTGCTCGGTGTTGCCGGGGTCGCGAGCCTGACGGCGGCGGTGTTTCCGGAACTGGCCCTGCTCATGGCGCAGGCGGCCCTGCCTGGGGTGGCCCTCACGCTGCTGGCCGCCACACTGCGGTTTGTCCTCGACCGGCGGCCGACCGTCTCGCCGACGCGGGGGGCGACGCCTGTGGTCTCGGCAAGCTCTCTCACGCAGGTTGCACCACAGCCGTCGCTCATCATCGCCCCCTCGTCGTCACCGCAGCGGGAAGGCAGCACTGCCGCCGCTCGAGACTTCCCATGAACCCCTTGTGTGCCAGGCACTTCATCCCACGGCGACAGTCTTTGCCTCGCATCCAATGGTGGTGCGCGGTTGTGGTGGCGATCGGCGGCTGGTGCGTCGGACTGCAGACGGGCCATGCCGAGGAGCCCGTGGCCCCGCAGGTGACCGATCGCGATGCGGGAGCGCAGCCGCTCGAATTCATGCGGGTCCACGTGCCTGCTGGCAGGCTGTCGGACATTCCGCTGGGAAACGCCCGGTATGTGCCCATGTCGGCCCGGGAGTTCGAGGAAGGAGTCGCCAGGCTCTCAGGCGGCGCGCCGGGCGGTCAGGGCGATCTGATGGAGCCGGCTTTGCTGCCGCTGGCCGATGCTGCCCGCTACGTGGTATCGCGTGCCGAGGACGGCAGTCTCGTGGGCACCGTCTCGTTCGACATCGGATCATTTGCCGGAGCGGGCGGTGGGAGCCGGCTGCCGCGGGTCGGGCTGTCGCGTGAGATGCCGTTGGGCAATCTCGAGGTGCGATCGGGCTCGATGCGCACGGGAGCGGGCTTGGGCGAGGCCGTCGTGTTTGGACGCCGCGACGGCACCCTCGCGGTGGCCACGCCGGAGGCCGGCACCTACACCTGCGACTTCCGCTGCCCTGGCACGCCTGCCGTGGACGATGCTTCGCGGTTTTCACTCACGCTCGTGCCGGCACTTTCCTCGTCAGTTACGCTGCGGCTGCCCAGCGGCGTCCAGCCCGTGGTCGGCGCAGGCCTGCGGGTGCAGCGGCTCGTTGCACCCGTGGCTGATCAGGCCACCGACGATTCAGCCCGGCAACCGCCGGCGCCAGTTGTCTGGCAGATCGATACGGGACCGCGCGCGACGCTCGACATTAGCCTGATCTCGGACGAACGCCCGTCCCCCATGCTCTCCCTGTGGACCGACGTGGGCATCCGCGGACGGCAGTCGTCACTGGCCGTGCTCGTGCAACCGATGGCTCCGTGGTTTCCCGGACGCCTCCGCCTCGAGAAGCATCCCGCGGTGCAGGTGACGCAGGTGGCAGTGGTGTCGGGGGGCCCATCCGACGCCACGGACGAGGCGTCGTGGACGGTGACGGACGATGGCTCGGCGATCCTGATCGATCTGCCTCCCCATTGCAGCGGTGGACGCAAGCCGCTGGTCATCAAGGCCGTTGCGCCGGTCGCTGTCCGCGCCGCCCCGCTGCCGCTGCTGCGTGCGACCGCCGAGGCCTGGGCGGGCGGTGGCATCGCGATCCATGTGGCGCCGTCGCTGTCGCTGTCGTCCATCGAACTCGACCATTGCCTCATCGTGCCCCCCGAGGTGGCCGCGCGGTGGCCCCTGCCTGCCGGCGCGGTGCCGGTTGCCACGGCAGCGGCGATACCAGACGTCGGGCAGGAACTCGACGTGGCAGAACAGGGAGATACGACCCCGGGCGTCTGGCCCGGCCGGTTGTTCGTGGAGGAGCAGGCTCCTGGGGCGAACGTGACGCTGGCATTGCTGCCGCGCATCGCCACCGTCGATGTGGCACGGGTCACCACGGTCGACCTGTCGCCGGGCGTGGTGGTGGGCCGGGCGGCGTGTGACGTGCGGGTGCATCGCGGCGAGTCCTTCGATCTGACGGCCCGCATCACGCCGGGCTGGTTCATCGATTCGGTCGAGACCATCACGCTGTCCACACCGGGGGAACTCTCCGATGCGTTCAGACGCCGCGATGCGAACGAGCCCGCCACGAGCCTGGACTGGAAGGTGCTCCGTGACACCCGCGGTGACCTGCTGCGGATCGGATTGATCGCGGCCGTGACGCCCGCCCGCGGCCTCGGTCTGCGGATCACGGGACATCGGGCCGGCATCGCGCTGGGAGAAGATTTTTCCACCGCGGAGCTCGACATGGTTCGCCTCGAAGGCGAGTCGGAGCGGTCGGCGCTTGTCGACCTGCGCACCAGTCCCGAGACGATCGTGGAATTCGACCAGGCGCATCCGGCTGCCGTCGACGGGCCTGCGGCCCCCGAGACTGTGCCGACCGATGTCGAGGCGGTCGGGCCTGACGGGCGGCTCGCCGTGCTGGTGGAGGAAGGGGCTGCGCGGGCGCGGATATGGGCCGGGTTCCGGGCGGCGTCACGGACCGCACGGCTCGTGAGGCGGCGGCCGCCCCTCGATGCGCGGACCCAGGTTCGGTTGACGGTGCGGGACGACCGGCTCACCGAGTCGGTCACGTTCGAGTGCCATCCTGCTGCATCCGATCTCGATTCGATCGTGGTGCAGTTCTCCACGCCCATGGATGACCAGTTGGAATGGTCGCTGCTGCCGCCGGCCGTGGGCGCTGTTTCGGCGCGGCGGCTCGACTCCTCCGACCGTCGCACCGCTCCTGGGGCTGCTGGGGCCGACCGATGGCTGGTCGAAGTGAATCCACCGGCCCGCGAGACCGTGACGATCAGGGCTGCCCGCACCATCCCGTTTGCGCGTGCCACTCCGGTGCTGCTCTCCTGGGTGGACGGAGCTACGTCGGCCGTGGGCCATGTGATCGTGCGGAACGTGGGCCGCATGCGGCCGCAGGTGATCAATCGGCGACTCACCGAAGTGCCCCCGGAGTCTGCCGCCGCCGAACCCGGCCTGGTGACGGTGGCGGAGTTTTCCTTCGATCCCGCCGCTGCCGTCGACACGGCCGACACGGCCGCAGCGGAACTGGTGCCGGGAGGCGACGATGCGCGGGCGTGGGCGTGGCGCGAGATCACGACGTCGTGGTGCCACGCCTCCGGCGCGACGGAGTATGAAACGCTCTTCACGATCGACAATCATGGCCGCACCAGCCTGTTGCTCAGTGTTCCTCCAGGCCGCCGCGTGCAGGGAATCCTTCTCGATGGCGTGCGGCTACCGCTGGGTGAACGGGCGGCTGCAGGGGGCCAGGTCCCGATCGAAATGCCGGCGGGCAGGGCGCTCGTGACCTTGTTGGTGCGAACCGTGGCCGACGGCGGCCTCGCGAATGGCCGGCCGGTCGGCGGGCCGTGGTCTGCCTGGCGCGTCGAGCCCCCGGGAGCGATGCTCGATATCCCGGTGTTGCAACGGGAGTGGCGGCTGTTGCTGCCAGCGGAGTTGGAGATCGCGCTGGTGGGAGGCTCGACTCGCATCGTCGGCGACGCCGCAGGCAGCCGCGACTGGGCCGCGAGGCTGTTGGGAGCGGCCGTGCGCACGCAGCCGCCCGCCACCACGGCGACGACCACTTCAAAAGATGCTTTTCCCACGCAGGACCACAGCAGCGGCCTGCAACGGGGGTTTCGCGACTATGTGCTCGTGCCGACCGGCGCTGCCGGTGGTGATGCGGGCGTGGTGGTGGTGCATGCCCGCGTCTTGTCCGTGGCAGCAGTGCTTGCCGCCCTGGCGGCCGGTGTGGGCACCCTCGTGATGGCGCGGGTGAGTCTGCGAGGATCGGTTTTGATCTGCCTGCTCGCGGGGCTGGCCGCGCTTTGGCTCGTCGCGCCGTTCGACGGCATCGCGAGGGCGATCTGGTGGGCGGCCCTGATCGCTCTGGCGTGGTCTGCGGCACAATGGCTTGCCGGTCTGCGTGGCGGCCGATTCTTCCTGGGCGGCCTGTCGGGGCAGGGCCCGCTGGCGGTGCTCCTCGTCGGCCTCAGCCTGACGGCCGCGCCGCTTGCGGCCGCGGAGAATGGCGTGGAGCCGGCTGCGGAGACAAACGCCGCCACGCCCCCGACGGCAGCGAACGGCAGCCCGCTGCAGGTCTTCGTCACACCGATCGACGGTGGCCGGGAGAAGAACGGCCGCGCCGAAGCCACGGTCCTCGTGCCTGAGGAACTGTTTCGAGCGCTCGTCCGCAGCGAGGACGACCGTGCCGCGGCGGCAGTGCGGGTGATGGCGGTCCGTGTGACCGCGGCGGCAAAATCAGACGGGGATGAGCCATGGGCAGCGTGGCGGTTGGCCGTCGACATCGATGCCGATGCGGGCGGCATCCTGCTGCTCGATCAGACCGGCAGCGGCGCGCGGTTCAGTGTGGGCACGCTGCGGATCGACGGAGCGGTCTCCGCAGGCCGGCTCGATGCCGCGGGCAGCCTGCTGCGGATCATGGCGCCTGCTCCCGGTCGCCATACGCTTACCGTGGAAGTCACTCCGACCAGCCAGCGCCGCGGTGATGTGGAAACAGCCACGATCTCGATCCCGGTGGCGCCCGCCGCCACGCTGGAATTCCTGCCGACTTCCGGCGCCACGGTGGCCGCGGCCGGAGTGGTCTGCGAACAGTCTCTGGATCAGGGCGTGTTTACGGCGGCGACTCGCCGCCCCGCCGACTCGGCAGCGGTCGTCTTCGATGTGTCACGGTCGGCTCGCGTGCGGCTGGCGCGGTCAGTGGTGGCTGGGAGCGAACTCGCCACGCTGCCGCCGACGGCCGTCAGCCGCAACGATATCTTCTGGAACCTCGACGAGTGCCGGCTGACGGGCGTCTACGAAATCGAGGCCGGTGATGCGATCGTGCGGTCGTGCGTGGTGCGGGCGGATCCCGGGCTCGAGTGGATCGCGCCGCAGGGGCAGCAGGACGGAAGGCAGCCTGATGACAGCGAGACAGCGAACGGTGTGTCGATCCGTCCGCTGGGCGGACGACGGTTTCTCGTGGAGCGGTCGCGTCCCGAACGCGGGCGGTTTCGGTTTGAGATTCCCTTTCGGATGCCCCTGGCCGATCCGGTCGGTGTGTTCGAGGTGCCAGAGGCGTGGCTGGAAGACTCCCTCGTGGACACGCGGTCGGTGCGGTTCGTGGCGAGTCCCAGCCTCGCGGTGCGGATCGACCTGCCAGCCGGGCTCACCCACGCGGCCATCCCGGAGGGGGAGGCGTCGTTTGAAACGCGATTCTGGCGGGGTGAGGTATCGCGGGCCATCGCCGTCGATACCGTGGCCAATGCCGCTTCGCCCCCCACCCTCATGACCGCGGGAGCCATGCCGGCGCTGCGTGCCCGCCTCACCGCAGAACGCCGCCGCCAGGAGATCCGTGGTTCGCAACGCGAGACGATCGTGTTTACGGGGGAACAAGTCCGAATCCATCTCGATGCCAGACTCGATGCCAGTTCGACGGCGTTGGTCACGATCCCGCTGGATGTGCCCGAGGGATCCGTCATCGATCGCATCGACCTGTTCGAGGACGATATTCTTCATCCCGAAACAGCGGAGCGCGGCGCCATCGATCTGCGGTGGAGCCGCTCTTCCGAAACCGGTGTGGCCGTGGTCGTCCAACGGCCGCAGGCGGGCCGCTTTCGGCTGGAGGTCGACGCCCGCATCCCGGGGCGTCCGGCCGTCAGGGGGCCGGTGCCTTGCCTGCGGGTCGGCCTGGCCGACGGCACACGCACGTTGGTCGAATGGCGGGCGGAGGATGGCCTGCTGGCAACGCTCGAACCGGCGTCGGGCACGCGAGTATCGGCTCGCGAAAACGGCGAAACACCCCGTGTGGAACAGTTCGAACTCGTCACCGGAGATGCGTTGCCCAGCTACGTCTTGGAGTCGTCGCTCGCCGAACCGTCGCAGCCGTCCGCCGAGTCCGACGAGCCGTCTGCGGCGTCGGCTGAAAGCACCACGGTCGGGCAGGGCCGGGTCGAACTGGCCGATATCCGACTGGCGGCTGACGAGCGGGGCCGGATGTGGGGGCTGGCCTGCTTCGAGCTGGTGTCGACGGAGCAGTCGGTGCAGCTCCAACTGCCGCGGTCGTGGCGGCTGTTCGACGCGGTCGTCGACGGTCGTCCGGTGGAATGTGTCGTGCCGACGGCATCGCTCTCCGAAAACGTCTGGGAGATGCGGTTGCTCGATGCGGGGCGGCCGCGGACCGTCGTGGCATTGTTCGCCGGAGAACTGTTCGTGGGTGACGCGGGCCGACGGCTGCTGGACGGCGAGCCGCTCGCACTGTCACCGCCGGCAATCGTCGGGCTGCCTTGTCGGCAGGTGATCTGGACGGTGCAAGTGCCCGCGGGAATCGCCCTCCGCGTAGCGGCGCCGGCCAGGGTCGTGGCAGCGGAGGATCTCCAGGCGGAACGGAACACGGCCCAGCAACGACTGCAGGCCGATTTTCAGCGGGCGATCGAGCGGAGCACCGGCTGGCAGCAGGAGCGGGTTCGCACGTTCCTGAACTCCCGTCGCGACGGCGCAATGCCCGTAGCCGATCAGCTGTGGAATAGAACGTTGACAGCTCGGGCCGCTCCTTTTCCGATGCAACCGCCGCTGTGCATCGTGGCCGCAGATGAGTCGGCCGGAATCGACGCCGGACGGCTGACGATCCGCGCCGTGCGGCAGCGTGATCCGACCACCCGAGGCCGTGCCATCGCCACGCTGTCGCTGTTGGCCTGCGGCGGCCTCGCCTGGTTGGCGGTGCGGCGCCGTTAGACGATCGTCTGCGCCGTCGGGAGGGCCAGGATGGCTTCGATCCGCGTGTTCACGGCAAAAGGGGCAATGCAGGGAAGCGGAAAAGCGGTCTGGCTCCCGGGGGCTGGCCGCCGCTAGTGTCCGACCCGCTCATGGGCAGGCATGGCCCATCCGCACGGCGTTCCGGGGGGAATCCGCCGAGCGCGAGCCGAGCCCGGCGGAAAAACCCCCGTCCGGATCCAGACGGAGTTCAAGGAGGTTGATGGGCATGCAGGTTGGACGCAGTGTCGGTGGGCGGACCCCGGACCGCCTTTTGTCGTGGAGCGTGGTGCTGGTCGTTCTCTGCGGTGCGTGGCATGCCACGGCCGCGGTGGCCGCTGGTCATCGCACCGCCAATTTCGTGGTCGAGGCCCCAACCGAGACGCTCGCCCGACGGATTGGCGATGCCGCCGAACAGTACCGTCACGATCTTGCCATCGAGTGGACCGGTCAGCCGTTGCCGCGGTGGAGCCGCCCCTGCCCGATTCAGGCGCAGGTTGCGCCCCATCTGGGCGCCGGCGGCGCGACCAGCTTCGTCTTTGACAACGGCGAGGTGTTCAACTGGACGATGACGATCCAGGGAAGCGAGCAGCGCATCCTCGACTCCGTGTTGCCGCACGAGATCACGCACACCATTTTCGCCAGCCATTTCCGTCGGCCGCTGCCGCGGTGGGCCGACGAGGGGGCCTGCACCACGGTTGAGCATCCGGTGGAACGGGCCCGGCAGCATCGGCTGCTGATCGAATTCCTCACGACCGGCCGCGGGATCGCGTTCCCGAAGATGTTCGCCATGCGGGAGTATCCCGCCGACGTGCTCCCACTCTACTCGCAGGGGTATTCGCTGGCTCGATACCTCATCGAGCGGGGCGGGCGGCACAAGTATGTGTCGTTCGTCGGCGACGGCCTTGCTACCGACGAGTGGTCGGGGGCCCTCGCAAAGCACTATGGCGTGGGCGACGTGGCGCAATTGCAGCATCAATGGCTTGAATGGGTGAAGCTGGGCTGCCCGGCTCCGCCGGCCTCCGTGGCCGTGGCGCAGGTTCAGCCCACCGACTGGTCGCGCATGCCGCGTGGCCAGAGCCCTGACCCGGCACCGGCTCCGCCGGTGGCCGCATCCCCAGCAGCGATCACTTCCACCGCCGGTCGACGTTCGATCTACGCGTCGCAGGCCCGCCGCGCCACCGAGCCCGGCAGCAGCCAGCCGGTCAGGTGAGCC
The DNA here is from genome assembly GCA_044236455.1 of Pirellulales bacterium. Classification (GTDB taxonomy): domain Bacteria; phylum Planctomycetota; class Planctomycetia; order Pirellulales; family UBA1268; genus CAMCQY01. Next base: position 24,602 of record JBIIGJ010000048.1, read on the forward strand.
ATCCAGAAATCGTGTGGCCCAAAGCGCCGGGGGCGGTGAAAGCCTCCGACTCGAGGCGAGGATACGC
>JBIIGJ010000177.1:0-5517 GCA_044236455.1 Pirellulales bacterium
AGCGCCGTACTGGTGGCGCTGCCCAGCAGCCCTTCCCAGGTGCGATTGGAACTGACGGCCGTGGCCACCAGACGCCTGCCGAGCATCCGGCTCCAGACATACTGCATGCAGTCGGCGAACTGCACGAGCAGAATGAGGAAGAACAGCAGCCGGAAATTCGTGCTGCGGCTGCCGGCCCCGGCTCCCTCGAGGGGAATCTGCAGGAGTGCGGGGGCAAAAGACAGGCAGTAGACGCAGACGACCAGTCCGGCCTGGATCTTGGCGGTGCGTTCCAGGAACCGCTTGTAGTCGCCGGCAAAAGCCACTCGCGCCAGCACGAAGAGGGTCGCGTAGACCGGCAGGAACACGCTGAAGATGTCGTAGCGGTTGAGGCCCACCAGCAGGTAGTGGAGCGGCGTGAAAGCGAAGAAGACCCAAAAGAGGGCGCGGTGGTCGCCTTTTCGCGTGGGGGTAAGCGTGATGAATTCCCGCAACGCCCAGAACGACACCAGTCCGAACAGCACGACGGTGGCCGTGGTGCCCAGCCAGAAGGCGGCGGCCAGCACGGTGCAGAGAACCCACCAGCCGCGGATGCGCAGGTTGAAGGTGCGGACGGCGGCGGGGTCGAGGCCGCGATCGGGGTGCCGCTTGAGGAACTGACCCACGCCCGTGGCGGCGGTGAGCAGCGCGAGCACGCCGGTGATGAGGGCGATGGTGCGGATGTCGTTCATGAACGCGGGCTGTTTCCTGGCTCTACCTCGAGGCGGGGCCTCGAGCTTATTCCTTCAGCGACAAAACGGCCCGCCGGGCACGGGACAGGAAGTCGAGCTTGGCCTCGCCGCGTTCCAGCCACAAGGGCGGGCCGAAACTGATGCAGGAGAGCATGGGCACCGGCAGGAATTCGCCGCGGGGCAGCACGCGGTTCAAGTTGTCGATGTGCACCGGCACCAGTTCGATGTCGGGCCGCTTCTTGGCCAGATAGTAGAGGCCGCTCTTGAATTCGCCGATCTCTCCGCTGACGCTGCGGCTGCCCTCCGGAAACACGATGAGCGAATGGCTCGTGCCCGCCTCACGGAGCATCAGGTCGACTGGGCTCTGGTGCACCTTGATGGCGGTGCGGTCGATGAGGATCGCGTCGAACACTTCCTGCGCCAGCCATCGGCGCACGATCCCGCGAGACCAGTAGTCCTTGGCGGCGACGGGCCGCGTCACCTCCCGCACCGGCTGCGGCAGCGATGCCCAGATCACCAAGGCGTCGAGGTGGCTCGTATGGTTGGCGAAATAGATCCGCTGGCAGGTGTCGGGCTGGCTGGCGATCCAGCGCACGCTGGCGCCGGCGAGGAGCCGTGCCAAGGCGGCCAGCGACAGTCCGGCCACCCGGCAGAACGCGGATCGGCCGGCCTTCGGCCCTGACGCCTGCTCGAGCGGCACCTTGGGGGCAACGGGTTCCGTAAGGTCGGCAGGCGAGAGCATCCGCACATCTTCCCCGGGCGGTGGGCATCCGGTCAATGATCAGCGGTTCGATCAGCGGTTCACGTCCGCGGCGCCGCCCCGCCCGGAGCCATCGGCCACGAAGGGGTTGTGGCGGCGTTCGTGACCGACGGTGGTCGTGTCGCCGTGGCCGGGAAACACGACTGTCTCGTCGGGGAGCGTGTAGAGGCCGCCGCGGATGCCGGCTGCCAGGGCCGCGAAATCCCCGTCGGGAAAGTCGGTCCGCCCGATTCCTTCGTGAAACAGCACGTCGCCTCCGAACACGAGACGCGGGCTTGCGTCGTCGACACGGAAGACGACATGGCCGCACGAGTGGCCGGGGATCGCGACGACAGTGATGGCAAAACCGGCGATCCCGAGGGTTTCGCCATCTGCGAGCGTGCGGTCGGCCGGCGGGCTCACGAGCGCCAGCCCGAACGCGCCGGAGAGATTGCCGGCCGGATCGGTCAGCTTCGATGCATCATCGCGGCCGATCAGGATCGGCAGAGCGGGCCACCGCTCGCGGAGCGCCGCGTTGCCGGCGATGTGGTCGGAGTGGCCGTGGGTGAGCAGGATCGCGACGGGGGCAAGGTCGTGCTCCTCGATCCAGTCGATGACCGCCTCCGGTTCGAAGCCCGGATCGATGACCAGGCACTCAGGTCCACCGCGACGGCTGAGCACGTAAGTGTTTTCGCCGAAGGGCGCCGACTCGATGCGGGCCACCACGACGTCCGGCTGGGTCGGCAGCAGTTCGGCGTAGGCCATGGGGTGTGCGCAGGTGGCGTGGGCAGGGGGCGGGGCAGGAGGGTCGCCAGTTGACTGCGGTGACCTCTCAGGATCGCGGCGAGTCTCCCGGCCCCAGCGAGCATGGTTGGCCCAGGGGTTCCGGGCAAGACTTTTCGTTCCGCCGGCCAAAAAAAGGCCCGAAGTGGCATGGTGGCGGCCGCAGGGGGCCGCTAGACTCGCCCCGTCTTCCCAGGATTTCGCGACGCTTCCGATGTGGAGTGCGGATGCCGGGAGGCGCTGGCACCACGCAGGTTCATGGAGGTTGAGATGGTTGGATTCGTTCAAACGCTTTCAGTCACCGGGTTGCGCAGCCGCTGCTGCGTGGGACCGCTGGCCGCGTGTGGTCGTGCCGCGGCGGTGGCCCTGGCCCTGATCCTTTCCGCCATCCATGGTGCACCCGCCCACAGCCAGCAGCCTGTGGCGGCTCCGCCCGGCGCCGCCGATGCGGCCGCGCCGCTGACTGGTCCGGGTCTCGTGCCCAACGGCGGACTCTCGACGAGCAATGCCAACGCTGGCTTGGCGGCCGCGGCCACCGGCGTGCATCCGCTCCAGCCTGCGCTCGATCTCGCCCAGAAGGGGCTCGCCAAGATCAACGAGAACATTCGCGACTATTCCTGCACGATCGTGAAGCGCGAGCGGATCGACGGCAAGCTTGGCGATCACGAATACATGTTCGCCAAGATCAGGTCGCAGCCGTTCAGCGTCTATCTCTACTTCCTCGGGCCAGACAGCGTGAAGGGGCAGGAAGTGATCTACGTGGCCGGTCACAACGACGGCAACATGCTGGCCCATGCTGGCAGCGGCGTGCGGGCCATGGTGGGCACGGTGTCGCTGAAGCCGCAGAGCATGCTCGCGATGCAGGGCAATCGCTATCCCATCACCGAGATCGGCGTCGAGAACCTCGCCCGGCGACTGGTGGAGGTGGCCGAGCACGACAAGCAGTTCGGCGAATGCGAAGTGAACTTTTATCCCAACGCCAAGGTCAACGGCCGCATCTGCACCTGCGTGCAGGTGCAGCACCCGGTGCCCCGCCGCAACTTCCGCTTCAACTTGGCCCGCGTGTTCATCGACGACGAGTGGACGGTTCCGATCCGCTACGAGGCCTATGACTGGCCCCAGAACAATGAAGCGGGCGGCCAGCCGGTGCTCCTCGAGGAGTACACCTACATGAACATGAAGATCAACAACGGCTTCACCGATGCCGACTTCGACCCGAAGAACACGGGCTACAAGTTCGGCGGGAAGTAGACCGGGCTTTTTGACGACATTGTGCTGAGCGGTGCAGAGTTGCCCGCAGTCCCCCGGCTTCCGCCGGGGGTTTTTATTTGGGGCCGCGACCCGTCCCATACAAGCCCGGAGCGGCAGCGATGGGACATTGCCCCATAAAAGCCCGGAGCGGCAGCGACGGGATGTCCCATGCAGGCCCGGAGCGGCAGCGATGGGACGTCTCATGCAAGCCCGGAGCGGCAGCGATGGGACGTTGCCCCAACACGCTCGGCCGCCACTGGAGCGTGATCACTCCGCTGGCATGAGCTTCGGCCAGGCCGCTTCGAGCCTGGAACGCGTCGGGATTTCCAGCCGCGTGCCCGGGGCCAACGTGACTCGCGGATCGATCACGCGGTTCCACGCGAACAGCGCCCGATACAGCCGCCCGTCGCCGTAGGCCCGTTCGGCGAGATCCCACCAGGAATCGCCGGAGTTGGCCACATAAGCCGCCGCGGCGGCCGGCACCGGGTGGTCCGGCGTCTCTTGCTCCGTGATCGGAGCCTGCGTGATCGGTGTTTGAAGTCCGGCCGGCGCCACGAACGGATCTCGCCGAGGCGGGGCCGCCGGGACGGCCGGGGGCGACATGGGCCGGTCGTCGTTGAGTGCGGCGGTCTGCGTCGCGGGCACGGGCGCAGCGCTCGGAGCATCGAACCGCGCCGGAGGCGGCAGCAGGTCGCTGGCGGCGGTCGTGAATCTGCTCTCGGCCACGCTCTCGGCAGAGCGGGTGCGGGCCGGCGGAACAGCCTCGGCGAACGCCGGTTCAGCAGCTGAAGGGCCGGGGGCAGGGGGGGAAAGCGAGGGAGGGGCGACCAGTTCATTCTCCCCCATGCCGGCGACGTCGATGTGCACGTCGGGGCCGGCGCCGACAGGCGGCCGCGGCGAAAACAGCTTGATCGAGAGCACGCCCACAAACACGCCGGTGAGCGTGGCGAGCAGGGCCAGCAGAATCTTGGTTTCGCGTCCCATGGATCGTTCGTCCGCCGGCAAATCAGAGGGGGCGGGGAGTGTCGTGAATCGCCGCGGTTGACGCCAGATCGATCGACCCGATCGGTATCCGGCGGGGGGGCCGGACTCAATCGATGCTGGTGGACGGGGCAAGCTGGGCAGCCCGGAGCTTGGCCGACCGGCTGCGGGGATTCCGCAGCAGTTCCTCCTCGGAGGCCTCCACTGGCGATCGCGTCAGGCAGTCCCAGATCTGCGGGCTGCGAAACGCCTGCTTCACGAGCCGGTCTTCCAGTGAGTGGAACGAGATCACCACCAGCCGCCCGTTCGGGGCCAGCCGGGTTGGAATCCGTTCCAACGCGATCCGCAGGCTCTTGAGTTCCTGATTGACGGCGATCCGCAGGGCCTGGAACGTGCGTGTCGCCGGATGGATGCGGGGCGGCGGCGTCTGCCGCGGAATGGCCGACCGCACGACCAACGCAAACTCGCGTGCAGAGCGAATCGGCTGCTTCTCCCGCACCGCCGCGATCCGCCGCGCGATCCGACGGCTGTACCGCTCCTCGCCGTATTCATAAATGATGTCGGCGAGGTTGTCGGGCTTCATGCGGTTGACCAGCTTCCAGGCGGGTTCGCCTTCCGTCGGATCGAACCGCAGGTCGAGTGGGCCTTCCGAATCGAACGAGAACCCCCGTGCCTCGTCGGCCAACTGGTCGCTGGAGAGGCCGACGTCGAGGAGCACGCCGTCGACCGTGTCGATGGCGAGTGCGTCGAGCACCTCGGGGAGGTTGCAGTAGTTGGCCTGGGCGAACCGGACGGGCAGGCCCGCCAACTCCCGCGCGCCCCGGTCGATGGCCTCCGGATCACGGTCGATGGCGATGACGAGGCCGGTGGGCCCCACCGCATCGGCCAAGAGCCGCGTGTGGCCGCCGCCACCGAGCGTGCCGTCGACCACCCGCATGCCAGGCTTCACGGCGAGGAACGACATCACCTCGGCGGGGAGGACGCTGGTATGGATGCTGGACGACATGCTCGTGAGTCTACCAGGGGTGTGGCCTTGGTGCCGGGGGCGACGCG
>JBIIGJ010000119.1:0-9286 GCA_044236455.1 Pirellulales bacterium
GCCGACATCGACATGGTGGCGATCCACGACGCGGCCCGCCCCTGCATCGCGACCGCCTGGATCGACCGTGTCTTTGAAGCCGGTGCGAAGACCGGCGCCGCGATCCTGGCGATCCCCGTCGCCGGCACGCTGAAGCGGGTGAATGCCGACAAACTGATCACCGAAACGGTCGACCGCACCGGCCTCTGGGAGGCCCAGACCCCGCAGGTGTTTTCACGCGACGTCCTCACTCGGGCCTTCGCCCACGCCGCAGCCCAGGGCTTTCAGCCTACCGACGAGGCCCAACTCGTCGAGGCAATTGGCCAACAAGTAACCGTCGTGCCCGGCTCGCCGATCAACCTCAAGATCACATCGCGTGAGGACCTCCGGCTGGCCGAGCAGGCCATGAAGGCGCTGCCTGCCAACCGGCTCGTCGGCCCCACACACCCCTTTGCCAACGACGACATGTGGCGATAGGCTCCGCCGGAACGGCAGAAGTCTCGTCGCCGGGGCGAGGATACGCCCAAGGCTCCTCGAGCTTCCGCCGATTCCGGCTCCCCGAGTCAGCAAGAGACTTTTCACGATGGCTTGCGACCTTGTCTCCGATTTCCAGGCCCGCGGCCTGATCCACCAGTCGACCGACTCGAGCCGACTCCGCGAATGGCTCGCCACGCCCGGCCGCCGCGTCTACGCGGGCTTCGACCCGACCGCCGACAGTCTCCATGTGGGGCATCTGGTGGCACTGGTGCTGCTGCGTCGCGTAGCCCATGCCGGCCACGAACCAGTGGCGTTGATCGGGGGCGCAACCGGCATGATCGGCGACCCGAGCGGCCGGAGCGAGGAACGCAACCTCCTCTCGCCCGACGAACTGGCGGCCAACATCGCCGGGGTCGAGCGTCAGATCCGCGCCATCCTGAGCGACGCAGGCCATCAAGTCCACGGAGTTGCGTCCATCACCCCCCACCATGTCGTCAACAACGCCGACTGGATGCGGGGCGTCGGCTACCTCGAATTTCTCCGCGATGTCGGCAAGCACGTGCCGCTCTCGCAGATGCTCGGCAAAGACTCGGTGAAGAGCCGACTCGAGCGTGACGGCGGCCTCTCCTACACCGAGTTCAGCTACATGCTGCTGCAGGCATGGGACTTCGTGCACCTCTCCGACGCGCTCGACTGCCGCGTGCAGATCGGCGGTAGCGACCAGTGGGGCAACATCACGGCCGGCATCGAACTGGGCCGCCGGCTCCGTTCCCGCGAACTGCACGGCATCACCTGTCCGCTGCTGACGAAGTCGGACGGCACGAAGATGGGGAAGACGGCCTCCGGCGCGATCTGGCTCGATCCCCGCCGCACGAGCCCCTACCGCTTCTATCAATACTGGATCAACCTCGACGACGACGATGCGGGCCGGTGCCTGGCCCGGCTCACACCCCTGTCGCTCGACGAACTCGCCGACCTCGACACCAAGCGGGCCGCCAACCCGGCCGCCCGCGACTCGCAGAAACGTCTGGCCGACGAACTCACCCGGCTCGTGCACGGCGACGCGGGCCTCTCTGCCGCCCGGCAGGCCACCGAGATTTTCTTCGGCGCTGAAATCGGCCAACTCGACGACAGCCAACTCGCAGAGATTTTTGTCGACGTGCCCAGCAAGGAATTTGCCCGTTCGTCACTCGACGGCGAGGGTCTGCAACTCGTCGAGGCCCTCACCGACACAGGGCTCGCCCAGAGCCGCGGCGCGGCCCGCCGCACAATCGAGCAGGGTGGGGCCTACGTCAACAACCGTCGCATCGCTGACGTCGCCTATCGGCTCACCGCGAAGGACCTGGCGAGCGCCGCCACGCTGGTGCTGCGGTCGGGAAAAAAATCCTACGCGATCGCCCGCTTCCGGTGACGGCTCGACGACCGAGGGCCGCTCTTCCCAAACGTTCCAGTTCGCCAAGCCGCCGCGATTCAGCGTTGACCGGCCCCGGCACGGAGCCTATCTCTTCCCGCTCCCACAACCGGAGCCGAACTTCCATGCGTTCCCGCCGCTACCACGCGTTGTTGCTGCTCATGACTCTTGCGGTCGTTTCCTTGTCGGGCCCCCGAGGCCGCACGGAAGAGACCGTCGGCGGCGCCGAGGTGATCTCGCTGGAAGACCAGCTGAAGACCGGCCTCAAGGCCCGCCGGCCCGAGGAGACGGAATTCATCGATGAGGTGGCCCGGCTGGTGAACGCCGGACAATTGCCCCGCAAACTCGTCGACTCCACCTTTGTCTGGGCCCTGCGCCGCCGGACGAATTACCCATTCCCGGCCTTCGAGCGGGCCCTGCGGCTGCAGGCGGATCGGCTGGGCGTCGACCTGTAGCTGAGCGGAAAGCGTGATCTCATGCTCTCCCGGCATCCCCCGGCTCACGCCGGGGGCTTTTATGTGTCCATACATGCCTGGAGCGGTCGACGAGGAGCCGCCGAAGCAAGCGAAACGTGTTCGCCCCGACCGGGAATACCGCCGAGCGGCTCACCCCGCCAGGAGTCCGCGGATCCGTGGATCGGCGAGCGACTCGGCGATGAACCGCGCGCCGCTGAAATCGTGCCGCCGGCTGTGGCCGCCCGGCACCGCCACGGCGACGGCCCCGGCCGCCACGGCCGCCTTGCAGCCCGCCTGCGAATCCTCGAGCACGAGCATCGCAGCGGGATCGACGACCAGTCTGCGGGCCGCCGCCTGATAGATCTCTGGATGCGGCTTGCCCTGCGTGACGTCGGCGCTGGTCAGCACGAAGGCAAACCGCTCGCGAAGCCCCACCCGCCCAAGCACATCGTGAGCGAAATCGGGACCGCTGCTCGTGGCGACGCCGCGGGCAATGCCGCGGGCGTCGAGCAGGTCGAGCAGCTCCACGGCCCCCGGCATCGTCCTCAATTGCGTGTCGAGCAGCGACCTAAAAATCTCGCCTGTCTCGGCGGCGAGCGTGTCGACCGTGTCCGCGAGGCCGTGCCACTCGATCATGATCTTCAGCGACACCTGCTGGGGCCGGCCCATCATCGCGTCGAGCAGGTCGGGCTCGAATGCCTTGCCCCGACGCCGCAGCAGTTCCGTGCCGACGTGCTGGTAAAGCTCCTCTGTATTGACGAGCAGACCGTCGAGGTCGAAGGCGACGGCTGCGATACAGGATGATTCCGTCATGGTGTGGCTCTCGTTGTCACTTCAGTTGATACACCGCGTAGCCGCGGTTGGCATGAAGGGGTGTGAAGGGAATGTCGACCGCCGGCGGCAGGTCGAGCGGGATGATTGCATGGGTGGCGCCATACTGCTGCGCCACGCGGCGCAGCCGCTCGGGGCCCAGGGCCGCCGTCGACCGTTCGAGGTTCACGAAGCTGCCGTCGCGTGAAAAACAGTCGACGAACCGCTGGCGCCACTCGACGAGCGACCGGGCATCCTGCGGGCTGTTCTTCCAGCCCGCGACCTCGCGGCGGCCGGTCCACCAGGTGAAGCTCGCCGCGCCACGGGGCGTCAGAAAGCACGCATCGGCCGGGGTATTGGCAGCGGCCCACAAGCAGATGTCTTGCCAGGCAGCGGCATCGACCTTCGTGTCACTGCGGGCCACGATCCCCGTGCGGCCGGGGAGCGGCCAGTGCCGGCTTTCATGGGCGAGATCGAGGCAGAGCAGTGCCGCTACGAGCGAGCGAGTGACGGCAGGCCGCATGGGCAAGAGCATGCCGATGGCAGAATCGTTCGCGAGGACAGCAGCCGCGGCCGTCGCCAGACCGAAGGGCACGAGCACGTCGGCCAGCCGAAACCAATAAAACCGCAGCAGGCTGTAGGCCGCGTTCGCCGCAAAAGGCTCGAGGATCGAAATGGCGACGCCTGCCAGCGAGATCACAAGCGATGCCACGATAAACCGATCGACACGCGTGCGGGCGGCCTGTTCCATCGGTGCCGCCTCGCCATCCGTGAAACGCCGCAGGAGCCACCACGCCAGGATGGCGAGCACGTGCCGGGCCACCATGCCGTCGGCGAACGTCCGCAGAAGCAGGTGGTGCGAGAGCCGTTCGACGACATGAATCTTCGCGGCCGCGGCCCGCATGGCGGCATCGGCGCCGCTAGAAAGTCCAAACGCGGGCACGACCCCGGCGGCGGCCACAAGTAGGCCGGCTGACACGAGCAAGGTGTTCAACGACGGCGAGCTTCTTTTCGGGGAAGGCTGTTCAACGTTGCCACGCGGCCACGGTAGCAGGCACCAACTCGCGAGCAGCGCCACGAGCCCCCAGCCGCCGACGATCGGGTGCACCGCCGTGGCTGTTCCCAGCGCCAGCCATGCCCAGGCGAATCGGCCGCGCCCGATCTCACCGACCGCCGCGAGCACGAGACCCCACGCAAAAACCTTCGCTTCGCAGCCGCCGATCACCCATTCGCCCGCCGCGGTCGTGTGCCGCATGGCCAGCGAGAAGAGTGCCGCAGCGAGGATCCGCGGCAACGCGCCAGCGAGCAGCGGCACGGTCGCATGGCGGAATCCATAGGCCAGCGTCAGCCAGCCGAGCCAGCGGCCGATCCACGCCGCATGTTCGAGCGAGAGCGTTGCCGCGAGCGGCCCCAGCAGCAGATAGAAGACGCCATGGGCGTCGGGGGTCTCCAGAAAAAAATCACCCTGGCACCAGGTCGGGTCGGCATAGTGCCGCGCCTTCGTGAGGTAGGCCGTTTCGTTGACGTCGGGCACGGGCCAGGCCCCGGCAGCCGCGAAGACCGCGAGGATCACGAACACCTCGCCCAGCATGCGGCCAAAGCCCGCCGGGGCTCGTGCCGCTGCCGCGTTCGTCGTGTCGCTTTCCCGGGCCATTGTCCGTCCCTATAACCTCAATCGTCACTCGCGATACCTCGCGAAACTCTGACCAGCCCATAGGATACCGACAAACCCATGCCGACCCCCTCATCGCCCCGTCCGACCCCACAGGGCCGCGGCGGCCTCCTCCGGGAGGCGGTCGATGAATCGACCATCGCCATTGTGGGCGCTCCGTTTGCACTGGCGGCGAAACTGATTGAGCGTGAGGGATTTGCCGCGGTGTATCTCTCGGGCGCCGCCTTCTCAGCGGGGGCGCTCGGCATCCCCGACATCGGCCTGTTCACGCTTGACCAGTTGGTGGAACAGACCCGCGTGCTGGCCCGGTCGGTCGCGATCCCGCTGGTGGTGGATGCCGACACCGGATTCGGCGGCCCCAAGGAGGTCGCTGACTGCGTGTTGAAACTGGAAGCGGCCGGCGCGGCGGCGATCCAGTTGGAAGACCAGCAGTCGGCCAAGCGGTGCGGCCATCTGGCCGGCAAGCAGCTGATCAGTGAGACGGAGATGTGCGAGAAAATCGCCGCGGCAGCCGCCGCCCGGCGGGACCCCTCGACCGTGATCATCGGCCGGACCGATGCTCGCGGCGTGACCGACCTCGACGACTGCCTCCGCCGACTGCATGCCTACCGCGATGCCGGCGCCGACTGGCTCTTCCCGGAGGGGCTGCGATCACGAGACGAGTTTCAGCAGATCGGACGCGAATTCGCGTCGCTCGCCACGCCGCTGCTGGCGAACATGACCGAGTTCGGCGTCAGCCCGCTGGTGCCGCTCGAGGATCTTTCCGCCATGGGATTCTCTGCCGCGCTCTATCCCGTCACGCTGATGCGGATTGCCATGAAGGCGATGGAGGCGGGCCTCGGCATGATCGCCGACGAAGGCACGCAGGAAAGCCTGCTCGATCTCATGCAGACCCGCGAGGAACTCTACGACCTGCTCGACTACGATCCGGCCCGCCCCGACGACTGGCTGGTGAAACACTCCGAAGGAAATCCCTCATGAACGCATCGTCATCCCCGAACGCCGCCAGCGAATTCGCCCGCGGCCTGGCCGGCATCGTCGCCGGCCGCACGGCGATCTGCTCGCTCGACGGCGATCTCCGCTACCGCGGCTACTCGATCGAGCCGCTGGCCCTCGCGGGCAACTTCGAGGAGGTGGCCTATCTGCTGCTCCACGGCGAACTGCCGACGACGGCGGAACTGGCGGCGTTTTCAGGCCGAATGCACGAGGCCGCCCGCTCGCTCGACCCCGCCGTCACCGACGCGCTCCAGCGGCTCGCCGCCTCCGCCCCCCACGCCTCGCCGATGGACGCCCTGCGGACGGGCGTCAGCATGCTCGGCCAGGTGGAGGGCGACAATCTCCCCGGCACGCGCGAGCAGCTCCTCGCCCAGGCCGAAAAGTTGCTCGGCCAGGTGCCGGCCATCTTGGCGGCGTGGATGGATCTCGCCGCGGGCCGCCGCATCGCCACCTGGCCGGAGGGCTCGATCGCCAAGGCGCTGCTCGAGCGGCTCACTGGCCACACGCCCGCGAAAGAACACGTCGCCATCTTCGGCACCACGCTCGTGCTCTACGCGGAGCACGAGTTCAACGCCTCCACATTCACCGCCCGCACGGTCGTCTCCACCGGCTCCGACATGCATTCCGGCATCACGGCCGCGATCGGGGCGCTCAAGGGCCCGCTGCACGGCGGCGCCAATGAGAAGGTGCTCGAGGTGCTCACACACATCGGTTCGGCCGACCGGGCGGACTCCTGGGTGCACGAGCAGTTCGCCGCCAAGAAGGTGGTGATGGGCTTCGGTCACCGCGTCTACAAGGACGGCGACGTCCGTGCGAAGCTGCTCGGGAAAATGTGCCGGGAGATGGTGCGGGGCACGGAGGGCGAGGCAATCGAGGATCTGGCCGAGCGGGTCGAGCGGCTCATGCTCGAGGCCAAGAGCCTCAAGCCCAACCTCGACTGGCCCGCGGCCCGCGTCTACCACGCCCTCGGCCTGCCGGTGCAGGTGTTCACGCCGATCTTCGTGGTCGCGCGGATGAGCGGGTGGACGGCCCACATCATCGAGCAGATCGGTGACAACCGGCTGATCCGGCCGCTCTCGCTCTACAACGGACCGTCCCCCCGCGACTACCGGCCGCTGGCCGACCGCGGCTGACCGGCAGTCACTGAATGGCCGGATGCCATTCGCAGCACCAGAAACCGGAGGTTTCCAAGCGAACACGACACGATGTCGTGTTTCGCGTGAAGCGAGAAGCCCGGCCTTCAACGGTCGCTCCGGGCCCAAGAAAAGCCCAAAGCGGAAGCGATGGGATATGCCCCGTCACCTACTGCAGGCTCGCCGATTGGCCAACGACGGCCGCGGGCTGCTCCACCGTGGCCTGCACGGTCACGACGGGGACGGCGCCTTCGCCGAGATCGGTCGATATCTTCAGCTGCCGCTCCACCTTGCCCGACATGCTGCCGGGTGCGAATGTCACCGGCAGGATGTGCACCGTGGCGGCGGTCGTCTTCGGCTCGCAGGTGAGGCAGCCGTCCGAGCACGACACGCCTGTCACGCAGAAGGGTCGATTAGCCCGCACGACGATGTTCTTGGTCACGCTGGCTCCGGGCTGCACGGTGCCGAGCGCCAAGAGTTGCGGACTGACGGTGACCTCCGCCACGATCCGCCCTTCGACGTCCATCGGAATCTGGGCGGCACGGGGATCGTTGGTGACGAGGATCAGTTGTCCGTTGACATAACCGGCCGCGGCTTCCGGTTTGAGTCGCACGGTGAGGTCATAGGCCGATTGGCTCGCGCTATGAGTCGGCTTTGACAGCGACACCTCGAAGTTGGCGTTGGCGCTCCGCACGTCCTTGATCTCCCAGGGCGTGCTGCCGACGTGGGTCACTCGGACGGATCGCTCGGCCCCCTTGCCCAGGTCGACGTTGCCGAGATCCACGAAGGGCGGATCGAACGTGACATCGCCGCGGATGTTGCCGGCCACCCGCAACTGCACTTCAGCGTAATACGGCTTGTCAAACGTGACGGTCAGCGTGGCACCGTGCTGGCCGAGGAACGTCCGCGTATTGAACTTCGCGACGACCTCGCCGGTCTCGTGCGTCTTGAGGTCGCGAACGGTGACCTCGGGCGACGTGCAGCCGCAGCTGGTCCGCACGCCCACCACGTGCAGGGGTTCCTTGTAGAGGTTGCGAAACACGAAGCGGTGTTCCGTCTTCGAACCCTTGGCCACCGTGCCGAAGTTGTGGCTCGTGGTGGAGAACATCTTCGTGGCCCATTCCTGGGCGAAGGCGGCGTCCGAAGGGGCCACCGCCAACGCCAGCGCACCGGCGGCAAGCAACGATTTTCGGAAGGTCACCGATCCTGGAGAAAACATGCGGGCGATCCCGGAGGTGACGAGAGCTGCCATGCGGAAACGTCGGGCGGACAGAGAAGAGCGTACGAATGGCATTGGAGGGCCGTCAATATTCGTGGGAAGAGGGGGGGCAGGCGGACTACGGATCCGCCGTCTCGCAAGTATCCCCGTTGGAAAGTGTCTGGGCGGGGAAGGGCATTTTTTTCGGCTAAAAAATGGCTTCCTGAGTGCGACACGACCGATACAGCCCGTGGGGTTTCCAACACCGGCAGGGTCTGCCGGCTAGAATGGGAGCGAGGGCCACGGGCCCCGCCGGCGGCTGCGAGGCCTGCTGGCACCGGTGCCACAGGAGTGGTTCCGGGTAGATCCACAACACAAGAAGAACAACAAAACACGGGGGCGTACCGGTTTCGACCGGATGGCAAGAGGTTCAGATTGCGTGTCGTGGTTGGTCGGCTGGCCACGTTAAAAGTCGACCAAGCTTCAATTGCCGAAGCTCAGTTTTCTCTGGCTGCTTAATTAAGCAACCCCGAGCGATGGCCCCAGTCGGAAGGGCCTCCCAATCGGTCGCCAAATCCGACTCGCCCCGTTTCACCGCCTGGTACGGGCGGGGCTAAAAAAGTTCTGGGCTGGTGGGCGACGAACCCTGTCGGCCGGGGACGCGCCTGCGAGACTTAAATTGACCGGATACACACGTAGACGTCTGTGCTGAAACATCACGGGACGCGGGTTCGACTCCCGCCGCCTCCACTTTCTTTCCTTTCCGCCGATCTTTTCTGTCTGTTCGATGGCTCCCGCCGTGCAGTGCAACATTGACCGTCGGGGGCGTGAGAGCGGCGGCCCTCCAGCCGGCACAATCGTCGCGAACCGCCCTGGAAGGCTGTGGCCTGCGGCAGGATTCCCCCCGACGATTTTCTTGACAGTCGTTTTTCACATCGTAGTGTTGAAAGAATGCCTGTTTGATGGGTGCTGCGGCTGATGAGGCTTATTCCGCAGGGTGAAGATGGCGCGGCAACGGCCCGCCGATCAGCCCTGGCGATAAGTGGCATCGACGAGGGACTCTTTCCCGGACCCGCGCTCATATTCCAGGGCTTATCGGATGATTCGTCTCACTGCCGCCCCAGGCGTTAGCGCTAGCACGTTCGTTCGCGAACG
>JBIIGJ010000033.1:0-30113 GCA_044236455.1 Pirellulales bacterium
TCGGTGAGCCGGCCGATCTTGGCTTCGGGCGGCGGCATCACCGTGTCGGGATCGGTCGAGATGATCCGCGCGAAGAGTTCACTCGCTTCGACATCCTCCGGTACGATCGCTCGGGCACCGCTATCGAGTTCAGTCGTGGCCTGCTCGGCAACGTCGAGCCGCAGGCCAGCCTGCCGGTTGCCGCTGTCGGGACCGTGGCAGGCGAAGCAGTTGTCGGAGAGGATCGGCCGGATGTCGCGGTTGAACGAGATCCGCTGCCGCGGCTCAGCCGGGGCGGCAGGCAGGCAGGCGGGTGCAAGGGCCGCCGCCACGAACATCAAAGCCGCAGCCTGCCGCAGTGGAGAAGACTGTTTCGAGCAACCCATGGAAACATGTTTCCTGTGAGGGTCACCCGCGTCGCCGACTCGAAGAGGCCCCTGAAGCGGGGCTCCCCGAATCGCGGACCGTCAGGCTCGAACGCTGGCGATCGATCGGCGGGAGGGGGCGGGACGATGGAACGGCCGCCATGTCGCTGAGTATGCCGTCGGCAGCCATTTCGAGCAAGAAAACAGCCCCGGCATGTTCGGGTCGGCAGCCGTTTCTCCGCCGAAAACACGACCTACTCGACACCCAGGCGTTTTCCTTCCGCGGCCAGTCGTCCTGTTGACCCCGTGTCGCCATGATATCATGGAGTTATGCAACACAGTATCAATGCCAGTGTCGAGGGTGTCAGCCGCAGTCGCCGGGCGGCGAGCCGATCGCGGGCCTCCGGGAGGTTCGTGCTCCGCCTCGATTCTGCCCTGCACGGCCTCTTGCGGGAGGATGCCCGGGCAGCGGGCATGTCACTCAACGACTGGTGCGGCCGCACCCTTGCCGCCCCGGGAGCGGGCGGGCTCGATGCGGCCTCGGCCGCCGTCCTGGCGATCCGATCCCGGCTGGAGAGCAATCTCGTGGGGGTGATCGTCTACGGATCCTACGCGCGTGGTGAGCTCGCCACCGGATCCGACGTCGATCTGCTCGTGGTGCTCGAAGCGAGCGTCCCGATCACCCGCTCCCTCTACCGGCATTGGGAAGGAGCGGTGCCGGACTGGAATGGACGCGAGATCGACCTCCATTTCGTGCATCTGCCGGCGCCGACCGACCGGGTTTCGGGAAGTTGGGCGGAGGCCGCCGTCTGCGGGATCGTTCTCTACGACAGGGATTTCGCCGTTTCCCGGCGGCTCATCGCAATCAGGGAACGCATCGCTGCGGGCGCACTGGTGCGGCGGATGTCCCAGGGCCAGCCCTATTGGATTCACGAGGCTGTCGATGCACAGCCCTGAACTGGGAGCCGACTACGTCCGCAGGGCGAAGGCTCGGCTGGCCGCAGTGGACGCCCTCTTTGCTGCACGCAGCTGGGCCGACGTCGTGCGGGAGTCGCAGGAAGTGGTGGAACTGGCACTCAAGGGCCTCTTGCGTGTCGTAGGCATCGAACCACCGCGCATCCACGACGTTTCGGAGGTTCTCACAGCGGAGAAGTCGCGACTTCCGCAGGCCATCCAGCAGCAGGTGGAAGTTCTCGCAGCAGGCTCCCGGACGCTGCGACGGGACCGCGAGCTGGCCTTTTACGGCGCTGAGGACCTCACGCCGTCCGGTTTTTACACGCAGGACGACGCCGTCGCCGCCCGCGATATCGCCCGCAAGACCGTTGCCGCGGTGGAGCCACACGTGCCGACCGTGGACTGAGGCTGTCGCTCGGTCACTGGATCTGCGGCCTCTCCTCTCGTGGTCACTCCGGCGCTTCGTCGAGAATCTGCGCGGCCGCGCCGACGCCGATCCGCGTGCACCCCATGTCGAGGTACCGCAGGCAGGCTTCCCAGGAGCGGATGCCACCCGACGCCTTCACGCCGAGTCGGCCGCCGACCGTGCGGAGCATCGCCTCGACCGCCTCGGGCGTCGCGCCGGCCGTGCCAAAGCCGGTCGACGTCTTCACCATGTCGGCCCCCGCTTCCTCCGCCAGCCGGCAGGCGACCGCCACCTGATCGAGCGACAGGTAGCACGTCTCCAGGATCACCTTCACGAGCACACCCGTTGGCCTGGCGACTGCGACGACGGCCGCGATGTCATTTCTGACGTCGCCAAGGCGGCCCGAGAGAAACGCCCCGATCTGCATCACCATGTCGAGCTCACGGGCCCCGTGCTCGATGGCCAGCCGAGCCTCGGCCGCCTTCACGCTCGCCAACTCACCGCCATGCGGAAAGCCGATCACACTGGCCACCGCGACGTCGCTGCCAGCGAGGAGCCGGGCCGCAGCAGCGACATCGGCAGACCGCACGCAGAGGCAGCCGACACCCCGTGCCATGCACATCGCCGCCGCCTCCGCGAGATCGCGGTCGGTGGCCGTGGGCTTGAGCACGGCGTGGTCGAGGCACTTGGCGACGGAGGCGAGGGTGTGTCGGTTCATCAAGGCATCATAGACGGCTTGAGCGAATGGAGTCAGCCGATCACGCGCCCCATGAATCAGCCCTGCAGGGCGGCCTCGATCGCGCGCGCCGCCGCGATGCATTTTTCTCCGAGGGCGGGAAAGAGTGATTCGGGCAGCCGTGACACGGGGGCCATGATCGTCACAGCGGCAAGCGGAGTGCCGTGCACGTCGAGAATCGGCGCAGCCACGCAGTGAATGCCCTCGAGCCCCTCGGCGCAATCGACCGTGTAGCCACGGGCACGCGATGCCGCCAGTTCCTGCTCCAGCCGCTCGCGGTCCGCCAAGGTCGTGGCAGTGAACTGCTTGAGCGTTCTGCCGCGAAACCATTCGCTGCGGCACTTGTGACCCCACCAAGCCAGGATCGCCTTGCCGGGCGCAGACGAATAGAGCGGCGTCCGGAGCCCCACCTGGCCGTAGACCTGCAGCGGATGGGTACCACGAACCTGTTCGAGCACGAGCGCCTTGCCGCTCGACTCGATCAACAATTGCACCGTCTCGCCGGTCTCGTCACGGAGTTTCAGAAGGGCCTCGTGACTCGCCAGCACGAGGCTCTGGTCGCCCGACTGCGGGCCCGCCATGCCGAGCAGCTTGCCCGAAAGCGTGTAAGTCTTCGCCGCGCCGTGCTGGAGGCAGAAGCCAAGCGCGACGAGCGTCTTGAGAATCCGGAAGACAAGGTTTGGCGTGATTCCCGAGACACGCGCCGCCTGCGCCGCGGTGATGCCCCGAGGGTGCCGCGCGACCAGTTCGAGAATCGCCAAGGTCTTGCCACAGGTTGGCGAGGGCAGGGCGTCGAAGGCACGGCCCGACGGAGATGCTTTCTTGCGACTGGAGGCAGATGCGGTGCGCATGGAAGACTGTCCACGTTCGCCATGAAGAACCAAAACAAACCAACCCACTGTTGATTCTTATTTCAGATTACGTTCTCATAGAGGGAATGACAAACCGAGTGGCGTCTGATTGGTTGCCTCGCGTGCGTGTCGCAGGCTGGGCTCTGACCATGGTGCTGGCCATGGCATGCGGACGGTCTGCTCTCTTCCTGGCAAGTGTCGCGGGGGTCGATGTCGCAGCCGCTGGCGATGGAGAAGACCTTTTCGAGAAGGTCGTCCGCCCGTATCTCATCGAGCGGTGCTACGAATGCCACGGCACCCATGGCACCCGTGAGCATGATCTGGCTCTCGACTGGGCCGGCGGCATGCGTGAGGGCGGCTTTTCAGGGCCGGCCGTAATTCCGGGGAAGCCGGACCAGAGCATGATCATGGCAGCCCTGCGGCACGAGCAGGATCTGCCCATGCCGAAGGGCGGCCCCAAGCCGTCGGCCGAAATCCTGAGGGCCTTCGAAGAATGGATCGCACTGGGCGCCCCTGATCCGCGCCGCGAGCCGCCCACCGCCGACGAACTCGCCAAGGAGACCTCGTGGGACGCGATCTTCGCCCGGCGGAAGCAGTGGTGGAGCCTGCAGCCGATCCAGCGATATCCCGTGCCGCCACCTGCCGCGGGCACTGCCACTTGGCTCGCAGCGAGCGACCATCCCGTGGACCGGTTCCTCGCGGCGAAGCTCGCCGCCTCCGGCATCGAACCCGCCGGGGAGGCCGATCCCGACACGCTCCTGCGTCGGGCCACCTTTGCCCTCACCGGCCTGCCGCCCACGCCCGACGAACGGGCGGCCTTTCATGCCGACACCGGCCCCGACCGGTGGGAGAAGCTCATCGAGAGGCTGCTCGCGTCGCCCCATTTTGCCGAGCACTGGGCCCGCCACTGGCTCGACTGCGTCCGCTACTGTGAGACCCACGGAAGCGAGGGCGATCCCGCCATCCCGTATGCCTGGCGGTATCGCGACTGGTGCATCCGCGCGATCGCGGGCGACGTGCCGGTCGACCGATTCATCCGGGAGCAGATCGCCGGCGACCTGCTGGCGGACCCGCGGATCGATCCTGCCACGAATGTCAACGAGTCGGCGCTGGGCGTCAGTCACCTCCGGATGGTGCCGCACGGGTTCACCCCCACTGACCCGCTCGACGAACTGGTGACGTTCACCGACAACCAGATCGACGTGATCTCGAAGGCCTTTCTCGGGCTCACCGTCTCCTGCGCACGGTGCCACAACCACAAGTTCGACGCCATCTCGCAGGCCGATTTTTATGCACTGTTCGGTGTGCTAGCGAGCTGCCGTCCGGCGCTGATCCACGCCGACGCACCGGAAGCGCGACTGCAAGACCGCGTTGAACTCTTGTCGACTAAGTTCGCCATCGGCCGCACGCTGGCTGACGCCTGGACACGTTCCATAGAATCGCTCCCGGCGGCGCTCAGCCGCTCTGCCGCCGACACATTGGCAGACGTCGCGGCGGCGAGGGCGAAGCTGGCTGACGCAACAGCGTTGAAAGCGGGTGATCCATCCAAGCCGGAGGCCGAGAAGGCGGCCCGGGCGGCACTCGAGAGGGCGGAAAAGCGGCTCGCTATGCTTCGCAAGCCAGACCATCCGCTGTCGGCCGTTGTGCGACTGGAGGGTCTCGTCGGTGAGCAACGTCAGGCTGCCTGGAATGCGCTCCGCGCCGAGGCAGGGCATGCGAGACCGACGGCCGCCCAGCCGGGCAACGTGCCGCCTCCAGAGACCTGGCTTCGGTACGGTGCTGGTGTCGATAGGCCCTCGCCACCAGGAGGGTTCCGAATCGAGCCCGCGGGCGATCGCATCATCACCCGTCTCCTGCCAGCTGGCATTCACTCGAACCTGCTGGTCGCAAGCGACGGCGCTGTCCTGCATTCGCCACGGTTCGTCGTCGAGTCCGACTCGATCCGCCTGCTCGTAGCCGGCGAGGGACAGGCCCGGGTGCGGCTGGTGGTGCAAAACTTTCCCCGCGACCAGCGGCTGCTCTATCCCGCAGCCACGCTGGAAGCGAGCGTGCCCACGTGGATCACGCTCTCCACGAAATACTGGCGTGGCGAACAATCGCATCTCGAGATCGCGACAGCCGGCGACCTGCCCGTGGAGGCAGTCGACGGCAAGCGGTCATGGTTCAGCATCGTCGCCTTCGATACGGGCAGCGGTGAACCACCGGCGGTCGGCCTGCCCGCCGCGTCACTCTTCGAACTTTTGCCCGCTGATGATGTTGAACTCACCGCTGCTCCACCGGTCGATGCCGCCGCCTTGGCCACCCTCTACCAACGGCCGGTCCGGCGAGCGATCGCTGCCTGGCGAAACGGCACGGCGACGGACCGCGAGGTCCGACTGCTCGACACGCTGCTCGACGTCGATGCATTGCCCGCCGATCTGGCCGCGGTGCCCGAAGCCGCTCCCAACGTCGCCCGTTATCGCACACTCGACTCGAACCTACCGCCACCGGTCCGGTCGCCCGGCGTCGTCGAGGGCACGGTGTTCGACCAGCCGCTCTTCGTCCGCGGCAACCACAAGCAGCCCGCTGATCCGGTGCCAAGACGCTTTCTGGAGGCGATCGACCCTCGGCCGTTCGCAATGAACGAGAGCGGCCGCCGCGAACTCGCTGATCGGCTCGTGGCCGCAGAAAACCCGCTCACACCCCGCGTGTTCGTCAACCGCGTCTGGCATCATCTCTTTGGCCGCGGCATCGTGGCCACGGTCGACAACTTCGGCCAGATGGGCGACCTGCCCTCGCATCCCGAACTACTCGACTTCCTCGCCTCGGGTTTCGTCTCGCCGACGGCCATCGACCTGCCGGGCCCGCCGGCAAGGCCGTGGTCACTCAAGCCGCTCTTGCGGCTGCTCGCCACGTCGCGGGCGTTCCGACTCGCGGTCCAGCCGTCGGAGTCGGCTCGCCATCTCGATGCAGCAAACACGCTCTTTTCCCACGCCCGACTCCGCCGGCTCGAGGGCGAATCGATTCGTGACGCCCTCATGGCTGCGTCAGGCCGGCTCGACCGCAGGCCGTTCGGCCCGAGCGATTCCAGTAGCACGTCACGGCGAGCCATCTATATCGGCGTCATCCGGAACCAACCCGACCCGTTCCTGTCGGCGTTCGATCCGCCAAGCACGCAGTCCACGCAGGGCCGCCGCGACGAGTCGCACGTGCCGGCACAGGCGCTCGTGCTCATGAACAGTCCGTCCGTGAGGGATCTTGCCGTGAAGCGGGCCGACCGGTTGGTAGCCGATTGTCGCGACCTTTCCGCCGAACAGCGGGTCGAGCGGCTCTTCGTCGAGACGCTCGGCCGCGAACCGACGGCTGCCGAGCGAGCGGCGTCGCTCACCTGGATCGAAGACCTTGCCGCGCAGCATGGCATCGGTGCCGACGGAGTTGCGACACACGGCCCTCTCTGGGCAGACGTGGTGCATGCCCTATTTAATACGGAAGAGTTCATCCATGTCGACTGATCTTCCTTCGCTGGATCACAGACAGTGCCTGCTGCCGTTCTCGGGGCCGCGGCGGCAGTTTCTCGCCCGGTCGTCGGCCGGCTTCGGCCTGGCAGCCCTCGCAGGCATCCTCGGCCGGCAATCTCCTGTCGCGTCCGCGGCGACCACCGCGCAGCCGCGGGCGAAGCGGGTGATCTTCCTGTTCATGAGCGGCGGTGTTTCACACATCGACTCGTTCGACCCGAAGCCGGCCCTCATGGCGCACGCGGGCAAGCCACTGCCCGGGCCGATCGAACGCACGCAGTTCAACAACAACGGCCTGATCATGCCCGCCCAATGGGAGTTTCACCCACGGGGCGAGTGCGGCACCGAGATCAGCGACCTGTTTCCCGAAATGGCCAAGCATGCCGATAAGCTCGCCGTGGTGCGATCGATGACAGCGAAATTCAGCGAGCATGCCCAGGGCAACCTCTTCATGCATACGGGCTTTCCGTTTCTCGGCTACCCGAGCGCCGGCGCCTGGGCCGTTTATGGCCTCGGCCGCGAGTGCGACGAACTGCCGGGCTACGTCCTCTTGAAGAGCGGCGACGCGGGCGTGCCCCACGGGGGCGTCGCCTGCTTCGGCAACGGCTTTCTGCCCAGCGACACTCAAGGATCGATGCTCGCCTGCGACGCCGATCCTGCCCTCCGCAACATCCGCCCATGGGAACCGGCCGACCGCCAGCGGCGCAGGCTCGACTACCTGTCAGCGCTCAACCGCGGCTTCGCAGCTGAGGCCGCGGCAGCTGACGCGGTCGAGGCGGCGATCCGCAACCATGAGACAGCCTTCCACATGCAGGCCGCCGTGCCCGCACTCACCGACCTGTCGGGCGAGACCGAGGCCACGAAGCGGCATTATGGCCTCGACGCGAAGGACCTGAAGCAGGCCGCCTACGCTCGGCAGTGCCTGCTTGCCCGTCGGCTCGTGGAACGCGGCGTGCGTTTCGTGGAACTCTCCTGCCTGGCCTACAACATCGGCGGCGGGAACAGCGCCAATCCCTGGGACCAGCACGGCGAGCTGAAGAAGGGGCACGAGGCGATGGCCCGGCAGGTGGACCAGCCGATCGCCGCGCTCCTCGCCGACCTCGACCAGCGTGGCCTGCTCGACGACACGCTGGTGGTCTGGGCCGGCGAGTTCGGACGCACGCCGTTTTCTCAAGGGAGCAACGGCCGCGATCACAACCCGATGGGATTCTCGATCTGGATGGCCGGCGGCGGCGTGAAAGGGGGCACGGTGCTCGGAACCACCGACGAGTTCGGCTACCGCGCCCTCGAAGATGTGACGACGATCTACGACCTCTGGGCCACCGTGCTCCACCAACTCGGCATCGACCACGAAGAACTCACGTTCCGCCACGGTGGCCGCGACATGCGGCTGACCGACGTGCATGGGACCGTCATGAAGAAGATTCTCCTCTGACTTCTCTCGCCGACGGCCTCATCACCACCATCTCGATGATTCCAACTCCATGGCCTCCGGCCTCAGGTCCGATCTCACCGGCTGCTTTTCCAACCCCTGTGACGACAGCCCCACGGTTGTCATGTTGGGGGCGGCCGACCGCGGCCTGAGCCTCAACTGGCGATATGTCACCGCCGAGGTACAGGCCGTCGAGCTCGTGCTTGCCGGTGCCAGTAGGCTGTCCGTATTCAACCGCTCAGCAGACCGCGACGGTCGTGGTCGGCGGCACGGCCCTGTCGGGCGTCGAAGGCAAGATCCTGGGTACAATGATCGGGGCGTTCATCATCGCCGGGATCCAGAACGGCATGAACCGGACCAACATCGGGAGCTACACGCAGAAGGTCGTGCTCGGGCTGGTCAACCTCGCGGCAGTGCTCGCCGATCGGGTGCGTCATCGCGAAGGTCGGTAAGTCCCGCCATACTTGGTGAAGACAACAGGCTCTCCGCGTCGCTCGCTCCTTGATTCCTCTCACGGTTTCGACAGCGTCCATGGCATCTGACACGCCATCCCCCGACGACACGGCCAGGGACTTCACCACCACTTTCAGCTCTGGTCTTGCGGGGGCCTCCGAAGACTTCGGAATGCGCGCCGATGCACCGGCAAAGGACCAGTTGCTCGGCGAAGACTTGGGGGGCGTCACGATCCTGCGGATCATCGCCGATGGCGGGATGGGGCGGGTCTACGAAGGCCTCCAGCACAAGCCCCGTCGCACGGTCGCCGTCAAGGTCATCCGCTCGGGCATCATCACGCCGGCCCTCATGAAGCGATTTGAGTACGAGTCCCAGGTGCTCGCCAGTCTGACGCACCCAGGCATCGCCCAGATCCACTCGGTTGGTCTTCAGACCGTGGCGGGCACCGTGGTCCCGTACTTCGTGATGGAACTCATCCCCGACGCCAAATCACTGGTCGACTTCGCGAGCGACCACTCCCTGCCGACGCACGCCCGCGTCGCACTGTTCCGCAAGGTCAGTGAAGCGGTCGCATACGGGCATCAGAAGGGGATCATCCACCGGGATCTGAAACCGGGCAACATCCTCGTCGGCGCCGACGGAACGCCAAAGGTCATCGACTTCGGCGTCGCTCGCAGCACGGACGCGGATCGAGCACTGACCACCATGCACACCGACGTCGGGCAGCTGATCGGCACGCTGCAATACATGAGCCCCGAGCAATTCGCCGCCGAGCCCGATGAACTCGACGTTCGAGCGGATGTGTATGCCATGGGAGTCGTTCTCTACGAACTGCTCGCGGGAAGGCCACCGTATGACGTCGCGCACAAGGGCGTGTTCGAGGTAGCCCGCGTCGTGCGTGATGTTGATCCCGCTCCGCTGTCTTCCGTCAACAAAACCCTCCGCCGCGATCTTGCGACGATCGTGCACAAGTGCCTGGAGAAGGATCGGACGCGTCGTTACTCGAGCGCCGCCGAGCTTGCGGCCGACATGGGCCGATATCTCGTCGGCGATCCCATCACCGCTGCGCCGATGGGCCTCATGGACGGCGTTGCCCGACTGGCCCGTCGACACCGGATCGCCGCGGCTGCTGCAGCCACGGTATTTCTGGCCCTCGTCATATCCACGCTCGCGGTCACGACCTTTGCGGTTCGTGCCGAGCGGGAAAGGACGCTGGCGGTCGCCAGTCGCCGCGAAGCGATGCTGAACGCGGCCGAGGCCCGGAGCAACGAGCAACGAGCTGTCGCCGAGCGGGACCGTGCCAGCGAGCAGGAGGCACTCGCCCGAAAGGAGAAGAACCGCACACAGCGACTGTTCGACTTCCTTATGGAATCGATGAGAGGTGCGGACCCCTATTCCGGAAGACGCGACATGACGGTCCTCGAGATGCTGCGCACGGCAGGCACGCGGGCGCCGCAACACTTCCGCGACGACCCACGCCTGCAGGGCGACATGCTCCAGACCGTCGGCCAGGTACTGCAGTTCAGCGGCGACTACGCGACGGCACGACCGATCCTCGAAGAGGCCGTCAACCTGTGGCGGAAAGAGATCGCAGCGGGCGGGGTCGAGGATCGGGATCGCCTCGCGGGGGCGCTGCATGCGTTGGGGTCACTCTACCGCGGACTACGCGAATATGACCGAGCTGCACCGCTCCTGGAGCAATCGCTCGCGATTGCGGAAGAGATGTTCGGTGAGGAAGACGTCCGCACAGCTGGAATCCTCGGAGACGTGGCTGCGTTGCGCCATGAACGGGGGGATGCGAAGACGGCGGAGTCCCTCCACCGGAGACAGCTCGCCATCTATCGCGACGCGTACGGGGAGAACCACGAGCTCCCGGCAGGCGCCCTAACAGCCGTCGGCTGCACCATCGCGTCACAAGGCCGCCTGAAGGAGGCCGAACGCTTTTTCCGGCGCGCATTGGAAGTCTACGAGTCACTCTTCGAGGGAATGCATCCCCGGATCGCCACGACCACCCTGCATCTGGGCGCGACACTCCGACTTCAGCATCGACTGGAGGAAGCCCGGCCTCTTCTGGAGCGCGCTCTCGACATGTGCGAGCGAACGCTCGGCGCTGAGCACGACGTCACCAGCGAGGTGCTCATGCACATTGGCATGATGAGCGCAGGCGAAGGGCGGCACGACGAAGCCAGCCACGCATTCGAGCGGGTCGTGGCCCTGCGTGAGAAACTGTTTGGCCCCGATTCACGCCACCTGCACACGCCTCTGCTCCTGCTCGCCTCGGAGTACATGGCTCTCGATCGTCCCGAAGATGCGGCTCGCATGCGAACAAGGGCACAGGCACTCGACGACGTCAGCCCACGAGTCCCCTGACGATGCCCGTGCTGTCGACGTGCGATGCGACATCGATGCCTTCGCCCTCGAGCAGGGTGACCTACCGCCGGACGTCGATCACGCCGACGGCGAGTCGCCCATCGGTGAAGTAGGGATCACCGCCGCCATTGCGGCCCTGCCGGTCTGTGTGAAACCGGTCCACCCAATAATAGCCGTCGATCGCTCCGGCGCGGGCCGTGTCGGTCACGAGCTTGTTTCGCTCGCTGTCGATCTCGGGGCTGATCTTGTGCGTGATGCCGCCCGTGGTCCGGCTCAGCTCGACCCGTTCGTCATACGTCGCCGCACCAAGCCAGAGCGGCTCGCCATGCCGGTCCACCTCGGGGGAACACCAAAACCGGACGTGGTGCCGCTGTTTCGGGCTGTCGCCCACGGGCTGTTCGAACGCCGCATCCTGCTTGCGGCCCCACACATACAGGTCGCTCACCGGAGCATGGGCATAGGGTTTGTGCAACACGACGTCAGCTGCAATGCGAACCGACGTCTTCAGCGTGATCGGATCGGCCGCGTACCAGCCGGCAGCTGCAAACATCCGGTGCAATTCCTCTTCCGTGCCGATGAAGGCCACATTGATGGCGTCACCCTGACGGCCCTGCGCCGTCGTGGTATGCCTCGGCGATCGGGCCAGGGCCGGATGCCCGTCGATCTTTTCGGCAGGAGGCTGGGCCGGCGGCTCCGCCCACACGGTGGCCAGAGGGGCACACAGAAAAGCGACCGCCGCGAATACGGAAGCCAGGGTGACGTCGCCGCGCGGCGTTCGCATAGGCAGCCACACCGAGAAGGAGATCATCGACATTCGCGTAAGATCCTCGGCGTCCAAGCTCTTCGGAGCGGCGGACTGTACCCAACGCCATCCGCGAGCCTCAAGACCAGTCTCCGGGCCTGATACGGCCTATGCTGAATCCTCACGGCATATTTGCTTTGTGCGGCTGGTACCACAAGGCACGCGGTAAGACCCCCGCCGCCTTCCGCAAAGAGGCCCGTGCGTAACGGCACCCAGGGCTCCTCAGCCCTCGCCGAGGAAATTCGGACGCAGGCGGTAGCTGCCAGAGTCCAGCCGCTTGAGGATGCCGACGAGCTGCCCCGACACGTCGAGGGCGGCGACGGCAGGCCCGGTGCTTCCAGGCAGTTGCAAAAGCCCGCCGCGAACGGCGTTTGCCAGCACATCGGCATCGAGCACCTCGCTCGGCAGATGTGAGACGGCGGCGGCTGCAGGGAGAATCGCCGCCCGGGCCGTGTCGGGCGTGATCGCATCGAGCGCGATGCTCGCTCCGCATGAAAACGGCCCGACCGCCGTCCGCACAAGCGACTCCATCACGGCCTTCGTGCCGAGGCTCTCGGCCAAGTCGCGGCCGAGAGCCCGCACGAATGTGCCCGACGAGCACTCGATCTCAACGGCCAGCCGGGGCCATTCGTAGCCCGTGATCGTGAGCCGATGAATCCGCACGGGCTTCGATTCCAACACGACCGGGCGGCCCTTCCGCGCCAGCCGGTAGGCCCGCTTTCCGTCGACGTGCACCGCCGAATAGTCGCAGGGCCGCTGCAGGATGTCGCCGCGAAACGCGATCGCCGCCGCCTCGATCTCCGCGGCCGACGGACGAACGGGATCATCCTCTTCTTCGATCGGCGTCTCGAGATCGTCTGATGGGCTCGAGCGGCCGAGCAGAAACGTGGCCGCATAGTGCTTCGTGAGGTCGTGCAGGTAGTCGACGAGCTTCGTCGCGTGGCCCACGCAGACGACGACCACGCCGCTGGCGAGCGGATCGAGCGTGCCGGCATGGCCGACCGACTTCATGCCCAGGGCCCGCGCTACCACGTCGACGACGTGGCGAGACGAAACGCCGACGGGCTTGTCAACCGGGATCACACCCGTGAATGGGAAACGCATACAGCTCCGCGATCTCCTCAGGGCTTCGTCCGGCCACCCGCAGCCGCTCGCGCAACCGCGGCGAATCGTCCACGGCACCCGCAACGAGTCTGTCGAACTTGAGCGACACGACCGCGGCCGTGCGGGCGGCATCAGACCGGGCGTGCCCGAGCGGATACCTCACGAGCCCGCCGCCGAGGCGACCCAGCGACTCGTGTTCGATCTCGACGCTCGTGGGGATGCCGTCGGGATAGAGGGCGTCGTACTCCGCGCCACCGTGGTCGATGACGATCCGGTCGATAAGACTCCGAACATCCGCGTCGGCGATCGCCGCGTCGGAATAATCCTCAGGCAGCAGCATCAGCGAATCCCAGCCGGCCGCATGCCCCGTGGCCGCAGCCTCGCGGGCCTTGAGCAGCGTCTTGGCGACAATGAACGGGAGCGAATGATCGGCGGACTGCCGGGTGGTGGGCGTCCGCTTGGCTGGATCGGCGATGATCGAATAGGCCGGCTCGTAGATCCTGACGCGGATCGCGCGGATGCGGTTGAGATCACGGGCTACATCGGGGCGAGCTGCACAGGCATCGACGATCGCCTGCAGGGCACCGGCAGACTGGTGCTCATAAAGCCCCAGCTTGAAGTGCATGGCATGGATCGCGAAGGCGTCGCCGCTCAGACCTAGTTCCAGATCGAACGGGCTCTGCCCATTGGGGCAGGGCTCGTTGAGCCGGTAGATCGCCAGCGGATTGCGAAACACGTCGCGGGGCCCCAAGAAGCCGGCGAGCGCCCGTCGCGCGGCCATCACGGCCACCTCGGCCGAGAGCGCGGCCGACGCCCCCTTGCTGTCGGAGAGCTGGTGGCCGGCCCTGATCGCCCGGAAGGGCACATAGTGGGCGACCACCATCCCAATCGCCGACTCGATCTGCTCGACCGTGCCGCCGAGAGCCGCTGCATAGGCGGCGGCACAGGCGACGGCGCCGTGATGAACATGATCGATCGAGTATTTTCGCAGCGCAAACACCTCGGCCAGCCGGCCGCGGATCTCGTCGATGAGCAGCATCACGCGGAGCGTGGCATCGCCATCGAGGCCGGCCTCTCGCGCGGCGGCAACTGCCACTGGATAAAAATCGTTGTGGCCAAACTCGCCGGCGGTCCGCCCCTTGGCGGCGTCGTAGCCGAAATTCGTGCCGTTGGAATCCCACTCGCGGACGGCCGAGGCGTTGGCGGCGACGGCCTTCTCCACCGCGCAGGGCCGGGCGGAGCCCAAGCAGATGCCGCCCCTGCTGCCGGCGGTGGGGAGCGTGCCGAGTGCCTCGCGCCGCAACACCGTTGGGGCATTGGCCCGGTGGGCCAGGGCCGACACGGCGCAGCCGACGCTGTCGAGATGGAACCGCTCCACCAGATCGAGCGTGGACCGGCCCACGCTCCCCCGGTTCGCCGGCCGCAGAAAGTCGATGCAATAACGGGCCAGGCCCAACGCCTGGTTCTCCGTGCGCGGGAGCAGGAGAGTCGTGCCGGAGAGCGGTGTGTTCATCGTCATGATGGCAGGAGGGGCAGGGGAGCGGCGGTCAAAGAAGGAGTCCGGGGGCCGCAGTTGTACACGAGCCTCCGGAATCAGTAATCGGGCGTGCCGCTTCCCCCCACCAACGGCTACACTCATGGCATGAATCCGACCCAACTGGGCCCCTACGAGATCAAGTCCCGGCTCGGCCGCGGCGGCATGGGGGCGGTGTACGAGGCGGTTGACACGACCTCCGGCAAAACGGTCGCCGTGAAGGTGCTCGCTTCACACCTCGCCGACGACGCCGGCCTGCGGAAGCGGTTCGATGCCGAGATCGATGCCCTGAAGAATCTCCGTCATCCCGGAATCGTCCGGCTGCTTGCGTTTGGCGAGCAGGATGACCAGCCCTTCTTCGCGATGGAACTGGTCCGCGGCAAGAGCCTGGAGCACATCCTGCGATCCGGTCGCCGGTTCAGCTGGCGGGAGACGGTCGCCGTGGCGATCGAGATCACACGGGCCCTCAAAGTCGCCCATGACCACGGCATCGTGCACCGAGACCTGAAGCCGGCCAACCTGCTCGTAACAGAGGCCCTGCCGGCGGCGACGCCTGCTCCACAGTCGTCGGCAGAAGCCCTGCTGTGGACGGCCGAGGCCGACGTGGGCGCTGCTGCTACCGACGACGCTGACAAGGTCACCGTGAAGCTGGCCGACTTCGGGATCGCAAAACTCTTCGGTGGCGCCGGCCACACGGCGCTCGGCCACGTCGTGGGCACGGCCGAATACATGGCCCCGGAGCAGGCCGCCGGCCGGTCGCTCGACCACCGCGCTGATCTCTACAGCCTCGGGCTGGTGATGTATGCGATGCTGACCGGTGCGCCTCCCTTCAGAGGCACACAGCTCACCGAGGTGATCGACAAGCAACGACGCGCGATCCCGCCGCGGGTGGCGTCACTCGTGCCGGACATGCCGACGGAGCTCGACGAACTCATTGCCCGCCTGCTCTCCAAGGATCCCGCGCAGCGGCCGGCCAGCGCCTTGGCGCTGGGACGACTGCTGGCCGCCATCGAGACGCTGCACTCCCCGACCGATGGCTCGACTCCGGCTCGTCCGGCTGACAAGACCAACGCCGGCGCCGACGGCAGGTCCGCCGCAGCCCGCGGTATCGGGCTGGGGCCGACGGCCCACGAGCGGAGCAACAAGGCCACGCAGCCCAACGAGGCGGTCGTCCGCGGCACCGTACCGGGAAAAGCCGCCCCCCAAACCTTCCCTCCGCCCGGTGCAGGCCGCGATCTCGATCTCCTGGCCCCAACGCAGCCGCTGCCCAATCCAGTTGCCCAGCCGCCGCGGCCGCGCAGCATTCCGGCGCAGGCCTCGCCGCCCCCGCCCGCCAAACGCAGCCCACCCGCCACGGCGGGAAGCACGGGCGTCACGCAGGATCTCACCGAAAAAAACACGGGGCCGCGCACGGCCGCGCCGGCTTTGCCCGCAGACCCATCCCGACTGCCCACCGACGTGGCCTCGGCGACGACCCAGGTCGACCGCGGCCCGCGAAACCGGTTCACGACGGTCGAAGATTTCGAGCGAACTTCCGCCGAGCGGGCGAGGCGGGAGCAACGTCGCCAACTCGTCTGGCAGGGGCTGAGTGCCGTCGCTGTCGCGGCCGCTTTGGCCGTGGGCGGCTGGCTGATGATGAAGCCGCCGTCCGCGGACACGCTCTACGAACGGATCACCGCCGTGGCCAGCGACGAGCATGGCGACCTTCGTGACGCCCGCGGCGAGATCGACCGCTTCCTCGAAGAGCATGCCGCCGACCCCCGGGCCGGACAGATTCGCGAACTCAAACGCACGCTCGAACTCGACATGCTTGAGCGGCGGGCGCGACGACGCCTGCGGAGCGACAAGGAACTCGCGCCCCTTGAGCGCGACTACCGAGAGGCGATGACCAGCCAGGAAAACGGCCCCTCAGCATGCGTGAAGGCGCTCGAGGCGATGCTGGCGGTGCACGCGACAGACGGCACGAACAATGCCGCCGATGACGAGACGAACCTCTGGCTCGACCTCGCCCGCCGGCAGGTGGAAAAGCTGCGTCCACAGGCATTGGCCGAGCAGCGCGACGACGGTAAGCGGAGTGGCGAACTTCTGGCCGAGGCCGCTTCGCTCGCCGCGCGGGCCGAGATCGCCAACGACGAGGCCGCGAGGAAAAAACTCCTGTCGCAACGCCGCGTGATCCTCGAAAATATCGTGGAGGTCTACGCCGAGCGGCCACATGCGGCGGAGGCGGTGGCGTTTGCCAAGCGGGAACTCGCCGCCGTGGGACCGGAACCGCAGACGACATCTTCATCTCCACCCGCCGCGCAACCCGCCGCGCCCGTATCCGGCACCGGCCTGTCGCCGGCGGCCGAATGACGCCCCAACGCCCGACCTGGAGCCCACCGACACCATGACGACCGCCCGCCGTACGCCCCACGAAGCCCATGCCGACCGTCGCACCGCCAGCCGGGCCGCGTTTGCCCGCGCCCGCAACCTCATTCCCGGGGGCGTCAATTCACCGGCGCGGGCCTTCGGCGGCGTGGGCGGCGAGCCGATCTTCTTCGCGAGCGCGAGCGCGCAGCATCTCACCGACATCGACGGCACCACGTATCTCGACTACATCGGCTCGTGGGGGCCGATGATCCTCGGACATCGTCACCCCAGAGTGGTGGCCGCGATCGAGACGGCACTCCAGACGGGCACGAGCTACGGCGCGCCGACCGAGGCCGAGAGCCGGCTGGCCGAGCTGATCATCGACGCCGTGCCGAGCATCGAGAAGGTGCGGATGGTGAGTTCCGGCACCGAGGCGGCGATGAGCGCCGTGCGACTCGCGCGGGGCTTCACGGGCCGCGACAAGCTGATCAAGTTCGCCGGCAACTACCACGGCCATGCCGACAGTCTGCTCGTGGCCGCCGGCTCGTCGGCCGCCACGCTCGGTGTGCCAAATTCGCCGGGCGTGACCGCCGGCACGGCGCAGGACACGATCGTGCTCGAATACAACGAACCCGAGCAGCTCGAAGCCGCATTCCGCGCCCATGGCGACGCGATCGCGGCCGTCCTCATGGAGCCGGTGGTCGGCAACATGGGGCTGGTCGTGCCGACGCGGGAGTTTCTCGAGGCCGCCCGAAGGCTCACGCACGCCCACGGCGCGCTCCTCGTGTTCGACGAGGTGATGACCGGCTTCCGGCTGTCGCTCGGCGGTGCCCAGCAGCTGCTCGGGATCACGCCCGACCTCACCACGCTGGGCAAGATCGTAGGGGGCGGTTTGCCATTGGGGGCCTACGGCGGCCGCCGCGACGTGATGGACCATGTGCTGCCGGCCGGCAAGGTCTTCCAGGCCGGCACGCTCTCCGGCAACCCGCTGGCGGTGGCGGCCGGCACGGCCACGCTCGAAGAACTCCGCGAGCATCCGCCCTACGCCCAGCTCGAACGCCACGGCGCTACGCTCGAGGAGGGCTTCCGCGCCGCGGCGGCGAAGGCCGGCCTGCCGGTGTGGATCGCCCGCGTGGGCAGCATGATGACGATGTTCTTCCAGCGGGGGCCGCAACCAGTGCCCGTGACCGGTTGGAAAACCGCATCGCAAAGCGACACCGACCGATACGCGAGTTTCTTCTGGGGCATGATCGACCGCGGCATCTACCTGCCGTGCAGCCAGTACGAAGCCCTCTTCTTTTCGAGCATGCACACCAACGCCGACATCGACGCCACGGCCAAGGCTGCCACCGAAGTGCTCGGCGAGATACGCCGGGGAGCATCCGATAGCTGACACTTGCCCCTCACGAGTGGGCCGCGGTTCGGGGCTGACCTGACCCCATCGCCGGACGTTCGCTACGGCCATCCTGGCCTTCGCTCACTCGATGCTGACTGCGCTCCGGCATCCTGCCTCCGCTTGTCAGCAACGCCGGCTCTCGGGGCCCGGCCAGCCCCTCACGGATCCTGCATTCGAAACACTCAGCTCCGAAGTGCTCGGCAAGATCGCGGCAGCGTAACGGCCCTCGCCGATCCGTCAGTGGGTCAAGGCGTAGAAGAGCCAGTTGATGCTGAGCTGGTAGACCTCTTCGCGGCCCTTTTGCGCCGTGGGGGTCGTCTCGCTGTGGGCCGCGTTGCCCAGCGGGTTGAGCGCCGTCGGCGGCGACGACACCTCCCAGTAGCAGCCGTAGTCGTTGGGACAGACCAGGATCGCCGGCCGACCGTTGAGCAACGCCGCCTGGAACGGCTGCATGAACTGCTCCTTGAGCGTCGGCATCCCTTCGAGGTGATACACGAGGTCGAACAAGCCCCCGAAATCCTTTGTGTCCTTGAGCATCAGCTTGAGCTCGGCGCCGGGGATGATCCGCTGCACGTTCACCGGCACCGCGTCCGTGAAGGGCCCCGAGCCGGTGCAGTCATCCAGGAGCAACGTGCCCCCGCGAGCCAGGAATTTCTTGAGGTTGTCCCGCTCATCATCGCCGAACAAAAACGGAAAGTGGCTGGTGAAGTAGATGATCGGGTGCTCGAAGATCTCGTCGCCGGTGAGCTCGATTCCCTCGTTGTCGAGGTAGACGGGGAAGCGGCCCTGTGTCCGCTCGCGAATCTGGTAGAAGAAGTAGGGCAGGGCGGTGGGGTCGGTGTTCCAGTCGCTCTTCGCCTGCGGCTTGATCCGCCTCACGATGACCTTGCCACGCCTGTCCTGCTTCGACTCCTCCTGGCCGCCGGCGTCGGTGCCGTCGAAGGTGGCAATCGTCTGGTTGGCGGCCTTGTCGAGCCAGTTTTCCTGTGCGGCCGCCGGCTGCGGCGTGAGGGCAAGTGCTGGCATCACGGCGAGCAGCGGCATCAGCCACGCCGCAATCGTCACGAACCCCGTGGGGACAACCATCGGATTGTCACGCATGTCACTCCTCCGCCTTGGTACCGGTCTTGATGCTCTTCTGAGAGTCGGGCGCGGTGCTGGTCTTGAGTGTCAGTCTACCGTCCACCCAATTCGCGAGGTCGTGGCGATCGCCGTCACCGGCGTCGGTGACCGACAGGATCAGCCGCTCGGCCTTATCAAGGCCGTCGACCGTGAGCGTCTTGGCCGCGTCGAAGCCGTTGACGACGCCCGAGTCGGCCCGCAGCTTGCCGTCGACGTAGACGCGAAACACGACGCTGCCCCGCCCCTCGGTGCTGCCATCGATGCCGACGGTCGCCTCGAACCGCTCGAACTGCCCGGCGAGCGGATACTCGACGAACGATGTGGCATGGGTGCCGATCCCGTCGTCGTAGGTCGTCTTGCCGATGGTGAGCGCCGCACCGGCGGCATTCGTATGGGTCAGGAACCGGCCGCGGGACTGCCGCGAGTTGATCGCCCCAAACCGCGCCAGTGGCACAGCATCGCCGGCCAGCGGTTCCACGCGGTAACCAGACGCGTTGCCTGGCGCGTCGTAGCGGACAGCGACGCGGTTCTCCCCCGCCCGGCAGCCGGAGAGCACGAACATCGTCTCTCGCACGCCGGGAGCGTTATCCTGCCCCGGGCCGAGGCTCCACGTCTGCTCGGCACCGCCGTTGACCGACACATGCAGCACCTGCCCGGTGCCGTCGAAGTGCCACCGCCGTCGCAGCAGCGCCGCGCCGGCCTGCGGGGCGACAAAGGTGAACTGCTCCTGCTGGATGCCAGCGACGAACGGCTCCCGCACCGTCCGCGAGCCCAGTAGCTGGCCACCATGTTCGGCCAGCGTGAGCTGCCCCTGCGCCTGGTAGTTACAGCGGGTGCGGCTGTCGGCTGCCGCCAGATGAAGATCGAGCCACACCGGATGGCTGCCGTCGGCCGCCGCGAGCCGCCGGAGGTCTTCGAGCAACGTGTCGAGCTGGTAGCCCGCCGGCAGGTGGACGAACAGCGGCAGCGGGGTCACCCGCAGCCCGGCGGTCGCGTCGGCAGGCATGTTGAAGGCGTCGCGGACCTCGGCACCGCGCCAGGCCGGCGGTACCGTATAGATTCGTTCGCCGTCGACCGCCCGCCAGATGACCGTCGCCAGTTGCTGCTGCCCATTGCGATAGACAAACGCCCGCTGGTCGTCGAGGCTGCGGTCGGCGAGTGACACGCTCGTCACGTACTGCCACTGCGACAGGAACCGCCGCGTCTCCATGAGCGCGAAGTAGGCGGGCTTGGGCACATAGGACGGCTTAAACGTCTGCAGGTCGCCGGAGTTGCCGTAAGGGAGCCGGTAGAAGACGCCGTAGCCGTCGAACGCAAAGCCGGTGTTGACCAGCTGGAACTGGTGGGTCGCCGCGGCTCGTGAGTGGAGCATGAGCGCAGCCCGCGCGTGGTAGGCCGCCTGCTCGACCGGCGAGACCAGCGGACCGATGCCCCAGTCGAGCTCTGTAATCGACACGGTACGGCGGTTCTCTCGGAGCTTGAGCAGGTCCTCCAGATCGTCGAGGAATCCCTCCATGTCGCCCTTTTCAGGGGAGAGCTCACCGAGGTTCACCTGCATGGCGATCTCGTCGAACGGCAGCGTGTGCGGGTCGGGGATCTTCTTCAGGTAGTCAATCGCCTTGTCGAAGTTGAAGCCACCGGCAATGACCCGCGACCGCGGGTTATAGAGCTTCACCCACCGCTGAAAGGTTTCCAGCAGCGGCCGGTACCGCTCCGGCGGAATGTTCTGCGGGGCCTGGTCGAGGTCGGGGTTTTCCCAGAACACCCACCGGTCGAAGCGGCCCCGATATTCTCGCTGCAGTTCCCGCACGAACAGGCTCCAGTCGATGAGCCGGTCGGGCACCTGCAGGATGTTGGGGATATACCGCGTGTAGACGCCCTTCGCCAGCGCGTCGCGGGCCTCGGGGCCGGCCCAGTCGGCGGCGAAGCCGACGACCGGGTCGAGCGTGAGCGCGTAGGGCAGAGAGGCCGACTCGAACGCCTTGGCGGCGGCCATCGCCTCGGCCTTGAGCCGTTCATGTTCGACCGCCGCCTGCTCGAGCAATGCCTCCGTTTCACGAATCGGCAGCTCCGCCGCCTCCACCGCCTGGCGAATATTCTCAAACGCTTTGCGGGCCGCCTCCTGTTTCTTCTCCGCGGCCGCGGTCGTGTCCGACGCGGCAGCATCGACGTTCTTCTGCGCTGCCTCGGCCTTGAGGAGGGTCTGCTGCCGAGCGGTGGCCTGTTCGCCGAGCTTCTTCTGGAGCGCCGTGACGTTGGTCACAACGGCGGCTACTGCGGCGGCCGTCTTCTCCTTTGCCTCGGCCAGCGGCCGCAGTTCCGCGGGCATCACGGGCAGTGTCCGGCGCTTGCCTGACTCCATTTCAAACCAGGTGAAGTGCCGCACGTAGGGCGCTGGCTCGACGTTGTCCCAATCGAGATAGATCCTCTCGTTGGTAAGGCCCAGTTCGCGTCGCAGCGCGAGCGGATCGCCGAGCATCGTCGCAGGTTGCGGGCCAAAGAAGCCGGCCGCCGGCAGCACGGCAAGCGGCCCGCGAACGGCCTGCGAGCCGACGCCCGCGAGCTCGAGGTCGTAGACGCCCGGCGCGAGACTGTCGATGACCGTCACGTGTCGGCGCTCCCCGGCCTTGATCTCCAGCGGCATGGTGCCCTGCCGGGCGACGAAGCCCTGTGCCTGCCGCAGCTGAAACGAGACCGCAAACGTCGCCGGCTCGGCGGCGAAGTTGGTGACGATCGCCGTGAGCGGCGCACCGGGGGCGTGCACGCGGCTCTCGTCGGGATACTCGATCTCGATGCGGTGCCACTCGTCGCGGGGCAGATGTGTGACAGCCCGCACGTTGTCGAATCGCACCTCGACGGGCTGGTCGCCGGTCGCCTGGGCGTTGAACGCAAGATTGAGCGGATAGGCAGGCTCGAACAGGAACGTCCGCGACTTCTCCGCGTGGCCCACGGGAATCGGCGGGCACGCAACCGTCACCTTCCGCCAGCCCTGCCAGTCGACCGTGATCGGTTCGGCCCAGAAGAGGTTGTGTTTCCGGAGCCAGACGCCCGTGGCGGCCGCGTCGATGAACCAGGGCTGCAGGGTCACCGGATGGCTGCCGCCGTGCACCATCAGTTCAACCCGGTCGAGCTTGCCGGGCAGGGCCGGGTGCAGGAGCACCGAGTTGTCGGCCTGACCGGGCACGACGGTGAGAGCGAGCGAACCCTTGCTGCCATCGGCGCCACCGTCGACGACGGTCGCCCTCGATGTGGTCACCGCGCCGGCCGCGTAGCCGCTGTAGGTCTCGCGGTGTTCGAAGTCGTGCACGACTGCCGCCTGCCGGGGAAGCTTCCACGTCTGCCGGCCCGTGATGCGGGCGCCGGGCACGCTCGCATCGGTGAACGTCGCGTCGATGTCGAACGGTCCGCCCATAGGCTTGCGGGAGAGTTCCTCCAGCGGCACCTCGACGAATGTGAATTGCCCCGCCTTGGCTGGCAGGTCGAGGGTCTGCGTCCACACGGCCTGCCCCTCGGGGTCGCGAGCGGTGAGACTGAGCCTGCCGCGTGGGAGGTCGACGCCGCGCCCGTTGCCGACGGAGACGACCATCACCGCCTTGTCGGTGAGGGAACCGTCGTCGCGGTTCGAGCCCAGCTCCAGCGAAAGCCGACCGTTCTCGGGCGACTGCGTCTGCACCGACAGGTCGTCGAGCCACACCTGCCGCGGCTCGCCGGCCTGCTGCCCCTTGGCCACCGTCGTGCGGACCGAGACTGCGAGAATCTTCACCGGCGCGTCGACATCGCTGGTGGACCCCTTGCTACCGCTGGCCTGCAGCCCCGCGCCCAGGACGGGCACCGTGAACCGCTGCCAGCCTTCGAAGTCGAGCGTGCAGATCTTCGCCTCGGAGAAGTTGGCATTCCGTTGCCAGGCGGGCAGCGAGAAGTTGATGTGGTCCTCGAATAAGATCACCAGTTCATCTGCCGTCTTGTTGCCCTTGACCCAGATGGAGAGCGCCGTCGGCTTGCCTGGCAGCACCTGCTGCGACCAGACGTGGGCAGGCTTGCCGCTCTCATAGCCGATGCGGAACGACTGGCGGCCGGCATGCTTTTCTGCAGGGTCGTAGCCGATCCGCGGGTAGTCCCGCTGCTGGAGGTCTTGGAGATGCCCAGAGTAGTAGAACTGCAGCGAGCGGTAGCCCTGCGGCTGGCCATCGGCGGTGAACCAGTCGCTGCGCTGGCCCCGTTCGAAACTGCTCAGCGGAATCTCGGCGCAGGCCTGCGCGAACCGCTCCTGCGTGCGAAACGACAGGCCGTGCACCTCGCTGTCGATGTCGAGCTCGGCCAGATAAGGGCCCACGGTCGCGGCGGTGTCGGGCGTGACCGGAATGCGGTGCACGCTGCGATCAGCGTCGGGCGGCAGACGGAGATCACGCTGGAATGCGATCGCCTCGTCTCCGTCGCGGACCGTCAGGCCGACGGGGATGTCACGCGGCTGGGCCGACTTGTCGCCCGGCAGCGAGACCACGAAGGCCACACTGCGATCGGGCCAGACACCCTCGCCCACGATCGCATACCACGGCACGCTCGCCGCCTCACCCACGATCGTTGCCCTCGCAGCATAGTCGAGACTCGCCGCTGCATCGCGGAGCGAGAGTTCCAGCCGATGCGTTTTCTTCGGTTCTTTGATCACGTCGAGCGGGATGGCGGCCTGCCACGTGCCATCGACTCGGGAAAGTTTCACCACGCCGCCCGCGAGCGGCTTGTCCTGCGGATCGAGCACCGACCAGGCCACCGACGGCGGCTCGGGCACCTCCGCCGGCAGATCCCGAACCACGAGCGTCGCCTGCGGCTTACCCTCTCGCCACGCCACGGCGAGATCGACCCGATCGGCGGATGGCGCTGCGACTGCGGCGTGAGCCAGCAGGCAGCCGGCAAGCAGTCCGCGGACAAGCGTGGCAAGTGCGAAGCAGCGGGGCATCTGGAACACAATCATGGCTTTGCCTCCACGGCGGCCTTCTCGACAGGCGCGAGCACGGTGTACGAGCCCCCCAGGAGGTGCCAGGCAAAATTCATCTGAAATGTCTGGTGCCCCTTGTCGGCCGGCCGCTCGATGAAGGCG
Source organism: Pirellulales bacterium (assembly GCA_044236455.1). Classification (GTDB taxonomy): domain Bacteria; phylum Planctomycetota; class Planctomycetia; order Pirellulales; family UBA1268; genus CAMCQY01. The sequence goes on from JBIIGJ010000033.1 coordinate 24,443, forward strand.
AGCCGTCCACGGTAGTAGCTCAGCGGCACCACCGGATCGTTTGGCAGCGTGAACGGCGGCGCGAGCAGCGCGGGCCTGCCGCGTGACGCAGCGATCGGCTGCCACGGATTCGACTCACCGGTGTCGAGCCTGGCGAGCATGGCCGTGCCGCCACTGAAGAAGAGCAGGCCGCTTTCCGTCAGCAGCGGCTCATACTCGAACCGGCTCTCGACCTGCTGCTTCCAAAGAATCCTTCCCGTCGCGCGGTCGAGAGCCGCCAGCGTGCCGCCGCGGCAGCCAAACACCACTACGTTCGGGCCAACGACGGGGCAGCGGGCGAATTCATCTCCCAGCGGCGTGGCCCACCGCGGCCTGCCGGTGGCAAGGTCGACAGCCTGGGCGAGCCCCTGCTGGTCGGCCAGGTAGACCGTGCCTTGATCGACCGCGGGGGTCGAGTCGGTCGCCGCTGCGATCGGGAGCTGCCAGAGCGTCTTGAACGTCGCAGCATCGACGGCGTTGAGACGACCGTCGTCGGTGATGAACACGAGCGTGCGACCGTCGGTCGCGAGGGAGCCCAGCACCAGCCCGCCGATGGTGGCCTCCTTCATGATCTGACCGCTGGCCAGATCGAGCTGGAAGAGTCTGCCCAGGTCGTTGGCGACGTAGATGTCCTCCCCGATGCAGACCGGGCAGCCGAAGAGCCGGTTGCCGAGCGGAGCCGACCAGAGCTCGGTGCCCGTATCGGGATTGAGGCAGTAGAGCTTGCCGTCGTTGCCGGTCCGCAGGATCAGCCCGGCGTACAGCGTGCCGTAGGGGGTATAGCCGAAGCCGCCAGCGCGACCCCTGGAGACATCCTTGAGCGGCTCTGCCAGCGTGTGCGAGGTGTTCTGGCCGAACGTGCGGCCCAGATACATGCGTCCCTCGGCCAGCAGCGGCTGCGTGATCGGCGCGTGCCAGGCGACCGACTCGTCGTGCACCGGGTGGCGCACGAGCGGCGGTAAGTAGTCGCCGGCGAGGACTTTGAGCCGCTTGTCGACGCGAGTGAAGTCGCCCATGTAGGTGTTCTGGCCTTCGGGGTCGAGGAACGCGGGCTGTCCCTCCCGGCCCGAGAGGGGACCGTAGAGCTCGATCTCGCTCACGGTGCGGTGGCGCTCGATCGAGTTGACCAGCACCAACTTCACGAGCGTCGTCTTGATCGGCGGAAACTTCACGAGCCGGAACACCTGCGCGTTGTTGCGAACGCTTGCCAGCAACCGGTCGTTGCCCGTTTCGGGATCGACCCCGTAGATGTCGAAGTGCGGTGCGACCTGGTCGGGCCGGCGCTGGTTGAAATAGACCGCCAGCATCGAGATCCAGCGCGGCTCGCGGAGCGAGAGCGAAATCGGAAGTTCGGGACTTTCACGGCTGAAAGGCTGGATGTACCAGTGGTCCGACGTGTCGTTGAGCCTGCCGTTCTGCATCCAGGCATTTTCGACGAGGTTGAGCGCGCCGGTGTGCAGCGGCGGGATGAGCACGCGGTTGACGGCCTGCTCTCGGAGGTTGCCAACGGGATCGTATTGCTGCGAGTAGAGCGGGTTTTCAAGGACGACCGGTGCGATCGGGTAGAGCGGCTCGCTGAGCACGTGGTTGATGCTCGGGAACCGGATCTGACGCAGGCTCACTCGATCGACGAGGCAGCCCCCTGGCGCCGCCGCCGAGAAGCCGACCGTCAACGTGCCGCACTTCTCGCCATTCTTGAAGGCCACGCGGGCGAACCGCCACTGCGAGTCGGCCGAGAGCCGCATGGCGGTCGATTCGCGGAATCGGCCGTCGCCCATGAGGCCGGCGAGCAGTTCGACCGGCCCACGGTCTTCGGCGGCGCGATAGAAGAATTCAAGCACCCAGGTGGCGTGGGTGCCGAGATAGCCGTTCACCTGTTGCGTGACTGGCGCCGGGCCGACGGCGAGGGCGCGGCTGCTCTCATGGCCCGGCCCGCGGAAGTCGACCTGGGGAGCCTGCCAGCCGGTCTGCTCCTCCGCATCGCCGTTGACCAGCCGGTTGGGCCCGAGCCGCACGAGCTGTTCGAGTTGTCCCGGCTCGTCACGTGTCTCGGGCCAGAGGCGGGCCGTCAGATCCGGGAACGACGGATCACGTTCGGGCAGGTCGCCGCCGAGCGTCGGGTTGGACTGCGACAACTCCTGACGCCAGACGGGCTTGCCTTCGAGATCCAACGCGAGGACCGTGCCACGTGCGCCGCCCAGCACCAGTTGGCTGCCATCAGGAGTGAAGGCGATCGCGCTCCCCAGTTCCGGCACCATCGTGTCGGCACGCCTGCGGCCGTCAACCGTCGCGAAGATCTGCAGTCGGCCATATTCGTCGAGCGTGGCCAGATGGCTGCCGTCGCGGCTGACGGCCGCGAACGTCGGCGCGATCGCAAAGGGGCCGATGCGACAGACGAGCCGGTCGGCCGTGTCGTAATAGAGCAGCATCGCGCCGTCGCGGATCAGCCGCCGTTCAACCCCGAGCGACAGCATCCCCTGCCGATACGGCACCTTCGCCAGCAGCTTCAAGGCGGGATCGAAGAGCCACCGCTCATGCCCCTCGGCCAGCATGGCATTGGGGGCATACACGACGGGGCCCGCCGTATCGGCAGGCCACGCCACCCTCGCCGTCACCTCCTTGCCGTTGTCGATCTCCTTGAACTCGTGCAGCAGGCCGCCCCGCAGATCGCGGATGACCAGATGCACGTCGTACACGAGCTCGTCCTTGTACCCATGCCTCGTGAAATACTGGCTCGTTTCCAGCTGGGCGATCCGGCTGCCGTCGGGGCTCAGGGCGTAGCCGTGCAACTGCCGTCGGAGCACTCTGTCGGCGACATCCTTGTCGTTGTAGGCCTCCCCCTCCCATTCGGCGATGATCGTTCCCTGCTCGTCGAGCAGCCGGAGCCTGTCGCCCAGGTTGTGAAGCAGCCGCCGCGGCCCGGGGAGCCAGAGGAAATCAGCGTCGGAGAGGGAGTAGTCGTCGTCGGCGAGCGTGCCGCCCGGGTCGAGGTTGATCCGCGCCTGCGAGAGCGGCTTGTTGTCGTGGGTGAACTGGTAGAGCCGAGCGCCCGCGGCTGTATATGCCAGCACGCGATCGTCGGCCACCTCCAGACGGCGGATGCCCATCTCCGGCAGCCGTCGCGCGAAGCGGACCGCGCCGTTCTTGTCGAGCGAATAGAAGTTGTTGCCGTGGCCCCACGTGCCCAAGTACAGATTGCCAGCGGCATCGAACTTGAGATGTTCGATCATCTCGTTGGTGCCCATCTTCGTTGTCACCGGCACCGCCGCCGTCGCGCCGGTGTCGGCCGCGGTGTGCTCGACGGCCGCCGCCTGTCGCGCGCCGGCCTCCGCCGCTGGTGGTGCGGCGGCCGCGAAGAGGGAGTCGACCGCGGCCTGCATGCCCGCCGCGTCGTTGGCGATCAGGCAGAGTGTGTCGTGCGCGAAGTGAAGTCCCTTCGTGGCAACCTGCACGCTCGGCCGGCAGGCTTCGCCAGGCTGTCCGAGCGGCCGGTGTGAGAGATAGCCATGCTCGGCAAGCGCGTCGATCAGGAGCGAGCCGTGGGCCGCGCCAAGCACCACCAGCGGCCCATCGACGGCCAGCCCTGGGCCGATCACCGGCTGCGAGCCCCGCCAGGTGTGGAAGCCATCGCCAAGCGGGTCTTCCGCTTTCGGATCGCCGGCCGCACGGCGGTACACGCTCGCCTCCGGCGCGACCCGCGCGGCGATGCCGCGGTCCTTCAACTTCCGGACCAGATCGCTCGCCACGGCGTCGGCCCCCGCCACGCTCTTGGCAACGGCGATCGTGACGGCCTGCTTGGACGCCTTCTGCGATTGGATGAACCTCGCCACCTCGGCCGGATAGGGCATTGCGACGGCCTGCGGGCCTGCGAGCTCGAGCGGCAAGGCCGCCCGCGCCGGAACGATGAGAGTGTGCGAGGCCGTGCGGCCGGTGAGGGCCTCGCGGACCTCGATCGTGGTGTCGCGGTCGGCGGCCCCCTGCGGCAGCGTGAACTCAGCCGCCGTGTCAGCCCCCAGCACGCGGTCGAACTCCCGCGCGGTGCCACCCTGGCGGAGCGTGATCCGCACCGGGAACACGCCCTTGATCGGCTTGCCCGATGCGCCGCGGAGTTCTCCCCGCAGACGCAGGTGGCCCGTGTCGGCCTTCCAGGCAAGACTTGTCTCGAGTTTCGCAACCGGCTCCGGCGTGAAGGCGACGATCGCGCCCTGCAGCCTCCGCAGGTCGAGGTCGATCACCTGCTCGCGGTCGGCGTGCGGCCCGACGGCCGGCCTGATCTCCAGCGGCTGCTGGGCCAGCAGGTCGTAGGCCGCGGCACCGCGGCGCCGCGGCACCTGGAGCCGCTGCACCTTGGGCAGAACCTGCGACTGCTTGACGGAATGGCGATAGGGCGGATCGTCGAAGTTGGCGTGGATGAGATACTGGATGTCGCCGCCGCTGCGCCAGTTGGGGCCGACGCGGAAATCGCCCCGCGCGGCGGGTTCGACGCCCCACTCGGCCAGCTTCGGCCGCAGGTAGTCGACGATTGGCTGGCTGGCCCGGTAGACCTTGTTGAGTTCGTCGTCCTCCCAGGTCGCGAAGTAGGTATCGCCTATGTAGTAGTTGTCGAGTTTCCAGTCGGCGAGCTTCATCACGCCGGGGAGCTGCAACTGGCTGTCGCCCTCAACCACCACCTTGATTCCCTGATCCACCGCCGCCCGCAGCCGCTGCATGACCGGCTCGGAGAGCTCGCCCTCGAAGTGGATGCCGGGCACGAAGATGATCTCGAAATCATCGAGCGGCTCCTGCAGCGTATCCTCGCGAAGGAACGTGGCGGGGTAGCCCAGCCGCCAGCAGGCGACCGCGATACCCTCGGTCTGGCAAGCGACTGCAATCGGCTTGAAGCGGCTGGTCGCGTGCTGGGCCAGCGTGCTGACGATGCCGACGCGGCGGTAGCCGTCGGTGGTGTGGTCGTTGATCGCGCCGAACGGGCGGAGGATTTCACGGTTGAGCACGCGGGTGGTCTCATTGGCCAGCGCCGTGTGCGGATTGGGGCCGTCTTCGAACGAGTGGAGCAGGCCATATTGCGAGACACCGTTAGCGCCGAGCGACAGCACCGACAAAGCCATTTGCCGCGTGTACTGACCGTCGAAGTCGGAGCTGGATTCATGCGTCAGCGGCATGTTGAGGTAGAGCGTCTTGCCGCGGCCCGTCCGCAGGATGCTGGCCATCAGCGGGGCATGTACCCAGCCGGTGATGTTGTCGGCGTAGTGCACGTGGCTGATGATGTCGAGATTGCGGAACAGGTCGGGCGCATAGCCGTTGTAGATGTCGTCGCAGGTGCCCGGCGCCATCCAGGTGCGATGGTAGGTGCCGAACCGCGCGGCCGGGGCGATCCCCCGCGCCACGCCGACGACCCTGTCGATGTATTCGGCCCAGCCGTGCTGCTGCCAGTCCTGATAGGCGATGTATTGCTGCAGGACGGCCGGATCTCGCTGTGCCGGCGGCCGTTGGAGGTAGCGGGAGAGGGCCTGCTCGATCTTCGACGGAGGCACGCCGAACTTTTCCTCGGCGAGCCGGATGCGGGTCGCGCCGAAGTATTTCTGATGGTGCGGCACGAGACCCGACACGGCCGCCTCGTACATCTCGTCGTAGAGCATCATGCCGTCGAAGGCGG
>JBIIGJ010000120.1:0-9115 GCA_044236455.1 Pirellulales bacterium
GTTGCCTGTGCGTCTTCGCCGTTTTGGGTGGCTGCCACCTTTTTGGGGCGGAGCCGGCGATGCTCTGGGATCCGGCCACGCCGCTGCCGCGTGCGGTGGACATGCCGGTGATTGCCGGCACGCGGTTCGCTGTCATCAAGCCGTATGAGTTCAAGCAGGACGGCTACCGGTTTCTGCACGGGGTCGGGCTGGCCTGGCACAAGAACCGGCTCTTTGCGTCGTTCGGCCACAACAAAGGGGGCGAAAACACTGGCAGCGAGGAGGCCCGCGGCCGGGTGAGCGACGACGGCGGACGCACATGGGGCGAGACGTTCACGATCGACTCTGGTGAGAAGCCGGATCTGGCCGTGAGCCACGGCGTGTTTCTCTCGCACGGCGGCCGGCTCCACGCGTTCATGGGGGCCTACTACGGCACGATGAAACGGGTACACACGCGGGGCTACGTGCTCGACGAGGCGACGGGACAGTGGGCAGCGCTTGGTGTCGTGGTCGAAGGGGGCTTCTGGCCGATGCAGGAGCCGCAGCGGATGAAGGACGGCAACTGGATCATCGCGGGCATCTCCGCGCGTGGCGACGCCAGCGCGGGCGGTGTGCATCCGCCCGCCGTCGCGATCAGCCGGGGAGATGATTTCACAACCTGGGATCCCGTGGTGATCCCGGTGGCCGAAGGTCTCGGGGTGCCCCCGGTAGCCGGAGGTCCGGCAGTGTGGGGAGAATCGACGCTGGTCACGCAGGGCCGCCGTATCACGAACATCGCCCGCTACGGGGCAAAGGCTCTCGCACTCGTGGCGACGAGCGACGACTACGGTCGCACCTACACGCCGTCGCAGCCGAGCAACCTCCCGATGACGACGAGCAAGCCCTACGCGGGCCGGCTCTCGAGCGGCGAGCCGTATCTGATCTGCACGACCACTGCTGACAGCGGCAGCAAGCGCACCCCGCTTTCGATCGCCCTCGGGCCGCCGGGGGCGAGCACCTTTTCGCGGGTATTGGTGATTCGCCGCAGCGAGCATGACGGCGAGGTGGAGTCGCATCCCGGGGCCCAGCTTTCGTATCCCTATGCGATCGAGCACGACGGTCAACTCTACGTGGGCTACTCGAACTCCGGTGGCGGCGTGGGCCGCGTCGGCGAGGGGCGGCAACTGTGGAACAACAACAGCGGCGAACTGGCCGTGATCCCGGTTGCGGCCCTGCGAGCCGACTGAGCAGACTGGGATCATGAACCACGACACTTCCACCACGGCAGGCTCCGACGTCGGCCGCGGCACCGCGGCTGCGCTCGCCACGCAATTCGGCTTCGCGCTGGCCGTAATCGTGTGTGCAGTGGCGGGGTTTTTCATTCCCAGCCTGTTCACCTGGCGGTGGCAGGGCTTCGAGCCGCGGCAGGCGATCGTGCCGCTCGTGCAGCTCACGATGCTCGGCATGGGCCTGACGCTCACGGCGGTCGATTTTCGCCGCGTGCTCGCGAGGCCCGTCGTGGTGGCCCTGGGCGTGGCCGCACAGTTCGGAATCATGCCACTCGCCGGCTGGGCCTTCACCCGCCTCTTCGGTCTCTCCGGTGAGGTCGCGGCGGGACTGATCCTCGTCGGCTCCTGCCCGGGAGGCGTCGCCAGCAACGTGATCACCTACGTGGCCCGGGCGAACGTGCCGCTCTCGGTGACGCTCACCGCCTGCACGACGCTTCTTTCGCCGCTGGTCACGCCGCTGGCGATGCGGTTGCTGGCCGGCCGTGACGTGCCGATCGACGCGGGGGAGATGTTCTGGTCGATCGTGTGGGTGATCCTCGCGCCGGTGGTCGCAGGACTCGTAATCAACCGCTTCGCGCCGGGCCTCGCGCGGAGGCTGGCGGGAGCCCTGCCGCCGATTGCGATGGCGTCGATCTGCGTGATCATCGCGATCACGGTGGCGCTCGCCGCCCCGGACCTCCGCCGCGTCGGCCTGCCGCTGTTCGCAGCGGCGGTGTGCCACAACGCGACGGGCTTCTTCCTCGGCTACTTTGCGGCGCGGGCCGCGCGGCTCGACGCTCGCGATGCCCGCACCGTGAGCATCGAGGTGGGCATCCAGAACGGCGGCATGGCGACGGCGCTGGCGCTCGGCTCACTCCACAGTCCAACTGCGGCCCTTGCCGCCGCCGTGTTCGGCCCCTGGAGCGCCTTCGCCGCCGCCATGCTGGCGGTCATCTGGTCCCGCCAGCCACCGGCTTCACCGCCGCCGCAGCGGTAGCACTTCCTGAAAAAACGTAAAAGATTTGGGCTGGAATGGAAGTGCAGGGGGGTGCCCTTGTCGATACTATAGAGGTGGTTGTCTCCCGACCGCTGGGCTGCATGCACCGCACCTGCCGGAACGTGCCACCATGAAGCTTTCGCAGTCGAGCATCTGGACGGTGGTTGTGCTCGCGGGCCTTCTTGCCCTCGCCGTCCATCGCGGTGCAGCCTTTGCTGCTCCCGCCGCTGATGCCGCGGCCGCCGAGACGTTCCGCACCCAGGTGGCGCCGCTGCTGGCCACGAAGTGCGGGGCCTGCCATGCCGCCGGCAGCCCGGAGAGCGGGTTTCGGATCGACGAGCGGGAAAAGACGATCGCCGGCGGTGACTCTGGTTCTGTGGGGATCGTGCCCGGCAAGCCGGACGAGAGCGAACTCTACAAGCGGATCGTCACCGACGACCATGAAAGCCGGATGCCGGCCGATGGCGAACCGCTCTCCGCCGACGAGCAGCAGCTCGTGCGGCTCTGGATCGAGTCCGGCGCCCCGTGGCCCGACGACATGCAGACACTGCCTGAGTCGCTCCTGCCCAAGGGCGATGCCGCCCCCGCGAAGGGGGCGAACCACTGGGCGTTTCAGCCGCTTGAGCGGCCGCCTGTGCCGGCTCTCACCTCCACCCAGGCAGTCATCGGCAAGAATCCGATCGACGCCTTCATCGTTTCGTCGCTGGCAGAGAAGGGCCTCGCCCTCAATCCTGAGACCGATCCACGGACGCTCATCCGCCGCGTGTCTTTCGATCTGATCGGCCTGCCACCCTCGCCAGAGGAGATCGCGGCCTTCGAAGACGCCTGCCGCGCCGCTGGCAACACAGCCGGGCCGTTTGCGGAGCTGGTCGACCGGCTGCTCGCCTCGCCGCACTACGGCGAACGCTGGGCCCGCCACTGGCTCGACGTCGTTCGGTTCGCCGAGAGCCACGGCTTCGAGATGAATAAAGTACGGTCCAACGCCTGGCCCTATCGCGACTGGGTGATCGCGTCGTTCAATGCCGACAAGCCCTACGACTCTTTTCTGAAGGAGCAGATTTGCGGCGACATGCTCGGAGCCGACGCGGCCACGGGCTTCATCGTCGGCGGTCCGATGGACGAGGTGAAGTCGCCCGACCCGACGCTCACGGCCAACCAGCGGGCCGACGAGATGCACGACATGGTGAGCACGACGGGCTCGGCCATGCTCGGCCTCACCGTTGGCTGCGCCCGCTGCCACGACCACAAGTTCGATCCGATTCCGCAGGCCGATTACTACCGCATCAAGGCCGTATTCGCCGGAGTCAAGCATGGCGACCGCGACATCCTGCCGGCTGACAATGCCGACCGGCTGAAGCAGATCGCCGCCATCGAGCGGGACCTGCAGCCGGTCCAGCGCCGGCTCGCCGAACTCCAGCCCGCCGCGCGGCTCCGCCGCACGATCGTGATCGACGACCTGTCGACCACACAGACAGAGAAACACGCCGAGCCGAAGGGGGTCGCCACGCATGCCGGCGGCACCGAACGCGGCCACGCCGACGAACCCGGCGACATCCGGTCCCTGCCCAACATCGGCAAGCAATACACCTGGTGGCAGGCTCCCCCAGGTCAGACCGTCTTCGCCTACGGCCCCAAGGCTGCCGGCGTGTTCCGAATCTGGCTCTCCTGGGGCGCCGGCTGGCACACGCATTCCCGCAACGCGAAATACGTCCTCGACGCCGACGGCGATCCGAAGACCACGGCAGATCAAAAGGTGATAGCCACCGTCGACCAGCGACTCATGGCCGACGTCGACCCGCGACTCATGGCCGACGGCAGCGGCGAGCCGACGCCGAACCAGCCTCTCTGGAGCGGCTTCCGCGAGGCCGGCGTTCATACGCTCACTGAGGCATCGCGGCTGCTCGTCGTCGGCGGCTCTGCCGAAGCCCCCGTCACGGCCGACGTCGTGATCTTCGAGGAGCAGGAGTCTCTCGACGACGCGGCCAACCGGACGCCGCACCTCCGCGGCTCGGTGTCGGGCGGCGAAAACGTCGATGCCTTCCCACCGACAAAGGCGCGCTTCGTGCGATTCACGGTGCTCGACACGACGGCGGCGGAGCCATGCCTCGACGAAGTGGAGGCGTTCACCGTCGACGGCCGCAATGTGGCGAGCGGGGCGAAACCGTCGGCCTCGGGCACCTTCGCCGACAATCCCTATCACAAGCTCGAGCACATCAACGACGGCAAGTATGGCAACAAGCGGTCGTGGATCTCGAACGAGATCGGCAAGGGCTGGGTGCAGCTGGAACTGCCCGAGGTGGAGGAGCTCAGCCGCGTCGTCTGGAGCCGCGACCGCAGTCCGAAGCCTGAGTTCGCCGACCGGCTGGCGACGAAATACGAGATCAGCACGTCACTCGACGGCACGAACTGGAATGTGGTCGCGACGCACGCCGATCGGCTGCCTCACGACTACGTGCATAAGGTCGGCCCGATCACGTCGGCCGCCGAGCTCTCCCCGAACGAGCTGGCCGAGATGGAGAGCCTTACCGAGACAGCGGGGAATCTCAAGAAGAAGCTCCAGCCGCTCAAGACGCTGCCCAAGGCCTATGCAGGCCAGTTCGTCACAGCCGCGACGACGCATCGCTTCTTCCGTGGCGACCCGATGGCTCCCCGCGAGGAGATCGCCCCCGGGAGCCTCTCGCAATTCGGCGCCTCGTGGCAGCTCCCGGCCGACGCCCCCGAGAGCGACCGTCGCAAGGCGCTCGCCGACTGGATCGCGTCACCGACCAATCCGCTCACGGCCCGCGTGATCGTCAACCGGCTCTGGCACTACCACTTTGGCACCGGCATCGTCGACACGCCGAGCGACTTCGGCGTCAACGGGGCCGCGCCGAGCCATCCTGCACTGCTTGACTGGCTGGCGAGTGAACTCATCGACCCCGCAAACCCCGCAAACCGCTGGCGGCTCAAGGCCCTGCACAAGCTGATCGTCACGAGCCGGGCTTACCGGCAGACGAGCACGCCGCGAGAGGATGGCCTGACGGTTGACTCGGGCTCGCGGCTGCTCTGGCGATATCCACCGCGGCGGCTCGAGGCCGAGCCGCTGCGAGACGCGATCCTCGCCGTGAGCGGCAGCCTCAACACGAAGATGGGCGGACCGGGCTTCGACCTCTTCGAGCCCAACACGAATTACGTGAAGGTCTACAACACCAAGACCACGTTCACCGACGAGGACTTCCGCAGGATGGTCTATCAGTCGAAGCCGCGGGCCGAACTCGACAGCTTCTTCGGCGCCTTTGACTGCCCCGACGCCGGACAGGTGCAGCCGAAGCGGACGGTCAGCGTCACGCCGCTGCAGGCGCTGAACATGCTCAACGGCGACTTCCTGCTCGACCAGGCCGCCCGGTTCGCCAAGCGGGTCGAGCGGGAGGCGGGGAGCGACCCCGGGCTCCAGGTGGGCCGGGCGATCGAACTGGCCTTCGGCCGCAAGGCCACCGAAGCCGAGGTGGCCGCAGGCCGCACGCTCGTCGCCGCCCACGGTCTGCCGATCCTCTGCCGCAGCCTCTACAACGCCAGCGAATTCATCACCATCTACTGAGGCGCCCATGCGACACCACCTTTCCCATGCCGGCCGCCGGTTGCTCGACCGCCGTGATTTCTTGCAATGGGGCGGCACCGGCCTGTCGAGCATCGCGCTGGCGACGCTCCTCCACGAGCAGCGACTGCTCGGCGGAGAGCCGCCGATCCGACCGGTGATCGACCCGGCCCACCCCTACGCCCCGCGGCCGCCGCACTTTCCCGCGAAGGCCAAGCGGGTGCTGATGATCTTCTGCTCGGGCGCGCTCTCGCACGTCGACACGTTCGACTACAAGCCCGAGCTCGTGAAACGGCACGACACGCCCATGCCGACGCCCAGTGGCGAAAAGCTGGTCACGTTTCAGGGAGAGCAGGGGAACCTGATCAAGCCGCTCTGGGAGTTCAAGCCGCGCGGCGAGAGCGGCACGATGACGAGCGATCTGTTGCCGCACTTGGGCGAGCTTGCCGACGAGATGTGCTTCATCCACTCGATGACGGCCAAGAGCAACACCCACGGGCCTGCTGAAAGCCAGATGTCGACCGGGTTCACCCTCGACGGCTTCCCCAGTATCGGCGCGTGGACGACCTACGCGCTCGGCAGCGACTGCAACGACCTGCCGGCATTCGTGGCGATCCCCGATCCCCGCGGCGTGCCGCAAAACGGCCCACGGCACTGGCAGTCGGCGTTCCTCCCGGCTGTCTTCCAGGGCACGAGCTTCAATGCCGACCGGCCGATCGCAAACCTCGCCCGTCCGGCGTCGATCTCGGCGGAGGCCGACCAGGCCACCCGCGACTTCCTGCAGAGGCTCAACGAAGACCATCTCTCGCGGCATCCGGGCGACAGCGACCTCGCGGCCCGGATCAGTGCCTACGAACTGGCCGCCAAGATGCAGCTCTCCGCGGCGAAGGTGGCCGACCTGTCGGATGAGTCGGCGCAGACGCTCGCGCTCTACGGCGCCGACGATACGCAAAACTCACTCAAGGCCCGCTTCGCCCGCAACTGCATCCTCGCCCGGCGGCTCGTGGAGAAGGGGGTGCGGTTCGTGCAGCTCTTCAACGGTGGCTACGCGATGGGCGAGGGAGTCGGCAACTGGGACGGCCACAAGACCATCGAGAAGCAATACAGCGTGCACGGTCCAATCCTCGACCAGCCTGTCGCCGGACTGCTCCGGGATCTCAAGGACCGTGGCCTCCTTGCCGACACGCTGGTGGCGTTCGTGACGGAGTTCGGCCGCATGCCAACGTTTCAGAAGGGGGCCAACGGCCGCGACCACAACCCAGCGGGGTTTACCGTCTGGCTGGCCGGTGCCGGCGTGAAGCGGGCCTTCCATTACGGCGCGACCGACGAATTCGGCTACAAGGCCGTCGAGAACGTGGCCACGATCTACGATCTCCACGCCACGATCCTCCACCTCATTGGCCTCGATCACACGCGGCTCTCCTTCTACAACAACGGCATCGAACGTCGGCTCACCGACGTGCACGGCCACGTGATCCAGCCCGTGCTGGCCTGATTCCAACCGTCGACCATGGCCGAGGCATCGACGCTCTCCGGCTGATGCCACAGAGCGAGATGCCACCGACACAGAGCATGGCCGGATGACACCTGGTGCCTGGAAAACGTGGTTGATGATCGGCGCCACGGGCTTTGGCGGCCCGGCGGGGCAGGTGGCCATCCTCCACCGCGAGGTGGTGGAACGACGCAAGTGGCTCGACGAGGAAGAATTTCTAGCCGCCATGCGGCTTTGCATGCTCCTGCCGGGCCCGGAGGCACAGCAGTTGGCCACCTACGCGGGCTGGCGGCAGGGCGGGGTGGGCGGTGGACTGCTCGCCGGCACGCTTTTCGTCATTCCCGGCGCCCTGCTCGTGACGGCGCTGGCCTGGCTCCATGCCGCGGGGGAACACCTTCCGCTCGTCGCGGCGGCGTTTGCGGGCACACGGCCGGCGGTCGTGGCCCTCGTCGGGCTGGCGGCATGGCGGATCGGAATAAAGTCGCTGCGCTCGCCGGCAGCGGTCGTGATCGCGATCGGAGCCCTCGCGGCACTGGCTGCGGGCGTGAGTTTTCCGCTCGTGGTCTTGGTGGCGGGCATCGTGGGATTCCTTTTGCCCTTCGACCTCGCGCCGCGAGCCGGCGGCAAGGATGCCCACGCGGCCGGTGCGCAGCCTGCGATTCCTGCAGAGTCTGCAGGCGCCGCACCTGCACGCGGCCGGTCGCCGATCCACCACGCGGTCATCACCGCCGCCGTCTGGACCGCGATCTGGGGAGCCGCCTATCTCGTCGTCAGCCTGCTCCATCTGGCAGGTGGCCGGGGCGCCGACATCGCCGCACTCTTCACCGAGACGACGCTGCTCTCGCTGGGCGGCGCCTACGCAGTCGTGCCATGGGCGCTCGATGAGTCGGTCGCTCGCGGCTGGCTCGCGCCCGCCGAACGGTTCGATGCGCTGGCCATGGGAGAGGCCACGCCGGGTCCGCTGATTCTCGTCGTCACCTTCATCGGTTTTCTTGCGGGCTGGAAGACTGATGCCGCGGGCGCCGCGGCAGCCGGCCTCGAGGGGGCCGCGATCGCCACGCTCTTCGCGTTCATCCCTTCCTTCGCGATGATCTTCGCATTGGCGCCGCTGGTGCGGAGCATCCGGCCGACGTCGGGTCTGGGCCGGGCGATGACGGCGATCGGGGCGGCCGTCGTTGCGGCGATCGTCTTGCTGGGCCTGAAGCTCGCGGTCGCCTCGTTCCTGCCAGAGGGCCAGCCGGCGGTGCTACCCATCGCCGTGGCGATCATCAGCGCCGTGGCATTGCTCCGCGGCTGGGCCTCGACGCCGGTCGTGGTCGCGGTCGCCGCAGCGCTCGGCGCATTGCTCCAGGCCGTCGCCTGACCACCGCTGGATTCGCTGCTACGGCTTCGTGGTCTTCGTGAGGCTCGCCAGCCAGGCGATCAGATCACGAAGCTCCCGGCGGGTGAGCTTGCCGGCCAGGTCGGCGGGCATCGAGCTCGGTCCGCTGGTCCGCTCGTCGATCGATGCCACCGCCACCTCCTTGATCGTGCCGTCGGCCGTCTTGAGCTTCACCGTATCCGCATTTTCCGACACGAGGATCCCCGCCACCGTGTGGCCTTCGTCGGTGAGAATCACCGTCGTGCGATAGGCCTCGGCCACCGTTGCATTAGGGGCCACGATGCTTTCGAGCAGGTAGGTCCGTTGCTTCGTGGCAGAGATGCCATCGAGGCCTGGTCCGACATCGCCTCCCTTGCCCTCGGCACGGTGGCACCGTACGCACGAGACTTCGCCCTTCGTGAAAAAGAGCTCTCGTCCCCGCGCGACATCGCCCCCTTCGAGCGTA